>NZ_JAHKSP010000005.1:0-130572 GCF_021733735.1 Mycetohabitans sp. B2
CACGGAGAGCCTCGCGCTGGGATGTAAAGCCGCCCGGTATGCAAGATGATATGTCGGTAGATGAAGGCGCGCCGCATGGTAAGGGGGCGATCCCGTCTAAGGTGCGGGAAACATCGCGTTGGGATGTGAAACCGTCCGATATGCAAGATAAGCTGGCTCCGAAGCGGAAACAGCGTCCGGACGTGACGGATGGAAAACCAACGGAGGTTGGCGTACGAAGAGAAAAACGGATGCGCGAGCGGTCCCATTCGGTCCCAATATTTTTGCCAAGTGAGTCTTCACCAAGCGAGGTAGACCGTTTTTCGAAAAGAATCCGACAGGCCGATGAATCACTATTTGTCATAGCTCCCCAAAAAGACAGGGGGGAGTCCGGCGACTCGCAGAAGGACACGGCTAATCAAATCGACACGGGGAGATTGCACCCACCGGTTACGGGAAAAGGCTATACCGACGGCAGTATTGCGTCGTTACCTAGCGTGCAAGGAGCTAACCGGATACGCCAGAGATCTCGGTCGCTATCAGCATTATCGCCAGAGCAGGAACAACGCCGTTTGCAAGTTGATACGCCGCTGTTCATTCTTTCGCCCTCGCCCGATGGCGGTGACGGGGATTGGAATAGCTTGCAACAGATTAGGTTGCACGAGCCGGCCTGGGCTCAGTCTGCGGTTTCTGGTGTGCCGCCGACCAATACGCACGATATGCTGATAGACGAAACCGCATCACACGATCAGGGTTCGAGGCAGCCCAAGGTGCGGGAATCGCGATTAGATGTGAAGCCGTCCACGCCCGTGTCCGATACGGAAAATACGCTGGTTTCAAAAGGGAAGTGGAAACAGCAACTGGACGTGACGCCTGAAACACCAATGGAGGTTGGTGTACAAAGAAAAAAACGGATGCGCGAGCGGTCCCATTCGGTCCCAATATTTTTGCCAAGTGAGTCTTCGCCAAGCGAGGCAGACCGTTTTTCGAAAAGAATCCGACAGGCCGATGAATCACTATTTGTCATAGCTCCCCAAAAAGGCAGTGGGAAGTCCGGCGATTCGCAGAAGGGCACCGCTGATCAAATTGACACGGGGAGATTGCGCCCATCGCTTAAACAACCACAGTTCGGTGACATTACGGGAAAGGCTACTACCGACAGCGGCATTGCGCTGGTACCTGGCAAGGGAGCTAACCGGACGCGCCAGAGGTCTCAGTCGCTACCAGTATTATCGCCAGGGCTGGAACAACGCCGTTTGCAAGTTGATACGCCGCTGTTCGTTCTTTCGCCCTCGCCCGATGGCGGTGACGGGGATTGGGATGGCTTACAACAGATTAGGTCGCCCGAACCGGCTTGGCCTCAGTCTGTGTTTTCCAATGTACCGCCGACCGGCGCGGCATTGACATACGAAAGTACTGTCGCCGTTCCTCCCGAAACCACATTTCCCATCTTGCTGCCTATCCCACCAGGACAGACCGTTACAAGTGTGACCGCTACCACGCCGACTGCTGACTCTGGCATAGATAGCAACGTGGTGGGTAGCGAGGCTGTTGTATTGCGTGACGCAGGTGGCAATACGCACACGTCGATCCTGGGAACCAGTGGGTCCATCCCCGAGAATGGGACAAGGACTGACACGGCTATGGTCATCCCGTCGAACTCAAGAAGCAAAGAACAGGGGACGTTGACTGAATCTGATGGTGTGAAACCGTATGATGTGGATAAGTACGACGACGAATGGCAAAGTGACTCAGCCCCGTCAACGGAGATGAAGGTTGCGCAGGCGGGTGAGCCGAGTAAACCGCCGGTCCAACAGGTGCGGCAAACCGGTCATAATGCGAGCGCCAGAATCTCGGCGACACACTCGGCATCGCGCCGAAGTAGCGCATCGACTACGAGCGATGCCGGCACCAGTATCGACGGTAGGTCAACACAGTCTGCTGGCGAGAGTAGCAATCAGCTCCCGATCCAGACACTGGGGGCCAACGCGTCCCCTACCTTGCAGCAGACGACAGTGGCTGACAAGGTGCTAGACGCTGCGCCGGGCAACAGGGGAAGATCCAAATCGGCAGTGTTGTCGCAGCCTCAGGTGGCTAAGCGGGTGCGATCCAGCAGTGAAGACCGACTCGGATTGGGCGGCTTGGATGCGGCAGGCTTGGAGCATGGTATCTGGCAAAGCGGCCCGGCCCCATTTAAAGAGATGAAGGTGACGCAAGTGAGCGAAGCGCCGGCTCAACAGGAATGGGCCACCGGCTACGATGCAAGCGCCACCATATCGGTGGAACACCCGGCATCGCGCCGAGGTAGCGCATCGACTGCGAGCGATGCTGGCACCAGTATCGACGGTAGGTCAACACAGTCTGCTGGCGAGAGCAGCAATCAGCTCTTGGCTCAGACACTGGAGGCCAACGCGTCCCCTACCTTGCAGCAGACGACAGTGGCTGACAAAGTGCTAGACGCTGCGCCGGGCAACAGGGGAAGATCCAAATCGGCAATGTTGTCGCAGCCTCAGGTGGCTAAGCGGGTGCGATCCAGCAGTGAAGACCGACTCGGATTGGGCGGCTTGGATGCGGCAGGCTTGGAGCATGGTATCTGGCAAAGCGGCCCAGCCCCATCTAAGGAGATGAAGGTTGCGCAGGTGAGCGAAGCGCCGGCTTCGCAGGTGAGTGAAACGTCGGCTCAACAGGAATGGGCCACCGGCTACGATGCAAGCGCCACCATATCGGTGGAACACCCGGCATCGCGCCGAGGTAGCGCATCGACTGCGAGCGATGCTGGCACCAGTATCGACGGTAGGTCAACACAGTCCGCTGGCGAGAGCAGCAATCAGCTCCCGCCCCAGACACTGGAAGCCTCCCCTACCTTGCAGCAGACGACAGTGGCTGACAAGGTGCTAGACGCTGCGCCGGGCAACAGGGGAAGATCCAAATCGGCAGTGTTGTCGCAGCCTCAGGTGGCTAAGCGGGTGCGATCCAGCAGTGAAGACCGACTCGGATTGGGCGGCTTGGATGCGGCAGGCTTGGAGCATGGTATCTGGCAAAGCGGCCCAGCCCCGTCTAAGGAGATGAAGGTTGCGCAAGTGAACGAAGCGCCGGCTTTGCAGGTGAGTGAAGCGTCGGTTCAACAGGAATGGGCCACCGGCTACAATGCGAGCGCTACCATGTCGGCGGCACACTCGGCATCGCGCCGAGGTAGCGCGTCAACTACGAGCACTATCAATAGCATGATGGCAGACGAGCGCGAGCGCACACTGCCGTTGCCACCGACCGAGAGTGCAGGCGCGAATCGGTCCCTCAACTCTGACCTGCCTTCTGCCGTGGAGCAAAAGCCAAGCGGCATGAAATCGGCTGTGATGACACTAACAACGGCTATCCTGGACGGCGATGGACGCCCGCGTCCGACTGAACAAACGTCGCCGGCACGGGCCGCACTCACGAATCCGGAGAAATCGGATGGTACGAATGCTTTGGCTGCGTATGCTGACCAAAGGAATGCCGACAACTTGGAAGGGAATGCCGGTGTAGATCCGCTTTCGGTCGGTCAAGCCGATTTAATGTCGAAGACGGGTAAGGAAAAGCCGGCTCAAGTAGGTGAGAACATCCCCGAACCGGTTGCTAGCAGTTCCTCAAATGTTCCGAGTAGAGGGCAAACCGATCAAGAACAAAACTCTGAGCCGACAGAAATGACGTCCTTGACACGGCCCGGTCCAAGTATGGCGGCCGCTACGCCACGTGACGCCGCTCCCGAGCAAGACATGCGTCATGGGTGGCTGCGCAAGGCGATCGCGGCAGAGCTGCCGTCGGTCATGAACGAGCAACTTGGTATTAGCGTGGACGAAGCCCACGTATCGGTCGGCACGCCTGGCCACGAGCGCAAGATCACGCATGTCGCACGCGGCACTGCACCGACCGATGCAGTCAACAAAGCTCAGTTGGACGAAGCCGTCGCGCGTGTCGATCGCGACGCGTCAGCAGGCATTGCAGCGGCAATGGCAGTGGCGGGATTGCCACAACCGACGTTGCCCGGAAAGAGTCTGGCGACGTTTGCGGGTGCGACGTACCGCGGCCAGTATGGCGCTGCGCTTGGCATATCGCACATCACACCGAATAATCGTTGGGTTTTCAAGCTGGCCGCAAACGCGAACGGTCGCGGTTATTTTGGCGCCGCTGTATCGGGAGGCTTTCAATGGTGATAGGTCCGCCTTAGCCGTCTGCGATTTTGCAATGCGGCAATGACGCTGCAGAACCGGATGTAAGGCAATATTCGTGTATAGGCACCCGGTCATTTGAAACGGCATAAACCCAGCGCGAATGGTTCAGTAGAGGCATTCGCACGTTTAAGCAGACTATGCAACGCACCTTGCCACGCGGTTCGTCGCCTAAAAAACTCTAATTGAAGAGGTCGTCTAAAGCGATTGTCCGGGGACGCCGTTGCGGCTAGCATGCCATTCTTAGCACGATCATTCGAAATCAATCGGAGGAGGTGCCGCATGGAACGCATCTGGCTTAAATCATATCCCGCCGGCGTGCCAGCGGATATCGATCCGTCGATCTATGCGTCGGTGACGCTACTGCTCGAGGAGAGCTTCGTCAAATTTGCTGAGCGGCCGGCGTTTGCCTGCATGGGGCAGGTGTTGACCTATGGAGAACTGGATCGGCTGTCGCGGGCATTGGCCGCCTATTTGCAATGCAAGGGTCTGGTCAAGGGCGCTCGCGTCGCAGTGATGATGCCGAACGTGCTGCAGTATCCCGTTGCGATCGCGGCCGTATTGCGGGCCGGATATGTCATGGTCAACGTCAATCCGCTATACACGCCGCGCGAGCTTGAACACCAGTTACGCGACAGTGGCGCACAGGCAATCATCCTACTCGAGAATTTTGCAACGACGCTGCAGGCGGTCGTGTCGAACACCGACGTCAAGCACGTTATCGTGGCCGCGTTGGGCGACTTGATGGGCGTGAAGGGCTGCCTGGTCAATTGGGTCGTGCGGCACGTGAAAAAGAGGGTGCCGGCCTGGTCGCTGCCGGGCTCGGTGCGCTTTAACGATGCGCTCGCGCAGGGCAAGCGAAGCACGTTCCGCCCCGTGCGGCAAGGACCGGATGATGTTGCCTTCCTGCAATATACCGGAGGTACGACGGGTATTGCGAAGGGGGCGATGCTGCTGCACCGGAACATCGTTGCGAACGTACTGCAATCGGAAGTTTGGCTCAATCCGGCGCGTAGCGCGCATGCAGAATTCACGCAATTTACTACGGTGATCGCGCTTCCGTTGTATCACATCTATGCGTTGACCGTTTGCGCACTGCTGACGATTCGTACCGGCGGGCTCGGGGTATTAATTCCAAACCCGCGCGATATTACCGGTACGATCAAGCAACTGAAGGGGTACGCGGTCAGTATGTTCCCCGCGGTCAATACGCTGTACAACGCGCTGCTCAATCATCCCGACTTCGGCAAGCTAGACTTTTCGAAACTGGTGGTGGCTAACGCCGGGGGGATGGCCGTGCAGGAGGCGGTGGCGAAGCGGTGGTACGAAATGACCGGCGTGCCGATCATCGAAGGCTATGGTTTGTCCGAGACGTCACCGTGCGTGACGTGCAACCCGGCGACCTGCACCGAGTATACAGGCACGATCGGCTTGCCGTTGCCGTCCACCGAAGTGTCGATCCGCGATGACGAGGGTAACGAGTTGCCGCTGGGGCAGCCCGGCGAGATCTGCATTCGCGGCCCGCAGGTCATGGCCGGTTACTGGAACCGCCCAGATGAGACGGCCAACGCGACGACGGCGGATGGTTTCTTCAAGTCCGGCGACGTCGGCGTGATCGATGAATGTGGTTACGTGAAAATCGTCGACCGCAAGAAGGACATGATCCTGGTGTCGGGCTTCAATGTTTATCCGAACGAGGTCGAGGACGTGGTCGCGAAGATGCCGGGTGTCTATGAGGTCGCCGCGGTGGGCGTGGCCAATCCGCATTCCGGCGAGGCGGTGAAGCTGTTCATCGTGAAGAAAGACCCGGCGCTCACCGAGCAGGCTGTTATCGAGTTTTGTAGGGCGCGCCTGGCTGGCTATAAGCGTCCGAAAGCGGTCGAGTTTAGGGCTGAACTGCCGAAGACGAACGTCGGCAAGATCCTGCGGCGCGAGCTGCGCGACGCGCCTCAACATCGAGCTTGCCCTGACGTTGATCTCGCCGGGACGCTGAGCTAGTTGCTACGTCGAACCTGCCGTGATATCAGCGTGGCAGCGCATTAAAAAAGGCGCCCGAAGGCGCCTTTTTAAAGGCTACAACTGTTGCAAAGTGTGTTATTAGAATTTATGGCGGATGCCGACGCGAACCGTGGCTTGGTTGTTCGTCGTCGACGGTGACAGGCCACTGATGTTGGCGGTGGCTGCAACAACCGAATCCACGCCGCTCGACGAAGTCGACACCGTATTGCCCGACGCGTGCTGGTAGACACCGATCAGGTACACGTCAGTACGCTTGGACAGGAAGTAGTCCGCGCCCAGCGCGCCTTGATGGTACTTCGCACCGGACTGGCCGTTAACCGAGCTGCCCTTCGTGAAGTCATACGCTGCGCCGAGCACCAACGCGGGGGTCAACTGATACTTGAAGTTGATTTCGGCGTTGTTGAACGTCGCAGTGCTGCCGGCGAAAGCCGATGCGTACGTGCTGCCCAAGTTGTAGAACTTCGTGTTCGAGTACGTAATACCGACCGTTGCCGGACCGAACGTGTACGCGCCGCCCGCACCGATCACTTGGTACGTGTGGGCCGAGCCGTAGCCGCCGTAGACCGACGAAGTTACGTTCGATACGCCAGCGTTGATCGTGCCCGACGTGCTGTTGCCAAAGAAGCTGACGTTCGGGTTACGCACGTTCAAGTAGCCGACGCCCAGCACCAACGGGCCGTTCGTGTAGCCGGCGCCCAGCGAGAACGCTTGGTTGCGTGAGAAGTCGCCAGCCACGCCGCCCAAGCTGTACAAGCCGCCGAAAGTCAAGCCCGCGAAGTTTGGGCTCGTGTACTTGATCGAGTTGTTGATGCGATAGGCGTTGTTAAAATTGTCCAGGTCGCCCGGGTGAGCGGCGATGTAGCCACCCCATTGGTCACCGGCTTCCAGCGGGCCGACGTAGTCGACCACGGAGTCGTATTGACGACCCAGCGTGACCGTACCGAAGCCGCTCGACGACAAGCCGACGAACGCTTGACGGCCGAACTCGAGGCCGCCTTGGCCAGACTTGCCGGTGTTGACGTCAAAACCGTTTTCCAACGTGAAGATCGCCGTCAAGCCACCGCCCAGGTCTTCGGTGCCACGCAGGCCCCAACGGCTGCCTTGCATCACACCGCTGGACAGGTTCCACAGCGTGTGGCCGCCGCTGTTGCTCGTGTAATTCACGCCTTCGTCAATGATACCGTACAGAGTCACGCTGCTTTGCGCATGGGCAACACCTGAGAAAGCGCCCAATGCCGCGAGAGCGAGAAGCGACTTTTTCATCGAAATGATCTCCAGAGATTGTCTGACTTATAGGCAAAGTCAGTGTGATAATTTCCTTGCTTTGTAACTTCACGAGAAGTTGGACCCTAATGTAGCAAAAGGGTCCGTATCGACCAAGGAAAAGCCCAGTTTTGTCCGGGTTTTACACATCCTTTGTCACTTTTACGCAACAGCCGGCCAAAAGCCATCGCTGATCAGCCATGTCATAAAAAAATGCCTCTACGTCAATGACTTGTGATTGATGCGATGGCGAAATCGGTTAAGGCATGCCCGCGCAAACCGTTGCACGACGGTTGCCGGGTGTCGGTGCGTGCAAGTGGTGCCGGGTATCGCGTCCAGTGGTGGTGACGTATGGATAAAGGAGTATTGAAATGTTGCTCGACGAGTTGATCGGGGAGTTTGACCGTGGCTTGCGCTCAATCACAGGGGTAGCCAGAATGAGCCGGCCGGTGCCGCAGCCCGATGTAGTGGCCGACGACAGTGAAATGACGGTGGCCGAGCAAAGTCATGCGGCGGCGCTGATGCGGGTGAACCATGTGGGCGAAGTGTGCGCGCAGGCGCTGTATCAGGCGCAGAAGCTGGCAACCCGCTCCGAGCGGCTGAAGCAAGCGTTCGAGCGGGCTGCGCGCGAGGAGGAGGACCACTTGGCGTGGACCGCGCATCGGTTGCGCGAACTGGACTCGCGGCCGAGCTTGCTCAATCCGCTGTGGTACGCTGGCTCGCTTGCCATCGGCTTTGTCGCCGGCCGGTTTGGCGATCGCGTCAGTCTTGGCTTCATGGCTGAAACGGAGCGCCAGGTTGAGCAGCATCTGGATGGCCATCTGGACCGGCTGCCGGCGGGCGACCACGCGTCACGCGCGATTGTCATGCAGATGCGCACGGATGAGATGGCGCATGCGCGCGCCGCGTCGGACGCCGGCGGCGTGGAGCTTGCCGCCCCGGTGACCGCACTGATGCGCATGGCCGCGCGCGTGATGACCCGTACTGCGTACTATATCTAGCACCATCGCAAGCGCTACCTCGGTCTGCTAGGCGTGGGACCAGCCGCAGGCGTCGCCTCTCCAATGCCGATCGGGTTGACACGGTGCGACTGCCGGCGATCCGATCGCGTCGGCGCTGCGGGCTACCGGGTCAACTCGCCCGACCCGGCGTGGCGCCGCTATCGTGTCGCAAAAATGACCCTCTGCCGACCCGCGAATCCCGCAGTGCAGCGAAAAAATTGCCGAATCCTCACGTATTACTTTTAAAAGCGCAGACAATCCCTTCATTTGGTTGAAAAATCCTTATTGGAACCCGCTTTAACGGGGCGCGCTAAGTCTTTGTTCTATCAAATGAATTCGCGTGAACAACCGCAGTTGCGCCCTTGACCCCTGCCGGGCGTTCCTCTAAAGTGGGGGCCAGTGTGAAAAAGTGTATTTTTGTGTGCTATCCACACGGCTAGGGCGATGATGTGGGTTCGGAGGGCATGCGCGGCGCATGCCGGTGACAGGGAGATGGCACGTGTTTCAGGGGGCGTCGGCGCTAACGCTGGATGCGAAGGGCCGGATGTCGGTGCCCTCGCGTTATCGGCAAGTGCTGTTAGGACAGGCGCAGGGCCGGGTAACCATCACCAAGCACCCGGACGGCTGCCTGTTGCTGTTTCCACAGCCCGAGTGGGAGGCGTTCCGTAACAAGATTGCCGCGTTGCCGATGGATGCGCACTGGTGGCGACGGATCTTCCTCGGTAATGCGTCGGACGTCGAGATGGATTCGGCGGGCCGGGTGCTCGTCTCGCCCGAATTGCGCACCGCTGCAAACCTGGAGCGTGAAGTGATGTTGCTCGGCATGGGCAGCCACTTCGAGTTGTGGGATGCGCAAACGTATGCCGCGAAGGAGCAGGCCGCGATGGCGCAAGGCATGCCCGACGCACTGAAAAACTTTACTTTCTGATTGCGGAGCATCGAATGGCATCCGCGATGGAAAAGCCGGGACAGCATCGCACGGTGCTGCTGGACGAAGCGGTCGATGCGCTGATCACGCGCGCCGATGGAATCTATGTCGATGGCACATTTGGCCGGGGCGGTCACAGTCGCGCGGTGCTCGCGCGGCTTGCGCCTGCCGCCCGATTAATTGCGTTCGACAAAGACCCACAGGCGATCGAGGTGGCGCGCGGGATCGCCGATCCACGGCTGAATGTTGTGCATGGCAGCTTCGCGCAACTGCGCGACGTGCTGGCTGCGCGTGGCGGTGTGCGCGTATCGGGCGTATTGCTGGATCTGGGCGTGTCGTCGCCGCAAATCGACGATCCGGCGCGAGGTTTTAGCTTTCGCCACGATGGCCCACTGGATATGCGCATGGATCCGACGCGCGGCGAGTCCGCCGCACAATGGCTCGCGCATGTGGACGAGCGGGAATTGATAGAGGTGATACGGGATTATGGGGAAGAACGGTTTGCTGTTCAGATTGCAAAGGCGATTGTTGCTCGCCGGGCAGAATCCGGGCGTCTTGGGCCTATCGTGCGCACACGCGAGCTTGCCGAGATCGTGGCTCGCGCCGTCAAGACCCGCGAGAAGGGCCAGGACCCGGCCACTCGCACCTTTCAAGCTATACGGATTCACATCAATCAAGAGCTTGCGGAGTTGCCGGTAGTTCTTGAAACTGCATTGGAGTCGTTGGAGCAGGGAGGCCGGTTGGTGGTCATCAGCTTTCATTCGCTAGAAGACCGCATCGTCAAGCGATTTTTTCAATCGCACGCGCGCGCGCCGGCCGTAGACCGGCGCCTGCCGATTCGCGCGGCGGACTTGCCCAGTCCGCCGTTGCGCATTCTTGGGCGTATCTTTGCTGGCGAAGCGGAAGTGGCGGCCAACCCGCGTGCCCGCTCCGCCGTGATGCGCATCGCCGAGCGGGTGCTTGCATGAGCCGGCTCAACATTTTCCTGCTCCTCGTTGTGTTGGGCTGCGCGCTGTCGGTCGTCAACGCGACGAACCGGCAGCGCGAGGTGTTCATCGATCTTCAGCGCGCTCAGTCGCAAGAGCATCAGCTACAGTTGGACTATGCGCAGTTGCAATACCAGCAAGGCGCATTGTCGAAGACCTCGCGCATCGAGCGTATGGCCACTGCCGACCTGAAGATGCAGCCGGTGGTGCCGGGGCGTACCCAGTATCTGAGCGTTGACCCGGCGAGCGTGCCGGCCGATACGCCGCCGGCCAGCGACGCGGGGGCCGGCGCATCTGGCTCCGCGTCGCCGGGCACTACGGCGGGAGCGGCCCGATGAGGCGCTCAACTCATCACCGTCGTCATGTACCGTTCTCATCGAGCCCGGTGCTGTCGGTGCACTTGCCGATGTGGCGCTCCAAGCTCATCGTGTTTCTGCTGTTCGTCGCGTTCATCGCACTGGCGGCGCGTGCATTCTGGATCCAGGGGCCGGGCAACGCGTTTTATCAAAAGCAGGGCGAAAGCCGCTACCAGCGCACCATTGAGTTGCCGGCCACGCGCGGCAAGATTCTAGATCGCAACGGGCTGGTGTTGGCCACCAGCTTGCCAGTGCGCGCGATTTGGGCCATTCCCGAATCGGTGCCCGACGATCTGGGTGCCGGCAAGCTGGCGGAGCTCTCGAAGCTGTTATCGATGGGTGAGAAGGCGCTGCGCGCAAAGTTGTCGCAGGACAAGACGTTCGTCTACGTGAAGCGGCAAGTACCGCTGGATGTCGCGCAGAAAGTGGCCGCACTGGACATCCCCGGCATCTACGCGCGTCCTGAATACAAGCGTTTTTATCCGGAAGGCGAGATCACCGCGCACATGATCGGCTTCACCAACGTCGAGGACGAGGGGCAGGAAGGCATCGAGCTGGCGGACCAGAAGGCGTTGGCCGGCGTGCCGGGCAGCCGCCGCGTGATCAAGGACCGGATCGGGCACATCGTCGAGGATGTCGACGAGTGGGTCAAGCCACGCGATGGGCAGGACATTGCGTTGTCGCTGGACAGCAAGATCCAGTACATCGCGTACGCTAACCTGAAGGCGGCGGTCGACCGGTTCAAAGCGAAGGCTGGCGCGGCAATCGTCATCGACGTGAAGACGGGCGAGGTGCTCGCGCTGGTCAACTATCCGACGTACAACCCGAATAACCGTTCGCACCTGACCGGCGAGCAGTTGCGCAATCGTGTGCTGACCGACGTGTTTGAGCCTGGCTCGATCATGAAGCCGTTTACTGTATCGCTCGCGCTGGATCTGCACCGCGTGTTGCCCACGACGTTGGTCGATACCGGCGGGGGCCGCTTCACATTGGATGGCGCGACGATCACAGACGACGCCGGCTTTGGCGTGTTGACCGTTGGCGGCGTTATTCAGAAGTCCAGCAACATCGGCGCGACAAAGATTGCGATGCAGTTGCGGCCCGAGGAAATGTGGAATATGTATACGAGCATCGGACTAGGCCAGGCGCCGAAGGTCGGCTTCCCCGGCGCGGCGGCTGGACGGTTGCGCCCTTGGAAGAGCTGGCGTCGCATCGAGCAGGCGACGATGTCGTATGGCTACGGCTTGTCCGCGTCGCTGTTCCAGCTTGGTCGGGCCTATACCGCGATCGCGCATGATGGCCGCATCATTCCGCTCACGCTGATCAGGGGCAACAACGGCGATGAGCCGCAAGGCACGCAGGTGTTCTCGGCCACCACGGCGCGGCAGGTTCGCGCGATGCTGGAATCCGTCACGCAGCCGGGCGGTACATCGCCCGACGCGGCGGTGCCGGGCTACCGCGTCGGCGGCAAGAGCGGCACCGCATATAAGCACGTGGGACGCGGCTACGATCGCGGTAAGTATCGGGCGTCGTTCGTCGGCATGGCGCCGATGCCGAATCCGCGCATCGTGGTGGCAGTGTCGGTCGATGAGCCGACAGCGGGCAGTCACTTCGGCGGACAGGTCTCCGGTCCGGTCTTCTCGGCAATTGCCGGCGACACGCTGCGCTCGCTGAATGTGCCGCCCGACATGCCGGTCAAGCAGCTCGTGGTCAGCGACGACGCTAAGTCCATCATCAATGTGAGCGCGACGCAGAGGACCGTGCGATGAGTCGCTCGCCACTGACGCCCGAACAAATCGAGCGCGCGCGGGCCGAGGTGCTCGCGTGGCTGCGCGCCCGGCTTGCGCCGCATGCGCAATTGCGGGCGGACAGCCGCGCGGTGCGCGCTGGCGACGCGTTCGTCGCGTATGCGGTGGACGGCGCAGACAGTCGTGCGTATATCGCCGATGCGTTGCAGCGTGGCGCGGCAGCCGTGCTGGTCCAGGCCGGCGGTGAGTTCCCGGGCGGCGGACCGGTGCTCCAGGTCCCTGAACTCGATCAGCTTGCGGGCCACATTGCTAGTGCGTGGTATGGCGAGCCGAGTCGCGACATGCTGATGGTCGGCATCACGGGCACCAATGGCAAGACCACTACCAGCCACTGGGTCGCGGGCGCGTTGAGCGGCAGCGGCACCCGTTGCGCGATCATCGGCACGTTGGGCACCGGACTGCCGGGGCAGCTTTCGCCCACCGGGTTCACGACCCCCGACGCGCCGCAGGTGCACCACAGCCTGGCGGCGCTGCGTGCGCACGGCGCAAGCGCGGTATCGATGGAAGTGTCCTCGCACGCACTGCACCAGGGGCGCGTGAATGGCGTCGCGTTCGACATCGCGGTGTTCACTAACCTGACGCAGGACCATCTCGACTATCACAAGGACCTCGCGTCGTACGAGGCCGCCAAAGCGCGGCTGTTCGACTGGCCGGGCTTGCGCGCGGCAGTCATCAATCGCGACGACGAGGCCGGGCGCAGGCTGATCGGGCATCTGGCCACGCGGGTGCGCACGATTTCGTACGGCATCGCGTCGACTAGGCCGCGCGGCGACGCTTCGCTGCATGCGATGGCGATCCGCGCGACCGCCACCGGCACCGCCTTCACGGTGGTATCCGACTGGGGGCACGCCGAGCTCGAGGTGGGCACGCTCGGCCTGTTCAATGTCGCCAATTTGCTCGCCGTCCTCGGCGTGCTACTGGCCGCCGACGTGCCATTCGATGCGGCGCTGTCTCAGATCACGCGGTTGGAACCGGTCAACGGTCGGATGCAGCAGCTCGGCGGGCGGCCGCAAGTGGACGAGCCGCTGGTGGTCGTCGATTACGCGCATACGCCGGACGCATTGGAAAAAACGCTCGACGCACTGCGGCCGATCGCCACGCAGCGGGGCGGCAAGCTCGTCTGTGTGTTCGGCTGTGGGGGCGAGCGCGATGCGACCAAGCGGCCGCTGATGGGGGCGATTGCCGAGCGGCTCGCCGACAGCGTCGTCGTGACGAGTGACAACCCGCGTAGCGAGCCGCCGCTGGCAATCATCGGCCAGATCGTCAGTGCGATGCGTGAGCCGGCACGCGTGCGCACCATCGAGGATCGCGCTGGCGCGATCCTGCAGGCGGTGCGTGGCGCGTCGGCCGCCGACGTCGTGCTGATCGCCGGCAAGGGACATGAGGCAACACAGGAAGTGATGGGTAAGAAGCGGCCGTTTTCGGATCAGGATCATGCACACCTCGCGCTCGCGTCGCGCGTCACGCAACCTCGCGGAGAAGCTGAATGACGATGTTGACGCTGCGCGAGGCGGCTGCATTGATCGACGGTGCCACGGTTTTGGGCGACGATACGGTCGCTTTTGATCAAGTCTCGACCGACAGTCGCAGTTGCGGGCCGGCAAGCCTGTTCGTCGCGCTCAAGGGCGAGCGTTTCGACGCGCACGATTTCCTGCCGGATCTCGCGCAGCGCGGCGTGGCCGCTGTATTGGTGTCGCGCAGCCCCGGTGACTGGCGTGTGCCGGCGATCCGCGTGGCCGACACGCGGGCCGCGCTCGGCGCGCTCGCGGCTGGCTGGCGTCGCAGGTTTGCGTTGCCGCTGGTCGCGGTGACCGGTAGTAACGGCAAGACTACGGTCAAGGAAATGATCGCGTCGATCTTTGCCGCCGCCGTCGGTCATGCGCAGCGGCTCTCGACGCAGGGCAACTTAAACAACGTCATCGGCATGCCGCTCACGTTGTTGCAGCTCGCGCCGCAGCATCGGCTCGCGGTCGTCGAGCTTGGCATGAACCGTCCTGGCGAAACGCAACAGCTAGCCCGGATTGCCGGACCCACCATTGCGCTGGTGAACAACGCCCAGCGCGAGCATCAGGAATTTATGGCGACAGTCGAGGCTGTGGCGCTGGAGCATGCGAGTGTGATCCATGCGCTGCCGCCGGACGGCACGGCGGTGTTTCCCGCCGACGATCCGTATGCCGGCATCTGGCGGGTGGCGGCCACCGACAACCGGATCGTGGACTTCGCGCTGCGCCGGCCCGGTGCCAATAGCGACGCGGCGGTCCAAGGCACGACCACGGACACCGGCGCATTGCGAATCGAGACGCGCGCCGGCGCACTCGAGGTATCGTTGCGCGCGCCCGGCGAGCACAATGCGCGCAATGCGCTCGCCGCCACCGCAGCCGCGCTTGCCGCCGGCGTCGGACTGGACGCGATACGGCGCGGGCTCGAGACCTTCGAGCCGGTCAATGGACGGTTGCAGGCCAAGCTCGCCCAAGCGATGCCATGGGCCGGCGCAACGGTGATCGACGATACCTATAATGCCAATCCGGATTCGATGCGCGCGGCGATCGACGTATTGACCATGCGTCAGGCGCCGCGCGTGTTGGTGATGGGCGACATGGGAGAAGTTGGCGACAACGGCCCCGCGTTTCATCGCGAAGTCGGCGCCTATGCGCGCGAACGCGGGCTCGATGCACTGTACGCGCTCGGTGATGCGAGTCGCGATGCGTGCACCGCGTTCGGCCCGCATGCCCATCATTTCGATTCAGCCGAGGCACTCATTTGCGCGCTGCTCCGCCAGGACGCCGTCGCATCGGAGCGCGCCGCCGGCGCGACGATCTTGGTCAAGGGTTCGCGTTTCATGCGCATGGAGCGCGTGGTCCAGGCTCTGACCCTCCCCACTGCAACCGATGCGCCGGCCCGGACCGGCGCGCATTGAAAGGACCTCGAATGCTATTGGCGCTGGCGCAATGGCTGCAAAGCGATGCAAGCTATTTGCGTGTGATCAACTATCTGACGTTTCGTGCGGTGATGGCGACCATCACCGCGCTGTTGATCGGCCTTATCTGCGGCCCCGCGGTGATTCACAAGCTCACCGCGCTGAAGATGGGGCAGGCCGTGCGCAAGGACGGACCGCAGACGCATTTGATCAAGTCCGGCACGCCGACGATGGGCGGCGTGCTGATCCTGATTGGCATTGCCGTGTCGACGCTGTTGTGGAGCGATCTGACCAATCGCTTCATCTGGATCGTGATGCTGGTCACCTTCGGTTTCGGCGTGATTGGCTGGGTCGACGATTATCGCAAGGTCGTCTACAAGGACCCGCGCGGCATGTCCTCGCGCGAAAAGTACTTCTGGCAATCGGTGATCGGGTTATTCGCCGCCGTGTACCTCGCGTTCTCGGTATCCGAGGCGAATAACGCGCGTGTGTTCGATCTGTTCATGGCGTGGGTGCGCAGCGGGTTCTCAATCGGTTTGCCGGCGCGTGCTGATCTGGCCCTGCCGTTCCTGAAAGCGATCAGCTATCCGCTCGGCGTCTGGGGATTCATTGCGTTGACCTATTTCGTGATCGTCGGCTCGAGTAACGCGGTGAACTTGACCGACGGGCTGGACGGACTGGTGATCATGCCGGTCGTGCTGGTCGGGGCAGCGCTCGGCGTGTTCGCGTATGTGATGGGCAGCGCTGTCTATTCGAAGTACCTGCTGTTTGCGCATATTCCCGGCGCGGGTGAGTTACTGATCTTCTGCTCGGCGATGGGCGGCGCGGGACTCGCGTTCCTTTGGTACAACACGTACCCCGCGCGGGTATTCATGGGGGATGTTGGCGCGCTCGCGCTTGGTGGCGCGCTGGGCACGATCGCGGTGATCGTGCGGCAGGAAATCGTGCTGTTCATCATGGGCGGCGTGTTTGTCGCCGAGACTGTCTCGGTGATGTTGCAAGTCACGTGGTTCCGCTACACGAAGCGCCGCTATGGTGAGGGCCGGCGCATCTTCAAGATGGCACCGTTGCACCACCATTTTGAGTTGTCCGGATGGAAGGAGACCCAGGTGGTAGTGCGCTTCTGGATCATCACGCTGATGCTGTGCCTATTTGGTCTGTCCACGCTGAAATTACGGTAACTGGAAACTGAGGAAACGAAACGATGTTCGGTGAGAAGTTCGGAGAACGGCAACGCCCGACGACGCTCGTGCTGGGGCTCGGCGAATCGGGGCTGGCGATGGCGCGCTGGTGCGCGCGCCACGGTTGTCGTTTGCGCGTGGCCGATACCCGCGCCGCGCCGCCGAACCTGTCGCAATGGGCGGCGCTGGGCATCGACGCGGAATTCGTCGGCGGTGCGTTCAGTCCCGTGCTGCTCGATGGCGGTATCGAGTTAGTGGCCATCAGTCCCGGTTTGTCGCCGCTTGGTGCGGACCTGGCTGCACTGATTGGCGCGGCCCGCGAGCGCGGCATTGACGTGTGGGGCGAGCTAGAGTTCTTTGCGCAGGCGTTGCGCGCACTGGCTACTGACGGTTACCAGCCCAAGGTGCTGGCGGTCACGGGCACGAACGGCAAGACGACGACCACGGCGCTCACCGGGTTACTGTGCGAGCGGGCCGGCAGGAGCGTCGCGGTGGCCGGCAACATCAGTCCGGCCATGCTGGACAAGCTGGCCGAGGCCATCGACGCGGCGAAGCTGCCTGACGTCTGGGTGTTGGAGCTGTCTAGCTTCCAACTCGAGACATCGCACACGTTCGAACCTGATGCAGCTGTCATCCTCAACATCACGCAGGACCATTTGGACTGGCATGGCGGACTGGACGCCTATGCTGCTGCAAAGGGGCGGATCTTCGGGCTGCGTACGCTGCGCGTATTGAACCGCGATGATGCGCGCGTGATGGCATGCGTGCCGGCCGGCGATGCCATTGCGCCGTATTGGACCTTTGGACTCAACGTGCCGCAGAACGATGGCGACTACGGTATCCAACGCGATGGCGGCATCGCATGGCTGGTCCAGGCACATGAGCGCAACGACGCATCCGAACAACGCGCGATGCATCGCCGTCGCAAGAGTGGTGGGCTCGCGCCCGATATCGCGCTTAAGCGGCTCATGCCTGTCGATGCCCTGCGCATTCGCGGCTTGCATAACGCGACCAATGCGATGGCCGCGCTTGCGCTGGCACAGTCGATTGGCCTGCCGCTCGCCGCGTTGCTGCACGGCTTGCGCGAGTACCGCGGCGAGCCGCATCGCGTCGAGTGGATTGGATCGATCGACGGCGTCGACTATATCGATGACAGCAAAGGTACCAACGTCGGCGCGACCGTGGCCGCGCTCGACGGCCTCGCGCAGCGGATCGTATTAATCGCGGGCGGTGACGGCAAGGGCCAGGATTTTGCGCCGCTTGCGGCGCCAGTGGCGCGCTGGTGCCGGGCTGTGATGCTGATCGGCCGCGATGCGCCGGCGCTGCGCGCAGCACTGGCCGATACCGGCGTCGAATTGGCTCTGCATCCGAGCCTGCAGGCGGCGACGCGTGCCGCGGCAGCCGTCGCCCAGCCCGGGGATGCGGTGCTGCTGTCTCCCGCGTGCGCAAGCCTGGACATGTTTTCCGGATATGCGCAGCGCGCGCAGGTGTTCCGCAGCGAGATCGAGGACATCGCTGCCGATAAGGGAGGGGTGCTATGAGCCGGGCGCAGCGGATCGCAGCAAGGCTCGCTGGGTGCCGCTACGCAGTGCCTAGCGACGGAGTCGGCGCCGCCACCCCGGCACGCGGCGTGGGGCTGGCGAGTGCGGTCAGCGGCATTCGCCCGTTGCGCTCACGCATGCGTGACTATGACCACTCGCTGCTCTGGGTGACGATCGCGCTGTTGTCGCTCGGACTCGTGATGGTGTATTCAGCGTCGATCGCGCTGCCCGACTCGCCCAAGTACTCGGCCTATACGCCATACCATTTCCTCGTGCGGCACGTTGTGTCGCTCGTGACCGGTGTGCTCTGCGCGCTGGTGGCGTTTCGTATTCCGGTCAAGACTTGGGACAAGTACGCGCCGCGTTTCTTTCTTGTCGCGTTGCTGTTGCTGGTGATCGTGCTGATACCTCACCTGGGCAAGGGCGTGAACGGCGCGCGCCGGTGGATCCCACTGGGTATCACGAATATGCAGCCGTCGGAAATTATGAAGTTAGCGGTGACGATCTACGCGGCCAACTATACGGTCCGCAAACAGGAGTACATGCACCAGTTCACAAAGGGCTTCCTGCCGATGGCGCTCGCAGTCGGCGTAGTCGGCGCGCTGCTGCTGCTGGAGCCGGACATGGGCGCGTTCATGGTGATCGCGGCGATCGCGATGGGCGTGTTGTTCTTGGGCGGTGTGAGCGGGCGGCTGTTCGGCGGCCTGGCGCTGACCGCCATTGGCACGTTCGCCATGCTGGTCTGGGCCTCGCCGTGGCGTCGCGAGCGCATCTTTGCGTACCTGAATCCGTGGGACGACCGCTATGCGCAAGGCAAGGCGTACCAGCTCACCCATTCGCTGATCGCATTCGGACGCGGCGAGTGGTTCGGAGTCGGCCTGGGCGGCAGCGTCGAGAAGCTCAACTATTTACCTGAGGCGCACACCGACTTCATTCTTGCGGTGATCGGGGAAGAGCTTGGCTTTGTCGGCGTGGTCTTCGTGATTTTGCTGTTTTATTGGATCGTGCGGCGCGCGTTCGAAATCGGCCGCCAGGCGCTCGCATTGGATCGCACGTTCGCCGGATTGGTCGCGAAAGGCATCGGCCTATGGGTCGGCGCGCAGACGTTCATCAACATGGGGGTGAACCTCGGCCTGCTGCCGACCAAGGGGTTGACGCTGCCGCTAGTCAGCTATGGCGGCTCTGGGATCTTGCTCAACTGCGTGGCGCTGTCGCTGCTGATGCGCGTCGATTACGAGAACCGGGTGCTGATGCGCGGAGGCAAGGTATGAGCGCACGCACGCTGCTTGTGATGGCGGGTGGCACCGGCGGCCATGTGTTTCCCGGGCTGGCGGTCGCGCAGCGGATGCAGGCACAGGGCTGGCGGGTCGTATGGCTTGGCAATCCGAACGCAATGGAAGCGACATTGGTGCCCAAGTACGGCATTGCGGTCGAGTTCGTGCGCTTTGGCGGCGTGCGTGGCAAGGGCATTGCCACGAAGCTGCGCTTGCCGCTGAACCTGCTGCGCGCGTGCCTGCAAAGTCGCGCGGTGCTCGGCCGCGTGCAGCCCGACGTCGTGCTCGGCATGGGCGGCTACATCACGTTTCCGGCTGGCGTGATGGCCGTGCTTGCGCGCATTCCATTGGTGCTACACGAGCAAAATTCGATTGCGGGCCTGGCCAACAAGCTGTTGTCCAGGCTCGCGCGCCGCGTGCTGGTCGCCTTTCCCGACGCGCTGCCTGGCGCGCACTGGACTGGTAACCCGATCCGCGCGGAACTGGCCGCCGTGGCCCCGCCCGAGGTGCGCTACGCGGCGCGCACTGGCCCGTTGCGCGTGCTGGTGGTCGGCGGCAGCCTCGGCGCCGCGGCGCTCAACAAAACGGTGCCGTGCGCGTTGGCGTTACTCGATCCGGCGCAGCGTCCACACGTGGTGCACCAGGCCGGTGCCAAGCATATCGAAGCGTTGCGTGCGCATTACGCGGACGCGGGACTGGTGCAGGGCGACGGCATCGAGCTGGTTCCGTTTATCGACGACATGGCGCGCGCCTATGCCGAGGCCGACCTCGTGATTTGTCGCTCCGGGGCGATGACGGTCTCGGAAATCGCCGCTGTGGGCGTGGCGGCGCTGTTCGTGCCGTTCCCGTTTGCCGTCGACGACCATCAGACGAGCAACGCGGCATTTCTCGTCGCGCATCACGCGGCGAGCGTCATGCAACAAAATGAATTGTCCGCGAAGAAACTCGCGGACTGGATTGGCGGTCAGACGCGCGCGTCGCTCGCATGCGTTGCGGCCCGCGCGCGCGAACTGGCTAAGCCCGATGCCGCCGAGCGCGTCGCACAAGTGTGCGCGTCGCTCGTCACGCGCGATGTGGCAGACGCATCGCACGCGTCGCGGCACGGTGCGCAAGGAAAGCAATGAAACACATCGTTAAGCATATTCACTTTGTCGGGATCGGCGGTGCCGGGATGAGCGGTATCGCCGAAGTGCTCGTCAACCTGGGCTACCAGGTCAGCGGCTCGGATCTGAGCCGCTCGGTTGTCACCGACCGGTTGAGCGGGCTCGGCGCCCACATCATGTTCGGTCACGACGCGCGGCATATCGACGGCGCGGATGCGGTCGTCATCTCCACGGCGGTGCACGCCGACAACCCCGAGGTGCTTGAGGCACGCCGCAGACATATTCCGATCGTGCCGCGCGCCCTCATGCTCGCGGAGTTGATGCGACTCAAGCAAGGCATCGCGATTGCCGGCACGCACGGCAAGACCACGACGACCAGTCTCGTGGCCAGCGTGCTGGCGGCCGGCGGGCTGGATCCGACCTTTGTGATCGGCGGGCGGCTCATCAGCGCGGGCGCAAACGCACGGCTTGGCACGGGCGATTTCATCGTGGCCGAGGCCGACGAGTCGGATGCATCGTTCCTCAACCTGTTCCCGGTGATCGAAGTCATCACGAACATCGATGCCGACCACATGGATACGTATGGCCATGACTTCGCCCGGCTCAAGCAGGCGTTTATCGAGTTCACGCATCGGTTGCCGTTCTACGGCATCGCGGTGCTGTGCGTGGACGACCCGAACGTGCGCGAGATTCTGCCGTTCGTGTCCAAGCCGATCATCCGCTATGGGTTCGCGCAGGAGGCGGATGTGCGTGCCACCCATGTGTGCGCCAGGGACGGACGGATGCATTTCACCGTCCATCGCGCCGACGCGGCGCCGCTGGACATCGTGCTGAACTTGCCCGGCACGCACAACGTGCAGAACGCGCTTGCGGCCATTGCAATCGCCACTGAGCTGGAGGTGGCCGATGCCGATATCCAGTCGGCGCTCGCTGAATTCAACGGCGTGGGCCGGCGTTTCCAGCGTTATGGCGAAGTGCCGCTCACGCGCGGCGGTGCGTACTTGTTGATCGACGACTATGGCCACCATCCGGTCGAGATGGCCGCGACGATCGCCGCGGCGCGCGGCGCATTTCCGGACCGGCGGTTGGTTCTCGTGTTCCAGCCGCACCGCTACACGCGCACGCGCGATTGTTTCGAGGACTTTGTCAAGGTGCTCTCGACGGTGGACGCGCTGGTGCTGACCGAGGTCTACGCGGCCGGCGAGGCACCGATCGTGGCCGCGGACGGTCGCGCGCTGGCGCGGGCCATCCGCGTGGCTGGCAGGGTTGAACCGGTGTTTGTCGACACCCTCGACGAGATTCCGGACGCGCTGGCGGCGATGGTCGCCGACGGCGACGTCGTGATGACGATGGGGGCGGGCTCGATCGGCGGCGTGCCGGCGCGGCTCACGCAGGAGCAAAGGGCATGAAGATGCGCGCGATTGATCCAAAGGCATTCGGTAAAGTGGCGGTGCTCTATGGCGGTGAGTCGTCCGAGCGCGACGTGTCGCTCGTGTCCGGTCGGCTGGTGTGCCAGGGACTGCGCGACGCCGGCGTGGACGCGTACTTGTTCGATCCGAAGGAGCGGCCCTTGTCGGCGCTTAAGGACGAAGGGTTCGCGCGCGCGTTCATTGCGTTGCACGGCGGATATGGCGAAAACGGCCAGATCCAGGGCGCACTCGACTTCTACGGGATCCGCTACACCGGCCCGGGCGTACTCGGCTCGGCACTGGGCATGGACAAGTTCCGCACAAAACTGATTTGGCAGCAGCTCGGGATCCCGACGCCGCCGTTCGACACGGTACTGCGTGGCGAGGACTACGACATGCGGGCGCAGCAGATCGTGGCGAAACTCGGGTTGCCGCTGTTCGTCAAGCCGGCGACCGAAGGCTCAAGCGTCGCGGTGTTCAAGGTCAAGGCGGCCGACAATTTGCCGCATGCACTGGCGCAGGCCGCGCGGCATGATCCGGTCGTGCTGGTGGAGAAGAGCATCGACGGTGGGGGAGAATACACCGCGTGCATCGCCGGCTCGTTGCCGTTGCCGCTGATCCGGATCGTGCCGGCTGGTGAGTTCTACGATTACCATGCGAAATACGTCGCTGACGATACCCAGTACCTGATTCCGTGCGGCTTGAGCGATGCCGACGAGCAGCGACTAACGGCGCTCGCGCGCCGCGCGTTCGAGGTCCTCGCATGCACCGCCTGGGGACGTGCTGACTTCATGCTCGACAGCGATGGCAACCCCTATTTCCTGGAGGTCAACACCTCGCCCGGTATGACCGATCACTCATTGCCACCGAAGGCGGCGCGTGCGGTCGGCATCTCGTATAGCGAACTGCTCGTGAACGTGCTTGCGCTCACGCTGAAGGATTGACGCCCGGCTACCGACATGTGGAACAATCCGCGCCAGCTCAACATGATTACCAGCGCGCTGCATGCCGCACTGCTGGCAATCGTGCTCGCCGGTGCCGGCCTGTGGCTGCTGCAGCGGCCGGCCTTCGCGCTGCGCACGCTGCTGATCGATGGCGATACCGAGCACATCAATCGGCCGGCAGTGCGCGCGAACGTGCTGGACAAGCTACACGGCAATTTCTTCACGGTGAATCTGGACGGCGCGCGTGCTGCGTTCGAGCAGATCCCATGGGTGCGACACGCAAGCGTGCGTCGCGTGTGGCCAAATGCGCTGGCGGTCACGCTCGAGGAGTACAAGCCCCTGGGTACGTGGGGCAGCGACCAGTTCGTCAGCGTCGATGGCGAGGTCTTCACGGCCAACCAGGCCGAGGCCGATGCCGAGTTGCCGGTGTTTGCCGGCCCAATGGGCTCAGAGCGCGACGTCGTGGCCCGATACCACGATTTCCAGAACTGGTTCGAGCCGTTGGGTGCGAAGCCGGAGGAGGTCACGTTGTCGCCGCGCTACGCCTGGACCATCAAGCTGACCAATGGCATGCGGGTGGAGCTGGGGCGCGAGCGCAACAAGGATACGCTGGCCAGCCGTGCGCGTCGGCTCGTGGTTGCCTGGCCGATGGTCACGCAGCGCTGGGGCAACGACATTGAATATGTGGATTTGCGCTACCCGAACGGGTTCGCGATCCGTGCTGCAGGGATGCGCTTCATTCCTGACGAGCCGAAGGCGAAAAAGCTGCGTCCATGACGCAATGAACGGACAACACTCGCAATTGAGCACGCTATGAGCAAAGACTACAAGGACCTGCTGGTTGCCCTCGACATCGGGACGTCGAAGGTGGTGGCCGTTGTCGCCGAGTTGAAGGGCGAGGGCCGCTATGAAGTGATTGGGCTTGGGCAAAGCGACTCGAAGGGTCTGAAAAAGGGCGTGGTCGTCAATATCGAGGCGACGGTTCAGTCGATCCAGCGCGCGCTGGAGGAGGCCGAACTGATGGCCGACTGTAAGATTACCAACGTGTTCACCGGCATCGCCGGCAGCCACATTCGTAGCTTCAATTCAAGCGGCATGGTGGCGATCAAGGACAAGGAGGTCACGCAGGCGGACGTCGCGCGCGTGATTGAGACCGCGAAGGCGATCAATATTCCGACTGACCAGCAGGTGCTGCACATCCTGACGCAGGAATTCATCATTGACGGCCAAGAAGACGTGCGCGAGCCGATTGGCATGAGCGGCATCCGGCTGGAGGTGAAGGTGCACATCGTGACGGGCGCTGTCTCGGCCGCGCAGAACATCGTCAAATGTGTGCGTCGCTGCGGACTGGAGGTCAACGATTTGATCCTGCAGCCGCTCGCGTCGAGCCTGGCCGTGCTGACCGAGGACGAGAAGGAGCTTGGTGTCGTGCTGGTTGACATCGGCGGCGGGACCACCGACATCGCGATTTTCAGCGAGGGTGCGATCCGCCATACCGCCGTGATCCCGATTGCGGGCGATCAAGTCACCAGCGACATCGCGATGGCGCTGCGCACGCCGACGCCGGACGCGGAGGATATCAAGGTAACCTACGGGATCGCCAAGCAGGCACTGGCCGATCCGGACGAGATGATCGAGGTCCCGGGGCTGGGTGAGCGCGGCCCGCGGGTGCTGTCTCGCCAGGCACTGGCGGCGGTGATTGAGCCGCGCGTGGAGGAGCTGTTTTCGCTTGTCCAGCAAGTCGTGCGCGAGTCCGGCTACGAGGAGTTGCTGAGTTCCGGCGTGGTGTTGACCGGTGGCGCGGCGATGATGGCCGGCATGGTTGAACTGGGCGAGGACATCTTTCTCAAACCGGTGCGCATCGGCGTGCCGGAATATGCCGGCGGCCTGGCGGACGTGGTGCGCAACCCGCGGTATTCGACCGCGATGGGACTGCTGGTGGAGGGACGTTCACAGCGCATGCGTGGGCGCAAGGTCGCCACACAGTCCGGTTCTGCCACGCAGGTGTGGTCCCGAATGAAGGAATGGTTCCTAGGTAATTTTTGAAGTCGTTTCGCAACGCGCTGGCGGCGGCGGCCAGTGCACGGTGACGGAATTGCCCGATTTCGCCACTGCGTAACGCCGAGCGAAGTCGCTTAATACTTGACGGAGGCACTAATGGAATTCGAAATGCTGGAAACCGAAACCAACGGCACGATCATCAAGGTCGTCGGGATCGGTGGCGCTGGCGGCAATGCCGTCCAGCACATGATCAACCGTGGCGTGCAGGGCGTCGATTTCATCGTAATGAATACCGATGCTCAAGCGCTGAACCGCTCCAAGGCACCGTCCGTAATCCAACTGGGTAAAACCGGTCTTGGCGCCGGGGCGAAACCCGACATGGGGCACGCCGCCGCTGAGGAGGCTCGCGAGCGGATTGCCGATGCGCTGCGCGGCGCGCACATGGTGTTCATCACGGCGGGCATGGGCGGCGGCACCGGTACCGGTGCCGCGCCTGTGGTCGCGCAAATTGCCAAGGAGATGGGCATCCTGACGGTAGGTGTCGTGAGCAAGCCGTTTGAGTTTGAGGGCGGCAAGCGCATGCGGGTGGCCGAAGCGGGCTCGCAGGAGCTTGAATCGCATGTTGACTCGCTGATCGTCGTGCTCAATGACAAGCTGTTCGACGTGATGGGCGACGACGCTGAGATGGATAAGTGCTTCCAGTGCGCGGACGACGTGTTGCATAACGCGGTGGCCGGCATTGCCGAGATCATCAACGTCGATGGCCTCGTGAACGTAGACTTCGAGGACGTCAAGACCGTGATGGGCGAGCAGGGCAAGGCGATGATGGGCACCGCGACGGTGGCCGGCGTCGATCGCGCGCGGCTGGCGGCCGAACAAGCCGTGGCCAGCCCGCTGCTCGAGGGCGTGGACCTGTCCGGCGCGCGAGGCGTGCTGGTCAACATCACGTCGAGCCGCTCGCTGCGCCTGTCGGAAACCCGCGAGGTGATGAACACGATCAAGAGCTACGCGGCCGACGATGCGACGGTGATTTTCGGCGCGGTGTATGACGACGCGATGGGCGATGCGATGCGGGTCACCGTAGTGGCGACGGGTCTTGGTCGCGCCGTCAAGAAGCAGCAGGCGGCGCCGATGACGCTGCTGCGCACCGGCACGGATAATCATCCGATCGCTGCGCAGCCGGTTAGCTATGCCGCCGCGCCGGGCGCGACCGATTATGGCGCGCTGGATACGCCGGCGGTGTGGCGCAGCTCGCGGGAAACCGCCGCATCGCACGTGCAGGCTTTGCAAGAAAAGGGTGTGGACACGTACGACATCCCGGCATTCCTGCGCAAGCAAGCTGATTGATCCGAGCGTCCGACGCGGGCGTCGCAGCGACGCGGACCGCGCTGGCTGGACGCGCAAGGTTGGCATCCCGCCAGATGCCCGGCCCCGCTTGCTGCCCGCTGAAGAAACAGCGGATGCGGCGTTGCGCTCTGGTGGCATGACGGACGCTGATCGCGACTGTCGGCGCTTGGCCGACAAAGAGGTGCAAGTGCAGCAGTGATAGCACGCCCCGGGCAGGGCGTGTGGTTCACCGACGGTGCAGCTGAGGCGCGATAGCGACCGCTGTTGCGTGCTGGCAACGCGCGCGCGAGTGTTTTTCGCACTGCTGTCACACGGCCCGGTGCCTGGGAACCGCCTCCTTCCAGGTATCGGGCCGCTTTATCCTCCGCTCAATGCGGAAACCGTAACAACGGGAAACAGTTTCATACAGGTTGATAAAAGCGGGCGTTTCGCAAGTCGAGTATACTAATAGCTATGGGTTTAAAACCTGCGATTAGAATAACCTATTAAGAGTCAAGACGATGTTGAAGCAGCGGACCATCAAATCGATCGTGAAGACGGTTGGCATCGGCCTGCACTCCGGGCGCAAGGTCGAGTTGACGCTGCGTCCGGCTGCTGCCAATACCGGAATTGTGTTTTGTCGCACCGACTTGGCCGTACCGGTTGATATTCCGGCCAGCGCGATGTCGATTGGCGATACGCGCCTTGCGTCGGTGCTGGAAAAGGACGGCGCGAGGGTATCGACCGTCGAGCACTTGATGTCGGCCTGCGCGGGGCTCGGGATTGATAATCTGTATGTCGACGTGACGGCTGAGGAAATCCCGATCATGGATGGCAGCGCGGCGTCGTTCGTGTTCTTGATCCAGTCGGCCGGGATCGACGAGCAGGCTGCCGCCAAGCAGTTCATCAAGGTCACGCGGCCGGTCGAAGTGCGTGATGCGGACAAGTTCGCCCGGCTGGAGCCATACTTCGGTTTCAAGCTGAAGTTTACGATCGACTTCCGTCACCCGGCGGTGGACAAGACCGGCCAGGAACTGGAGGTCGATTTTGCCGACACGTCTTATGTGCGCGAGATCGCGCGGGCTCGCACATTCGGCTTCGCGCACGAAGTCGAAATGATGCGCGAGTTGGGTCTGGCTCGAGGCGGCAGCATGGACAACGCAATCGTGCTAGACGAGTACCGCGTGTTGAATAACGACGGCCTGCGCTATGGCGACGAGTTCGTGAAACATAAGATGCTAGACGCAATCGGCGATCTGTACGTGGTCGGCTATCCATTGCTGGCATCGTATACCGCATACAAGTCCGGTCATGGCTTGAACAATGCGCTACTGCGCGAATTGCTCGCCCACGAGGACGCGTACGAGATCGTCACGTTTGCCGACCAGAAAGCGGCGCCGCGGGGCTTTGCCTACGATCCGCAGGCGGTGTACGCATGAAGTTGCGCTAAGCGCGGCGGCGGCCTGTATGCCGCTGCGCCATGCGGGCGACGGCTTGCTGCAGCGGCGAAGGCTCCAATGCGTCGGCCAACTCGCGAAGACAATCAGCGCCGGCTACTGAAACCCGGGCTTGCTTGATCTGCGCAGCAGCGGCCGGCGCTTGCGGGCGCACGCGGATCTTGATCGCGCGCAGTGCGAAACCGCGCTGCTGCAACTCGGTCAGCACGGTGGGCTCCAGATGGCGTAACCGAGCGGCCAACGCATTGTGGGCTGCAAAAAGGGTCAATGCCTGATCCTTGATCGGACCGGCATGCACATGGCTGGCCAGATAACCGGGCAGCACGGCTTGCAGCGCCGCTTCCAGCGCCGCTACCTGTCGCACGCCGGCTTGCAGCGCGGCCAACTCGGCGCTGGACGACATCAACTCGGTGAGTGGCCGGGGCGTGAACGGCTTGCGCGGCAACGGATAGGGCGAATAGCGGCTCATGGCACTCGTGCAGGGGACTTGCGGCTCGCGGTCGTCGGGGAGTCGACGTATCTACGCCATTGTAGCCGCTGGTGACCGGCTTCGACGATATCGCGCCGCTGATCGGCCGCACGGGTTGACAACCGCGCGCGAGCGCTCCCTGACGCGGGCAGTACACAGTCGGCGTGATAAAATCGCGCCTTTGAATCCAACTGGACACAGCCGTCGAACCGCCGTTCGCCAACGGGTCGTGCGAGAGTCGCGCCGATCCAGCGTCGCGTGCCGACTCGAGATCCCGATCCGATGACCACCGGTTTTCTGCAAAAGATTTTTGGCAGTCGCAACCAGCGGCTGATCAAACAGTATCAAAAGACTGTCACGACGATCAATGCGCTGGAGGCGCAGATCGAAAAGCTGACGGACGAGCAATTGCGCGCGAAAACCGACGAGTTCAGGCAGCGCGTGGCGGCTGGGGAGTCGCTCGACAAGCTGCTGCCGGAGGCATTCGCGGTGTGTCGGGAAGCGAGCCGCCGCGTGCTGAAGATGCGACACTTCGACGTACAGCTGATCGGTGGCATGGCGCTGCACTACGGCAAAATCGCCGAAATGCGCACCGGCGAGGGCAAGACGCTGGTGGCCACGCTGGCGGCGTACCTGAACGCGCTGTCTGGGCGCGGCGTGCATGTGGTGACGGTCAACGACTATCTCGCGCAGCGCGATGCGGAATGGATGGGCCGGCTTTACAACTTCCTCGGCTTGTCCGTCGGCATCAACCTGTCGCAGATGGAGCACGGCCAGAAGCAGCAAGCTTACGCGTCGGACATCACGTATGGCACGAACAACGAATTCGGCTTCGACTACCTGCGCGACAACATGGTCTACGAGACCGATGCGCGTGTACAGCGCGGGCTGAATTTCGCGATTGTCGATGAGGTCGACTCGATTCTGATCGACGAGGCGCGCACGCCGCTGATTATTTCGGGGCAGGCCGAGGATCACACCGAGCTGTATGTGCGGATGAATGCGTTGCCGCCATTGCTGGAGCGCCAAATTGGCGAGGAAAAGGCCGATGGTAGCGGCGTCGAAAAGCCGGGTGACTACACGCTGGACGAGAAGGCGCGCTCGGTATTCCTGACTGAATCGGGTCACGAGAAGGCCGAGCGGCTGTTGGCCGAATGGGGCCTCATTGGCGATGGCGAAAGTCTTTATGCACCGCAGAACATCACGCTGATGCATCACGTGTATGCGGCGCTGCGCGCGCATACGCTGTTCTTCCGCGATCAGCACTATGTCGTGCAGAACGGCGAGGTGATCATCGTCGATGAGTTCACCGGACGTTTGATGCCGGGCCGGCGCTGGTCGGACGGCCTGCACCAGGCTGTCGAGGCGAAGGAGCATGTGAAGATCCAGGCGGAAAATCAGACGCTGGCGTCGATCACGTTCCAGAATTACTTCCGGATGTACGCCAAGCTGGCCGGCATGACCGGTACGGCAGACACCGAGGCGTACGAGTTTAACGAGATCTATGGACTCGAGACGGTCGTGGTCCCGACCAACCGGCCGTCCAAGCGCGCGGATCGCCAGGACCAGATTTACAAGACCGCGAAGGAGCGCTATGACGCGGTGATCCGCGATATCCGCGACTGCTACGAGCGCGCACAGCCGGTGCTGGTTGGCACCACGTCGATCGAGAATTCCGAGCTGCTGTCGCACCTGCTCAAGCAGGCCGGGTTGCCACACGAGGTGCTCAACGCGAAGCAGCACGCGCGTGAGGCGGCGATCGTCGCCGAGGCTGGCCGTCCGAAGCGCATTACGATCGCGACCAACATGGCGGGCCGCGGCACCGACATCGTGCTCGGCGGCAATCCGGACAAGCAGGCGTCGCTGATCGAAGCCGATGCGTCGATCAGCGACGACGAGAAGCGCCGTCGGATCCAGCAGATCCACGACGAATGGCAAACGCTGCACGAGCAGGTCAAGGCGGCCGGTGGGCTGCACATCATCGGCACCGAGCGGCACGAGTCCCGCCGGATCGACAACCAGTTGCGCGGACGGGCGGGTCGCCAGGGCGATCCCGGTTCATCGCGCTTCTACCTGTCGCTCGAGGACCCGTTGCTGCGCATCTTCGCCGGTGACCGTGTGCGCGCGATCATGGACCGGCTGAAGATGCCGGAAGGTGAGGCGATTGAGGCTGGCATCGTGACGCGGTCGATCGAATCGGCGCAACGCAAGGTCGAGGCCCGTAACTTCGATATCCGCAAGCAATTGCTCGAGTATGACGACGTCTCCAATGACCAGCGCAAGGTGATCTACCAGCAGCGCAACGAGTTGTTGGAGGCGCAGGACATCCACGAGACGATTGGCGCGATGCGGCATGGTGTGCTGACTGAGGTGGTGCGCACCTATGTGCCGGCGGGTAGCATCGAGGAGCAGTGGGATGTGCCGGCGCTCGAGGAGGCGTTGCGCAACGAGTGGCAGCTCGATCTCGCGTTGCAGGAGATGGTGAACGAGGCGGACACAATCGAGGCCGACGAGGTACTCGACGCGGTGATCGCGGCGAGTGACGAAGCGTACGAGGCGAAGGTCGCGCAGGTCGGCCGCGACGCGTTCAGCGGCTTCGAGCGCTCGGCGATGCTGCAGACGCTGGACTCGCGTTGGCGCGAGCACCTGGCCGCGCTCGAGCATCTGCGCCAGGGCATTCACCTGCGCGGCTATGCGCAGAAGAATCCGAAGCAGGAATACAAGCGCGAGGCATTCGAGCTGTTTGCCGCAATGCTGGACGCAGTCAAGCACGAGGTCACGCGCATTGTGATGAACGTGCAGATTCAGACACCGGAGCAACTCGAAGCGGCGGCCGAACAATATGAAGAGCAGGCGGGCCATTTGGCGAACGTTGAGTTCCGACACGCCGACTTTGCCCAGGCCACCGGTGCTGAGGCCGCGCTCGCCGATGCGCTGCCACGCGTGTCACCGATGGTGCCCGGGCCCCATGCGACCCCCGGATTGTCACTGGACTTCGCCGCCGGCCAGTCGTCGTTGGCCGCGCGCGACAATCCGTATCCAAAGGTCGGCCGCAACGATCCGTGTCCGTGCGGCAGTGGCAAGAAGTACAAGCAGTGCCACGGTCGGCTCGCGTGATGTGCTCCGCGGGCGGGGTGGTCCCGTTCCTGTCCGATGCTGCCCGCCGCGCCCGCGGGCGGCTTTTTCTCTGACCAGCGCTTGCAATCATGGCCGTCAATTTTCCCTCGATCGATCCCGCGTCGCTTCATCCCGTGCCCGGCGTCACGCTTGGCTGGGCCGAAGCCAATCTGCGCAAACCGAATCGCAAGGATGTACTGGTGATCGCCGTCGATGATGGCGCCACGGTATCCGGCGTGTTCACCACGAACCGCTTTTGCGCTGCGCCGGTCACCGTGTGTCGTGAACATCTCGCGTTGGCGCGTGGCGGCGCCGCGCCGATTCGGGCACTGCTCGTCAATACCGGCAATGCGAACGCCGGGACCGGTGAGCCGGGTTTGGCGCATGCCCGCGACAGTTGTGCGGAATTGGCGCGGCTGCTGCGCATCGACGCGCAGCAGGTGCTGCCGTTCTCCACTGGCGTGATCCTTGAGCCGCTACCGATCGAGCGGCTCAAGGCAGGATTGCCGCAAGCCGTTGCGCAACTCGCGCCGGCGCACTGGTACGAAGCCGCGCAGGCGATCATGACGACCGATACGCTGCCCAAGGTCGCCTCACGGCAACTCGACATCGACGGCCATACGGTCACGCTGACCGGGATTAGCAAGGGCGCCGGAATGATCAAGCCGAACATGGCCACGATGCTAGGGTTCGTCGCGACCGACGCAGCGATTACCCAGCCCGTGCTGGACACACTGGTCAAGGACGTGGCCGACCAATCGTTCAACTGCATTACCGTTGATGGCGATACGTCGACGAATGACTCGTTCATCGTCGTGGCGTCCGCCCGCTCGACGCTGCCGGTGATCACGTCCACGCAAAGTGCTGCATACTGCGCGTTGCGCGACGCGCTGACGCAGCTCGCGCAGACCCTTGCGCAATTAATCGTGCGCGACGGCGAAGGGGCGACGAAATTCATGACGGTGCGCGTCGAGGCGGGCCGCAGTGTCGACGAGTGCAGGCAAGTGGCCTATGCGATCGGCCACTCGCCGCTGGTCAAGACCGCTTTCTATGCGTGCGACCCCAACTTGGGCCGGCTTCTGGCGGCGATCGGCTACGCCGGCATTGCTGACCTGGATGTGAGCCGCATTGAGCTGTACCTGGACGACGTGCTGGTGGCCAAGGCCGGCGGCCGCCATCCCGACTATCGCGAGGAGGACGGCCAGCGCGTGATGAAGCAAAGCGAAATCACGATTCGCGTGTGCTTGGCGCGCGGCGATGCTCAGGCGACCCTCTGGACCTGCGACCTGTCGCACGACTACGTGTCCATCAATGCCGATTACCGCTCTTGACCCCCACTGAGGGACATGACCGTACCGCTGGAGATCGATTGCGATGGACAAGCTTGAACAATTTTTGACGCGCGCTGAGGCGCTGCTCGAGCGCCTGGAGGCCGTGTTGCCGCCGGCCACGCCGGCTACCGACTGGGACGCGGCCATTGCGTTCCGCTGGCGCTCGCGGCAGGGGCGGGGTTTTTTGCAGCCGGTTGCCCATCCGCCGACGATCCAGTTGTCCGACTTGCAAAACATTGACCGGCAAAAGGCGCTGATCGAGCAGAACACCCGTCAGTTCGTGCGGCGCCTGCCGGCGAACAACGTGCTGCTGACGGGCGCGCGCGGCACCGGCAAGTCGTCGCTGATCAAAGCCTGCTTGAACCGGTTCGCGCCCGAAGGCCTGCGCCTGATCGAAGTCGACAAGGACGATCTGCACGATCTGGGCGACATCGTCGAGCAGATTGCCTCGCGCCCGGAGCGGTTCGTCGTGTTTTGCGATGACCTGTCGTTCGAGGAAGGCGAGTCCGGCTACAAGGCGTTGAAGGTGGCCTTGGACGGCTCGATTGCGGCCCAGTCCGATAACGTGCTGATCTACGCGACGTCGAACCGTCGTCATTTGCTGCCCGAGTACATGCGCGACAACGAGACCTATCGACACACGACGGATGGCGAGATCCATCCGGGCGAAGTGGTCGAGGAGAAGATTTCGCTGTCCGAGCGCTTCGGGCTGTGGGTCAGCTTCTATCCGTTTAAGCAGGACGACTATCTGGCGATCGTCGCGCATTGGCTCAGGCATTTTGCGTGCAGTGATGCGCAGATCGATGCCGCGCGGGGCGACGCGCTGGTCTGGGCGCTGGAGCGCGGCTCGCGTTCGGGTCGGGTGGCGTGGCAGTTTGCTCGGGACTGGTCCGGCCGGCGGCAGCAAGCCCAATGACCTCGGAGCGCCCGACTATGACGCCGGATACGGTCGCACCGCACGATGTGCCGCAGGCGCACGCCGCTACGCATACTGCTGATGGGCGCCGGATCACCGAAGTGGCCGTCGGCGTGATGCTGCACGAGGATGGGCGTTTCCTGCTCGCGCAGCGGCCCGCCGGCAAGCCATACGAGGGCTACTGGGAATTTCCGGGCGGCAAGCTGGAGCCGGGCGAAAGCGTCGAGGACGCATTGGCGCGCGAGTTGCATGAGGAACTCGGCGTGACGATTGCCGACTGCGTGCGCTGGCGGATCCTCGAACATGACTACCCGCACGCTTACGTGCGGTTGTTCTTCTGCAAGGTGACTCGGTGGAGCGGTGAGCCGAGCGGTCGAGAAGGGCAGGCGTTTGTCTGGCAGGCGCCCCCGGTCCAGGTTGCGCCGCTGCTGCCGGCGGCGTTGCCGGTGATCGACTGGCTCGACGCTGAACGGGGTTAAGCCTCAGTTCAGCCCGCCCGGCTTCTGCGGGTCGCCATGCGGCTTATCGGCCGGGCGCTCATCGCCGCCGATCGTGTATTTCCCGGTTGCCCACGCGCCGAGATCGATTTGTTTGCAGCGCATGGAACAAAAAGGACGGAACCGGCTTTCCGGCTTCCATTCGACCTTTTTGCCGCAAGTCGGGCAGTTGACGACGGTCGTCATATCGGCAAGGGTTGGATTATTCGGATTACAGGTTGCACAGCGTCAGTTGGAATGGCACATCGACATCGACAGCGCGCGGTCGCATGTCGCCGTCCTGCGCAGTGAAGCGCACCCACAGCATGTATTTGTTGGCGCTGGCCTCGGGAATGACCCGCAGGTCCGACGCCACACGCACTTGCATCAATTGATAGGTTCGCCCTGACAACATTTGCTGATAGCTGCCCTGCATCGCCATGACCTTCGCAGCTTGCCCCGATTCGCGGGCAAGCCGCAGTACGATCACTGTCGCGTCGCGTAGCGGCAACAACGGCATTGCCCATTTCATGATATCCGCGCGGCGCTGCTCCGCAGCGCTGTGCTGCCATGCGTAATACGACGGCAGATCGAAGCGGCAAGTTCCGCCGGGAATGATGGCCCGACTGCGGATGCTGGCTAGCCATTCATTGTCGGCCAGATGTTGACCCGTTTTTCCTTGCATCTGCGCAAGGCCGGCCAGCGTTTGCTCGATTTCCGCGAGGACGGTCTCGAGCGCGCCTTGTTCGATCCCGGGATTGCCGCGAAACAGTGCCAAGGCCTGGCGCTGGCGCTCAAGCTCCTTCATCAGATCCGACTTCAAGTCGCTGCGGCCCGTCACTTCCGCGATCTCGAACAGCGTGGTCAGTGCGACGTGGTGCTCTCTCGGGTCTTCTTGAGTCAGGAAAAACGTAAAGCGCTCGAACAGATCTTCGAGGCGCAACAGTGTTCGAATGCGCTCATTGAATGGATACTCGTAGAGAATCAAGCGTAGGTGCCTTTCACTTTGAAAATGCCGGACAGGGACGGCAATTTGCGCCCATTCTAATGCGCGCGAATTCCCCTAGCAATCGCCACGAAATGCGCCACGAAAGTCGTGCTGCGTCGCATGCCACCGGTGCACGCCGATTTACGATGGTGCACTATCGCGCGCCAATGACAAATAGCGCTGATGCAGCAATGCGATTTCCGGCAGCAGTGGCTCGATGGTGTCGGCCTCATTGACGATGATATCGTCTGCGGCCGCGAGCCGCGTCTGCCGCGTGGCCTGACGTGCAATGATGGCTTGCACCTGTTCGCGCGTGAAACCATTGCGCCGCATGACGCGCTCGACCTGCGTCTGCACCGCACAATCCACCACCAGCACGCGATTAACACGTTCGCGCCAATGGCCTGCCTCAACCAGCAACGGCACGACACAGATCACGTAGGGACCGCTCGCCGCTTGCATTTCGCGTTCCGTCTCGATGCGGATCAGTGGGTGCACGATCGCTTCGAGCTGTTGCTTCGCTTGCGTGTTGCTGAACACTAACTCGCGCATCCGCGCGCGGTCCAGTGCGCCTTGCGCCGTGATGAAGGTGGCACCGAACTGTGTCCGGATGCCGGGTATCGCCGCGCCGCCTGGCGCGGTGACGCGATGCGCGATCAGATCAGTGTCCACGATCGGCACGCCATAGGCGGCGAAAGCATTGGCGACCGTTGTCTTGCCACTGCCGATCCCGCCCGTGAGTCCCACCTTGAACATCGTCAACCTCCGAGCAGCCGATAGAGCGGTGTGCCGCCGAACAGCGTGAGCACCGCTGCCCCCGCCAAAAACGGACCGAACGGCAACGGCTCCTCCAGGCGCATCCGCTTGGCAAGCGTGGCGCCAAGGCCGACGATCGCGCCACACACCGAGGCAACCAGTATCACTTGCAACAGTGGGCTCCAGCCGAACCAGGCGCCAATGGCGGCAAACAACTTGAAGTCGCCGTAGCCGATACCCTCAGCGCCGCGCACGAGCTTGAACAGCCAGTAGACGGCCCACAGCGACAAATACCCGGCCGCCGCACCGATCACGGCCGCGTCCAGGGGCGCGAATACGGCATGTAGATTGATTAGCAGCCCCGCCCAGAGCAGCGGCAACGTCAGCGAATCGGGCAGCAGCTTGGTTTCCAGATCGATGGCGCTCATCGCGAGCAGTGCGGCGCAGAACGCAAAGGCGATAAGCGCCGTAGGCGTGGGGCCGAACGCCGCGAGCGAGAGCGCCGCGAACAGTGCACAGGCAGATTCGATCAACGGATAGCGCCAACGGATCCGCGTGCTGCATGCCGAGCATCGTCCGCGCAATGCGATAAAGCTGAGCAACGGGATATTCTCGTGCAAGCGCAGCGTATGTCCGCATGCAGTACACGCCGAGCGTGGCACCCACAGGTTATAGCGACGTGGTAAATCGGTCTGCGACAACGGGGCGGGCCTTTGCTCGGGCGCCGGATTGGGCACGGCATCGTGCCCATCGCTTTCTGCGCTCAACGCGTGCTGGGCATTTTGCGGCAGGTAGCCGGCCAGTTCTTGCTGCCATGCGTGTTCAAGCATCTGCGGCACGCGGTGTACGACGACGGTCAGGAAACTGCCGATGACCAATCCGAGCACGCATGCGAAAGCATACTGCCAAGCAACCGGCAGCATCAAGAAGGCGTCGGCGAAGCCGGCGATCCAGTGGCCGGGGCCGTGTGGGGCAATGACAGAAAACGAATGCATGTCGGTGGCCAGCGAGGAACGGTACGCGATGCTACCTGATTGAAATCACATGATGTTGCCCATCTCGATAATGGGCAAATACATGGCGACCACGAGCGCGGCAATCAGCGCACCGGGCCCGACAATGATAAGCGGTTCGGCCAGTTGTGCGAGCAGGCCGATTCGTTCCGCCACGAGCCGGTCATTCCAAGCGCCGATATCGGCCAGCGTCGTGCCGAGCGTGCCGGCTTGTTCGGCAAGCGCGATCGTGGCCACAACGTCGGGCGGAAAGCAGGTGCTGGCACGCATGGCATCGGCCAGGCTTGCGCCGACGCGCACGCGAGCCGCGATGTCGCATGTTGCCGCGTCCATCGCGGCATTGCCGCTGATGCCGTCCACGGCGTCGAACCCGTCGGCCAGGGCGATGCCGGCATCGAGAACCTGGCCCAGCGCATGGCTCCAGCGCGCGATGGCCACGCGCTGTACGATGGGGCCCACGAGCGGCGCACGCAACAGCAGTGCATGCAGGTGCAGGCGAAATCGTGGCGAGCGTTGCCAGGCAAGCATGCCGCACGCGATTCCGAGTCCTCCCGCCGCAACCATTGCCGGGCCGTGCGTCAGCAACTGTCGGGACAGCGCGACCACGATCCGCGTGGGCCTTGGCAACTGCGATCCGAATCCGGCGAACACCCGTTCGAATGTCGGTACCACCCAGGCCAGCAGTAGCGCACACAGGCCCAGTGCCAGCGCGAGGATTAGCGTCGGATACCATAGCGCGTTGCGCAGCCGCGCACGTTGTGCGGCCACGCGATCCCGGGTGTCCGCCAGTTGAGCGAGGATCGTATCGAGCGAGCCGGTGTGTTCCGCAAGCTCGACTAGCCGCCAGTACGCGGCCGGAAACACACGGTCGTGGCGTTGCAGCGCCCTGGACAGCGTACTGCCTTCTGTGATGTCTCGCAGCACTGTTTCGAATAGGGGTTTCAGCGGCATGCCCGCGTGCTGTGCCACCAGCGCCAACGCGGGTTGCAGCGACAGTCCACTGCGCAGCAGCATGGCTAGGTGTCGCGTGGCGCGCGTCAGATCGGCGTGGCGTACGCGTGGGCTCCACCGTGCGCGGACCTCGATAAGCTCGACCGCGACAATCCTGTCGCGCCGAATACGCTCGAGTGCCGAACGCGCGTCGAGCGCCACGAGCGTGCCGCGACGGCGGCGGCCGTCGGCGCCGATGCCTCGCCAATGGAAGCGAGACATCGCCGGCCGACGGGGCGAAGCGGCTTTAATCGGGGGCTGCATCGCGCGCCAGTCCATCACGCGTCGTCCGTCACCGCAAGGGCTTCATGCAGCGATGTCGTTCCATCGCGCACGCGCGCGAGTGCGGATTGCCGCAATGTTTGCAGGCCGGCTGCGCGCATCGCGTCTGCCAGCGCATGGGTCGGCGTCCGTGCTGCGATGCGCTGTTGCAGTGCGGCGGTCACGGGTACTACCTGATGGATGGCGCAGCGACCCGCAAAGCCGGTGCCGCGGCATGCCGTGCAGCCAACCGGTCGATAGGATTGCCAACAGCCCGCCAACGCTTGGTCAACATGCGCGGCCGTCATGCCGGCTGCACGCAGCGCGACGGGGTCGGGCGTATCGGCGAGTCGGCACGCGCTGCATAACCGCCGCACCAGCCGTTGCGCCGTAATCAGCTTGACCGCTGCCGCCACGTTGTACGGTTCCACGCCCAGGTCCGTGAGTCGCGCGAGCGTCGCCGGCGCATCATTGGTGTGCAGCGTAGCAAGCAGCAAATGCCCGGTCTGTGCGGCGTTGATGGCGACCGAGGCGGTTTCCGTATCGCGGATCTCGCCGACCATGATCACGTCCGGGTCTTGTCGCAGCAACGCGCGCAGCACCGCTGCGAAACCCAGGCCTGCCCGGTCGTTGACCGACACCTGGTTGATGCCGGCAAGCTCGATCTCGGACGGGTCCTCGATCGTACAAAGATTGAACGCATCGCGATCGAGTTCGCGCATGAAGGTATAGAGCGTCAGCGTCTTGCCGCTGCCCGTGGGCCCGGTGACCAGCACCATGCCTTGTCGGGCGCGCAACGCATGCTGTACGGCGCACAACTGGGTCGCATCAAAGCCCAGTCCTGTCAGATCCAACCCATCGGGCAGCGCATCAAGGCGGCGCAGCACCACTTTTTCGCCGAATACCGTGGGCAGCGTCGACACGCGGAATTCATCGAATCCGGCGCCGGACACCGCGATGCGCAACCGGCCGTCTTGGGGCGCGCGCCGCTGCGCGATGTCCAGCCGCGCCAGCACTTTGATCCGTGTGGTGACGGCGTCACGCAGGTGCGCGGGCGGATTGTCGAGGCGATGTAGCCGGCCGTCGATCCGCAGCCGAATGTGCCATTGGTGTCGGCCTGGCTCGATATGGATATCCGAGGCGCGACACGCACTGGCTTGTGCGAATAGATCGTCCAGCAGGCGTACTGCTGGCGCGTCAGTGTCGTCTGATGGCCGCGCGTGAGCGTTGGCGCGGGCACGTTGCGCGATACGCGGCGTCAGCACGGTGGCAATTGGCGCCGCGGCGCAGCGTACCGGCTCCGTGGAACGGGAAGGTGCGTGCGCATCGGGTCCGCACGGCACGGCCTGCGCAGCCGAGGGCTGCATAGGGGTGAGATCGGCGCCGTGTGCCGGCGTGGATGGCGGCACGGCCGCAAACAACGTGTGATGGGGCATGCTGGCGATGCGCGGGCAGCGCAATACGATGGATACCCGCGTATCGTCGCGCGCTTGTAGCGCCCGCGCCATTCGGCCGAACGGCGAATCGCGTTGGCGTACTGCCGGGTCGGCGTATCGTTTTTGCCGATAGGCTAGCGGGCGTGCTGCCGCGCCGCTGCAGCGTGCGCGGCGTCCAACCGCGCGGGCCGGAATAGTTTCACCGTGCGGATGGCTTGGTTGTCGATCTGCATGACCTCCATGCGCGTGTCGCTGACCACTAGGCTCACGTCGCCTTCCGGGATGGCTTCCAGTCGTTCTAGAATCAGCCCATTCAACGTCTTGGGACCATCGAGCGGCAACCGCAGGCCAAGCCGACGGTTCAGCTCCCGTAACGGGATGCTGCCCGCAACGATGCATTCCCCTTGCGTGTTCCAGCCGCCTGCCGCGCCGCTTGCCGTGCGTGGCAATGTCGTCGTGAACTCGCCGATCAACTCTTCGATGATGTCCTCCGGCGTCACGAGTCCTTGGACTTCGCCATATTCATTGACGACCAGCGCCATCCGGTGCCGGTTCTCCTGGAAGTACTGCAACTGTTGGAAAACCGGCGTGCCGCTGGGTACGAAATAGGGCTGTGTGAGCAACTCGCGCAGCTTTTCGCGCTTAAATTCCTGGTTGTGCAGCGCGGCCAGGGTCTTGCGCACATGAAGCATGCCGAGCACGCGGTCAATGTCGCCCTGATAGACGACCAACTTGTTGTGATAGCAGGTTTCCAACTGCTGGACCAACTGGTCGAACGGCGCATCGAAGTCCAGCGCCTCGATGCGCCGGCGCGGGATCATGACGTCATCGACCGAGATACTCTCCAGGTCGAACAGGTTCAGCAGGATGCTGCGGTGCTTGCTTGGCATGAAGCTGCTCGATTCCAGTACGACGCTGCGCAACTCGTCGTTGGACATGTGCAGGTCCTCCCGTGCGCCTTTCGTATTGATGTGCAGCACGAACAAGATACCGTTAGCCAGCGTATTGACGAACCAGACCAGCGGGCGGGCGAGGGTGATCAGCGGCTTGATAACGAGACTGGCCGGCAGCGCGATCTTTTCGGGATAGGTCGCGCCGACGATCTTCGGCGTGATCTCGGCGAACACGATGATCAGAAATGCGACGATCCCGGTGGTGATCGATAGCACCGCACTGTGGTTGCTGAACGTGTGCAGCGCGATCGATGTCGTGAGCACCGGGATGATGACGTTCATCAGATTGTTGCCGATCAGAATCACGGACAGCAACTGGTCGGTGTGCGCGAGCAAGCCCTGCGTTGTCTTTGCACCCATCACGCCCTTGCCCGCCAAGTGCTTGAGCCGATGACGGTTCAACGCCATCATCGCGGTTTCCGAGATCGAAAAAAAGCCCGATATGAGCAGTAGCACGACTACGGCGCTAATTTGCGCCCAAAGAGGGAGAGTTTCCACGCGAAAAAGCCGGATGCCGGCTAATAGACGATGAAGTCAACTATATCAGAGCGCCGATGGCGTCCGTGCTGTAGCCCGGTGGGCAGCATACTGGCGCCGGCGCCCGGTCGGTTGTTTGCATTCCCTTGATGCTTGGCATCCCTTTCAATCCAGCCCGAAAAGTAGGAGAGTGGGCCGAGACCGGCGGGGCACGGTGTCATGGCGTGACCCGCATCGTCCGCATCGACGCCGGCACGCCACGCTTGGGGATCGATCTGCACGCCGATTGTCATCGCATCCCCTTCGCGTGCGGGAGTGGCGCCGGCGCTTGCTGCTGCCAGGCTGTGTGCTGCGCTTTTGTAGGGCAGCCGCGCGGGCGCCGAGCAGCCGGGGGCGGAGGTTCCCGGTTGGCATCGATTCGCGCGAGAACCCCGCGCTCGTACCAACACAGCCGTCGGCTATGAGGCACCTTGAGAGCCGAGGGATCGGGCGGCGGTATTTCGCGTTTGTCACGCAAGTACGAAGGGTGGTTGCTCACTCGATGTTCCCGCGTTATCGCGGCAACCCAGAACGCATCGCGGCAACCCAGAACGTTAGCCGCGAATCCAGCGTTTCTGGCCATGAAGCTTGCAGCCATGAATGCTGACGTGAAGAGTAAAAAAGAAAATGTCCCGCCAACTTGACGGGACATCCTTAAGGCAACCTGATGTAGGATTGACTCTATCTCGATAGGCGCATCGAGTGAAAAAAGGACCGATAAATCGTTGATCCTTGTGGAGATATTTTGGTCGGGGTGAGAGGATTCGAACCTCCGGCCTCTACGTCCCGAACGTAGCGCTCTACCAGGCTAAGCTACACCCCGAGTTGGATTACTTCAGCATTTCCGTCTTTTTCAAGACTGGCGTGACGCTGAATAAGAGCATAATTCTAGCAGCGATTCTTTGAATTGGGAATCTGGAAATGAAAAAATGGCGCGTGCCGCAGCCTGTGCCTCTGCTTCGGCGCAACGCAGCGTGTGCTCGAGCGCACCCGACTCGTTGATGGCGGTGAAAATCGTGTCGAATCGGTCGGTGCCGCCGTGCTCGATGGCGTCTCGGGCCAACTGCGCCTGCTCGGCGGTACCGTGCTCGATCAGGTAAATCAGCGGTAGCGTCGGTTTGCCTTCGCGCAGGTCGTCGCCGGCATTCTTCCCCATTGACTCGGGCGTGCCTGTGTAATCGAGCCAGTCGTCCATGATCTGGAAGGCGGTGCCGATCGTGCGGCCAAACTCAGCCGCGGCCGCCTCCAGCGCGGGTGGCGCGCCGGCGATGACCGCGCCCAACTGGGCCGCTGCCTCAAACAGTTTGGCGGTCTTGTAACGGATCACCTGCATGTAGCGCGCTTGATCCACGTCCGGATCATGCATATTCAGCAACTGCAATACTTCGCCTTCCGCAATCACGTTGGTGGCGTCCGACAGGATCTGCATCACGCGCAGGTTGTCGCACGCGACCATCATCTGGAACGCACGCGAATACAGGAAATCGCCGACCAGCACGCTAGCTGCGTTGCCGAACAGCGCATTGGCGGTTTGCTTGCCGCGCCGCAACTGTGATTCATCGACCACGTCGTCATGGAGCAGCGTCGCCGTGTGGATGAACTCGATGACCGCCGCGAGCTCGTGCCGCTGGCCACTGCGCTCTCCCAGTGCGTTCGCCACCAGCAACAGCAGGGCGGGGCGCAGGCGCTTGCCGCCCGCACCGATGATGTATTCGGCGATCTGGTTGATCAGGACGACGTCCGATGCGAGCCGCGTGCGGATCACGCGATTGACTTGTTGCATGTCGTCGGCGATCGGCGCAAGCGTGGCGGCCGCGGACGGGGTGGTGGTGGCTGTCAACGACGTAAACCGGAAAAAGGGTGGGCGGAGCAAAACAGGCGAATTATAAGGTACTGGAGCGGTCGACCGCACTTTGCCGCCACCTTATAGATCACGGTTGCACAGCGCGCCCGCCCGTGTGCGCTGCGATCCGCAGCAGGTTTTGACTTGCCTAAAAAACCTCTATATAATCAAGCGTTTCTGTGCGTGGTGCGCAGGAATGCACGAAGCGCGCGAAACGCGTGTTCGAAACAAATGAAGGGGTCCGGATCCGGGCCGCTTTTCAAGTGAGGTTCAACAATGTACGCGGTCATAAAAACCGGTGGCAAGCAGTACAAGGTCGCTGCCGGCGAAAAATTGAAAGTAGAACAGATACCGGCAGACATTGGCGCTGAAATCACGCTCGACCAGGTGCTCGCAGTCGGCGAGGGCGAATCGATCAAGTTCGGTACGCCGCTGGTGGGTGGGGCTTCCGTCAAGGCTACCGTGGTATCGCACGGACGGCATGCGAAAGTGACGATCTTCAAGATGCGTCGCCGGAAGCACTACCAGAAGCATGGCGGTCATCGCCAGAATTACACCGAATTGCGCATCGACGCGATCAACGCGTAACGCGCAGGGAGTCCACAGATGGCACACAAAAAGGCAGGCGGCTCGTCCCGGAACGGCCGCGATTCTGAAAGCAAGCGCCTCGGCGTCAAGGTGTTCGGCGGCCAGGCAATCAATGCGGGTGGCATCATTGTGCGTCAACGCGGCACGCGGATGCATGCTGGCGACAACGTCGGGATTGGCAAGGACCATACGCTGTTTGCGCTGACCGACGGTCATGTCCGCTTTGCGGTCAAGGGCGCGGCGAAGAAGCACATCGTCAGCGTGGTCCCGGCTGCCTAATACCCGGTAGTCACCACGCGAACCGGCTGACCCGATTCGGCAACCCGCTGGGCTCGCGTCGGTGACGTTGCCCCGGGCTGCCGATGCAGGGCAAGCGTGACGAAGCAAAAGGCCTCGCAATCCGCGGGGCCTTTTTGTTGGTGCTGGCAAAATAGAAGGTGAGTGCTGGCAACGCATGGTGTGAGCGCTAAAAAAATCGCGGCGACAGCGGCACGCTCGGCGGGCCGGCGGCAGCAGGCAAACGGCGCAAGCCGAACGGAGCAATTGGAATGAAGTTCATTGACGAAGCGAGGATCGAGGTCATCGCCGGTGACGGAGGGGATGGCAGCGCATCGATGCGCCGTGAGAAGTTTGTTCCGTTCGGCGGGCCGGATGGGGGTGATGGCGGGCGCGGTGGCAGCGTTTATGCTGTCGCGGATCGCAACATCAATACGCTGATCGACTATCGGTACGCGAAGAAGCACCAAGCGCGCAACGGCGAGAACGGGCGCGGCTCGGACTGCTACGGCAAGGCCGGCGAAGACATCACGTTGCGGATGCCGGTCGGCACGATGATCACGGATAGGGATACCGGTGAGCTGATCGCCGACCTAACTGAGCACGATCAGCGCGTGCTGCTCGCCAAGGGCGGCGCCGGGGGGCTCGGCAACTTGCACTTCAAGTCGAGCACGAACCGGGCACCACGGCAAAAAACCGAAGGCAAACCGGGTGAGCGCCGCATGCTAAGGCTTGAGTTGAAGGTGCTGGCCGATGTCGGCCTGCTGGGCATGCCCAACGCGGGCAAGTCGACCTTTATCGCGTCGGTGTCGAACGCGAAACCGAAAATTGCCGACTATCCGTTCACGACGCTTGCGCCGAATCTCGGTGTGGTGCGGGCCGGACCGGCGAAGAGCTTCGTGATTGCGGATATCCCGGGCCTAATCGAGGGCGCCGCCGAAGGCGCCGGGCTGGGGCACCAGTTTCTACGGCATCTGCAACGCACCGGCATATTGCTGCATCTGGTCGATCTTGCACCGTTCGACGACGGCGTCGATCCGGTCGCGGAGGCGGGCGCGATCGTCAACGAGCTGCGCAAGTACGACGAGGCGCTTTACCGTAAGCCCAGGTGGCTGGTATTGAACAAGGTCGACATGATTGCAGAGCACGAGCGCGAGGCCCGAGTGGCTGATTTCGTCAAGCGCTTCGGTTGGCAGGGACCGGTATTCCAGATCTCGGCGCTCACCGGCCTGGGCTGTGAGAATCTGTGTTATGCGGTCTACGACTACTTGAGCGAAACCGGGCAGGCGGCGCGCGTGAAGCATGCCGAGGACCTGGCGGCCGACGTGCGGTTCCGGGACAATGCACAGGTGTCCGACGATGCACAGGTGCCCGACGACGCGACACCCCCCGGCGCCGATACACAGTGATTGCCGCCGCCGAGCAACACGATGCCAAACGGGAACACAGGGACGGCGCAACGATGCGTTCGATCATTGCTGATGCAAAGCGGCTGGTTGTGAAAGTAGGCTCAAGCCTGGTCACCAATGACGGGCGTGGGCTGGATCATGACGCGATCGGGCGATGGGCCGCGCAAATCGCCGCCTTGCGCCAGCAGGGCAAGGACGTGGTGCTGGTCAGTTCCGGCGCGATCGCCGAGGGGATGCAGCGACTGGGCTGGAGCCGGCGTCCACGCGAGATCGCCGAACTACAGGCCGCGGCCGCAGTCGGCCAAATGGGGTTGGCGCAGGTCTATGAAAGCCGCTTTGCCGAGTATTCGATCCGCACGGCGCAGATCCTGCTCACGCACGCGGACCTTGCCGATCGCGAGCGATACCTGAATGCACGCTCGACGCTGCTCACGTTGCTCAGGCTCGGCGTGGTGCCGATCATCAATGAGAATGACACGGTCGTCACGGATGAGATCAAGTTCGGCGACAATGACACATTGGGCGCGTTGGTGGCGAACCTGATCGAAGGGGACGCGCTGGTGATCCTGACCGACCAGCGTGGCTTGTACACGGCCGATCCGCGTAAGGATCCTGCCGCGACGCTGGTGCAACAGGCCGACGCGGGCGACCCCGCGTTGGAGGCAATGGCCGGTGGCGCTGGCACAAGCATCGGTCGGGGCGGGATGCTGACCAAGATCCTGGCCGCCAAGCGCGCCGCGCACAGCGGCGCGGATACGGTGATCGCAAGCGGTCGTGAGCCGCACGTGTTAGTTAGGCTGGCGGCGGCGGAGCCGATCGGCACGCAACTCATTGCGCGGACCGCCCGCATGGCCGAGCGCAAGCAATGGATGGCAGACCAACTGCAAGTGCGCGGCCATGTCGTGATCGACGCGGGGGCGGTCGAGAAGCTGACTTCCGACGGCAAGAGCCTGTTGCCGATCGGCATCGTCGATGTGCAAGGCATTTTTGCCCGCGGCGAGGTGATTGCGTGCCTGGACGAAGCGGGCCGCGAGGTGGCGCGTGGGTTGACGAACTACAGTAGCGCCGAGGCGCGGCTGATTCGCCGCCATCCGAGTGCGCAGATCGAGTCGATTCTCGGTTACATGCGCGAGCCAGAATTGATCCACCGGGACAACCTGGTGATGCTGTAGCGTCGGCAAGGTGCACGCATCGCGTACGGACCCGCGATGCGCGAAACCGGTTAGGCTTGTTTTGGGCGTTCGCTATTGATAGCGCGATGCGGCGATCCGTTTATAACGGATATTTTGCACGATCGACGAGGCATTGCCCTGCGGGATCTTGTTCGCGCACATGTAATCTTGGTATAGCGCGGCCTGGTATGCGTTCAACTGGCTATTCTCGATGCGCCGCCAGCCGTTTGCCGCGCCCCGGTCCCATTGTTTGCCACTGTCGTCGGCGGCCGCATAACGGCGCCACTCATAGGTTTCGCAGCGCAAGCCCTCGTAATAGACATTGCGTGCGCCTTGCGGGCTCGTGATCACGATCGTATAGCGTACGACGCCGTCGGTGCCCACCGACACGGACGCCGCGTCGACGGCAAACCGCAAGTTCGTCATCGCGGAGACCTCGAATGGCAGCAGGTCCGCGGCGCGTGGCATCGGCGGCAATTTATCGACCTGGGTCTCGACCCAGTTCTGCGTGCGCTCTAGCAGATAGATAAAGTCCTGGCCGGGCTTGGGCCCCTGGTCTGGCGACGGGGACGAGCACGCGCCGAGCAGCGCGGCGGCGGCGATCGTGCCGATCAGGGTGGCGATGCGGCGCGAACTTGGGCGCGATGGACGGGCAGACGGGCAGACGCGTTTCAAGAGACGGGTTCCTGGCACAAAAGGTGGTGTATTAAAGCACAAGGGCCGGGATCCGGATGCGAATCTCCGGAGCGCGGCCCTCGGCGGTCTGCCAACGCGGCGATGTGCCGCCAGGCAAACCGATGCGGCAATCATGGTCGTGGCTTGGTGCTGACCGGCTCGACGACCAGCGTCGCGGCGGCCACGTCCAGCACTGCGGTCGCCGCGCGGCCGCAGTCAAGCTCGGCGCCGGGCTCGATGTTCGAACATACCGTCTCGATCGATACCGTTACCACTTTTGCCTTCACCTTTGAAGGGCGGGCACCATGGTGCAAAGCAGAACGTGCATGGCGTCCGGGCTGCCGTCGCACGAAGCGGGAAAGCTCGGTCAGCGCCATCTGGTACACATCTCTCTTGAACTCGATCACGGCGTCCAGCGGCACCCAGTAGCTGTTCCAGCGCCACGCGTCGAACTCCGGATGATCGGTCGCGCGCAGGCAGATATCGCAGTCGCGTCCGATCATGCGCAACAGAAACCAAATCTGCTTTTGTCCTCGATAGTGACCGCGGACCTCGCGCTTGATGTACTTGTCGGGCACCTCGTAACGCAACCAGTCGCGCGTGCGACCGATGACCTTGACATGCTCGGGTCTCAAACCGGTTTCTTCGCGCAGCTCCCGAAACATCGCTTGCAAGGGCGTCTCACCGTACTTGATGCCGCCTTGCGGAAACTGCCAGGAATGCTCACGCAGCCGTTTGCCCCAAAACACCTCGTTGCGCGCGTTCAAGAGGATGATGCCGACGTTCGGGCGAAAGCCTTCACGATCCAGCATACAACCACCTTCGAATCCTTTAAAATTGCTTTGATTATAAACAGTTAATGGGCGCCGTGCGACCCGGCTGGAGTCGGGTATGCCGGCGCCCTCGTTTTGGAACCCCTCAAGAATGAAAGCTTCGCGTTTTTTCATCGGCACGCTGAAGGAAGCGCCGGCCGATGCCGAGATCGTCAGTCATCAGTTGATGGTCAGGGCGGGGATGATTCGCCGCGTCGCCGGCGGTATCTACAACTACATGCCGATCGGGTTGCGCTCGATCCGCAAGGTGGAGGCGATCGTACGCGAGGAGATGAACCGCGCGGGTGCTGTCGAGCTGTTGATGCCAGCGGTGCAGCCGGCTGAGCTATGGCAGGAATCCAGCCGCTGGGAGCAATATGGCCCCGAATTGCTGCGGGTGAAGGACCGCCACGACCGCGACTTCGTCGTCGGACCGACGCATGAGGAAGTGGTCACCGATATCGCGCGCAAGGAGATTAAGAGCTACCGCCAGATGCCGGTGAATTTTTACCAGGTGCAGACCAAGTTCCGCGATGAGATCCGCCCTAGGTTCGGCGTGATGCGGGGGCGCGAGTTCATCATGAAAGATGCGTATTCATTCGATCGCGACCGTGCTGGGCTGCAGCTGTCGTACCAGAAGATGTACGACGCGTACGTGAGGATCTTCACGCGCCTGGGGCTCGAGTTCCGTGCGGTGGCAGCCGACAACGGCGCGATCGGTGGCACCGGATCGCACGAATTCCATGTGATTGCCGCGACCGGCGAGGATGCGATCGCGTATTGCCCGGGCTCGGATTATGCGGCCAATGTCGAGGCCGCCGAAGCCGTGTCATTGATCGCGTCACGCGCGGCGCCGAGCGAGCCGCTGACGAAGAAGGCCACGCCGGGTCAGGCGAAATGCGAGCAGGTGGCCGATTATCTGAGTATTGCGTTGGAGCGCACGATCAAGTCGATCGCGCTGGCCGTGGACAACGAGGGCGCCGACCCGACGATTTGGCTGCTGCTGCTGCGCGGCGACCATGAACTGAACGAGATCAAGGCTGGCAAGATACCGGGGCTGGCCGGCTATCGGTTCGCCACCGAGCAGGAGATTGTCGATTGGTTCGGCGCGCCCCCCGGCTATTTGGGGCCGCTGAACACGCGCAAGCCGGTGAGGGTGGTCGCGGATCGTACCGTGGCAAACATGAGCGACTTCGTCGTCGGCTCGAACGAGATGGGCTACCACACGACGGGGGTCAATTGGGGCCGTGACCTGCCGGAGCCGGAAGTGGCGGACTTGCGCAACGTGCGCAAGGGTGACCCATCGCCGGATGGCCGCGGCGAGCTGGACCTATGCCGTGGCATCGAGGTCGGGCATGTGTTCCAGCTTGGCACAAAGTATTCGGAAGCCATGGGCGCGACGTTCCTGGACGAGAACGGCAAGCCGGCACCGATGATGATGGGGTGCTACGGGATCGGCATCACGCGGATCCTCGGCGCGGCGATCGAGCAGAACTTCGACGAGCGCGGCATCATCTGGCCGGAGGCCATCGCGCCATTTCATCTGGTGCTGTGCCCGATGGGCTACGAGCGCAGCGACGCAGTGCGCGAGCAGGCGCACAAGCTCTATGACGAATTACTCGGCGCGGGTATGGACGTGATTCTGGACGACCGGGGCGAGCGTCCCGGCGTGATGTTCGCGGATTGGGAGTTGATCGGCGTGCCCCACCGGCTCGTGATTGGCGAGCGCGGCCTCAAGGAGGGCAAGATCGAGTATCAGGGCCGCCGCGATGTGGAGCCGACGCTATTGCCGCTTGAACAGGCGGCAGCGTGGGTGGTCGAGCGGGTGCGCGCGGCACTGGCACGTTAACGGACTGCAACTGTGCAATATACATTCTTATCCGCGACGGTCCTGCTGATCCTGATCACGGATCCGCTGGGCAATATCCCATTATTTATCAACGTGTTGCGCAAGGTTGAGCGGCAGCGGCGCCCGAAGGTGATCGTGCGCGAAGTGACGATCGCGTTCGTTATCCTCCTGGTATTCATGATCGCCGGCGACGCGTTCCTGCGCATGATGCACCTGACGGATCTGTCGTTGCGGCTGGCGGGCGGGATCGTGCTGTTTCTGATCGCGCTTCGAATGATTTTCCCGCACGCGGAAGGTCCATCCGGCAGCGAGCCGCTCAGCGAGCCGCTGATCGTGCCGCTTGCGATTCCGGCGCTGGCGGGACCGTCAGCCATCGCGACCGTCATGCTGCTGACGTCGCATGCGCCGGGCAAGATGCTTGAATGGATCGGCGCGCTTACGGTGACGATGGCCGTGTGCGCGATCGTGCTGCTGCTGGCCGAGAAGATCCAGCGATGGATCGGCGTGCGCACCGTTGCAGCATTCGAGCGGTTGATGGGGCTTGTGTTGGTCGCGATTTCGGTGGAGATGATCCTCGAGGGTATCCGGATCTTTGCGCGACAGCTTTAAGAGTCGCGGTCCGGCGCGAAACAGGCGGGCCGACGCGGTGGCCGGCACTGGGCTTAGGCGTTGCCTTTCAGCGCGCGGATCGCGGACAGGTTGCGCCAATACCCGTTGACGTCCATCCCGCAGCCGAACACATAGCGGTCCGGTACTTGAACACCACAGAAATCGGGGCGCAGCGGCTTGGGCTTCGCAATGAGCTTCTCGCACAGCACCGCGCTGGCGAAGCGACGCGCGCCCTTCTCGATGATCCGGTCTCGGATCGCCGCCATCGTTTCGCCTTCGTCCAGGATGTCGTCGAGCACCAACACAACGCGGTCCTTGACTGATTCGGCGGGTGCCACGCGCCACTGCATATCATGGCCGCGCGTCGTGTTGCGATAGCGGGTCAGATGGATATAGTCGAACTCGAGCGGGAAGTTCAGATGCGGCAGCAGCATGCCGGTGAACACCGCGGCACCGCCCATCACGGACAGCACAAGCGGGAACTCGTCACGCATTGCGTCGTGGATTGCAACGGCCATCTGCTGGATCGACGCCGCCACGTCAGCGGACGATACGATCTCCTCGGAGTGGCGGAAAATGTCTAGGGCTTCTTCGCGGTTCATCGGGATCTTGGCGAGGGGCCTAATAGAGAGTGTGTGAATCAAAAAACGGCGCGGGCTCCGCAGAGAAAGCCCGCGATGGTAGCCGCCGTGGCGGCTTGGCTCAGCGCAGCCCGGGCAACATGCCTTTCATGCCGCGCATCATTTTTTGCAAGTTGCCGCCCTTGAGCTTCTTCATCATGCCGCGCATCTGTTCGAACTGGTTGAGCATCCGGTTGACCTCCTGCACCTGCACGCCGGCGCCGGTGGCGATGCGTCGCTTGCGGCTTGCTTTGATCAGTTCCGGCTTGGCGCGCTCGGCCGGCGTCATCGAATTGATGATGCCTTCCATGCGGTGCATCTGCTTTTCGGCCTGAGACATGTCGGCGTTGCCAGCGGCCTGCTGGAATTGCGCCGGCAGCTTGTCCATCAGCATCGATAAGCCGCCCATTTTCTTCATTTGCGACAGTTGGGCGCGGAAGTCGTTCAGGTCGAAAGCGCCGCCTTTCTTCACCTTTTCGGCGAGCTTCTGCGCGGCCTGCACGTCCACGCCGCGCTGCGCCTCCTCGACCAGCGCCAGGATGTCTCCCATGCCCAGGATCCGGTTGGCCATCCGTTCCGGGTAGAACGTCTCTAGGCCATCGAGTTTCTCGCCGACGCCGACGAACTTGATCGGCCGGCCCGTCACGTGGCGCACTGACAACGCCGCGCCGCCGCGCGAGTCGCCATCGAGCTTGGTCAGCACGACGCCGGTGAGCGGCAGCGCGTCATTGAAGGCCTTCGCGGTATTGACCGCGTCCTGGCCGAGCATCGCATCGACGACGAACAGCGTCTCGGCCGGCTTGAGTTGCGCGTGCAACGCGGCGATTTCCTGCATCATCGCCTCATCGATGCCGAGCCGGCCCGCCGTGTCCACGATCAATACGTCATGGTAGTGCCGCTTGGCCCAGTCCAATGCGTCCCGCGCGATATCCAGCGGCTTTTGGTCAGGTTGGGACGGGAAGAAATCCGCGCCGACTTGCTCGGTGACGGTTTTCAGCTGCGCGATCGCCGCGGGTCGGTAGACGTCGCACGACACGGTGAGGACTTTCTTCTTCTGCATCTCGCGCAGCAGCTTGGCCAACTTGCCGACCGTCGTGGTCTTGCCGGCGCCCTGCAGGCCCGCCATTAAGATCACTGCTGGAGGCGTGACTGCCAGGTTCAACTCGGCCGCTTTGCCTTCGTAGTCGCCGCCGATCACCGCGGTCAGTTCGCGTTGCACGACACCGACCAGCGCCTGGCCGGGGGTCAAGCTGCTGATCACTTCCTCACCGAGCGCCTTTTCCCGAACCTTCGCGATAAACTCGCGCACGACCGGCAGCGCGACGTCTGCCTCGAGCAAGGCCAGGCGCACCTCGCGCAGCATCTCTTGCGTGTTGGCCTCGGTGAGCCGGGCTTCGCCGCGTAGCGTCTTCACGACGCGCGCCATACGTTGTGTGAGATTGTCGAGCATGGAAGTGACGTGCGATTCGCCGCGCCTCGACGCGAGCCCGGGCGGGTGACGCGGTCCGGGTGCATCAAGACGCACGGGGGCAGCGGGATCCGGGCCGGCGGCGGGGCGCTGGTGTAAACTGAATAACTATGCACATTGTACTGTATGCCCTCACTGCGCTCCTGTATGGCGGCCTTGGCGTCGCCGCCTGGCGGTCGTATCGGCACGCGCGCGATCCGCACGGCACGCTGCTGGCCACGGCGCCGGCAGCCGCGTTGGCGGCGGCGCCCGGCCGCGTCGCTGGCACCGGCACGTCACCGGTGGCGCGCGCGATGCTGTTCGCCGCGCTGGTGCTGCACGGGGTGCTGCTGCATATGACGATCTTCCCGGCCGACGCGATGGTGTTCGGCTTCGCATTCGCGTTGTCGGCGATGCTGTGGCTTGGCGCGGGCATCTACTGGATCGAGAGTTTCTTTTTTCGGCTCGACGGGCTGCGCTTGCTGCTGATGCCGATTGCCTGCGTGGCTACGCTGCTGCCACTGCTGTTCGGCGGCGTCCATGTATTGGCCTATGCGGCGGACCCGCTGTTCAAGGTCCACTTTGTGTTGGCTAATGTCGCGTATGGATTGCTGGCGATCGCCGCGTTGCATGCGATCCTGATGTTGCTGGTCGAGCGCCGGCTGCACGCACTGCGCGGCGTGGCCGGACGGCGCACGCCGGGGCCGCCCGCGCGTGACTGGTTATCGAGTTGGTTTGATACGCTGCCCCCGTTGTTGACGCTGGAAAAGTTGTTGTTCCGCCTGATCGCCGCGGGTTTCGTGCTGCTAACACTGGCGCTGATCAGCGGCGTGTGGTTCAGCGAGCAACTGATCGCCCAGGCCATCAAGCTGGATCACAAGACCGTGTTCGCGTTCGTGTCGTGGATCATGTTCGGCGCGTTGCTAGTGGGCCGGCATCGGCGCGGCTGGCGCGGTCGCACCGCGTTGCGTTGGGTGCTGGCATCGTTCGCGGCGCTGCTGCTCGCCTATGTCGGCAGCCGCTTCGTGCTGGAAGTGCTGTTGCATCGCGCGGTGGTCTGATTGACGCAGTCGGCTCGCGTCGGACATTCGAATCGTTTCCTGTGTGCTTATTCGTTCGTCATGGCCCGCATTCTCTTTTGGCTTTTTGTGATTCTCGCCATCCAGTGGCTGTGGCGCCAGGTCGCGCGTCGTGATCGGGCGCACGTCAGCCACGGATCCGAGGCGGGACGGGAATCCACGCGCCCGCAGGCCAACCGTAGTCGCGCCGATGGCGCGACCGGCACGCGGCACACCGGCGGCGCCGGTGGCGGCGCGCTGCCAGAGGCCATCGTGCGCTGCGCACAGTGCGGCGTACACGTACCGGTGAGCGAGACGGTGTCGGTAGAGGGCCAGCTCTTTTGTTCCAACGAGCATGCTGCCCGCTACGCGGCTCGGTCAGCCAGGCGCGATAATGCGCGGTGAGCGGGCGATGTGCGCGACGCAGCGATCCGTGAGCGACGACGCGGCGGCAACGAGCTGCGCGGCGTGTCCGACGACTGCCTCGATGACTGGCCCGATGACTGGCCCGGCGGCGGGCATGCCGCCGGGCGAGGGCGCCGCAGTGCCGGCGCGCATCGTGGTCGATGGGCTAGGGTGGGCTCGGCCCGCCCAGCACACGCCATGCGCGAATTGCGATGCGCGCCCCACAGGCGTTGAGCCGACGCTCGTGGTGGTGCACAACATTAGTTTGCCGCCGGGACAGTTCGGCGGTGACGCGGTGGCGGCGCTGTTCCTCAACCAACTCGATTGCGACGCGCACCCGTACTACACGCGACTGCGCGGGCTGCGCGTATCGGCGCACTTTTTCGTGCGGCGGGACGGCAAATTGCTGCAATTTGTCTCGTGCAATGAGCGCGCGTGGCATGCTGGCGCGTCGACTTTCGCCGGCCGCGAGCGCTGCAACGATTTTTCGATCGGTATTGAACTAGAGGGCTCGGACGAGCACGTGTTCGAGGCGTCGCAGTACGACACGCTGACGCGCTTGTGCGCTGCACTGTGCGAGCGTTATCCCATCACCGCGCTGGCCGGCCATGCGGACATCGCGCCGGGTCGCAAGACCGACCCGGGGCCGCATTTCGACTGGCATCGGTTGCGCGCGCAGCTTGCGCTGCCAGCGACGTTTTTTCCCTATCTGCGCTGAACGTGTTGCGCGCGGTTGCACACCGCGACGGCAGGGCGTGCGGCGCGTCTGCGCTTGCGTGGCGGCGAGCCCGCAACCGGCGGCGCATGCCGAAAAGTCAAGTCTCCGGATGCAAATTTATTCGTGGAATCTGGGGCAAATTTCCACTATAGTTGGTGTGAGGCGGCAGTGCCGCTACTAGATATTGTGGTTTTCTGCGTCGCTTCATTTCCAGCGACAGCGCCGCAACGCCTTCTCAGACATCGTTTTTCGGGGCGCCGCGGCACGGCGCCAATACGCTGTGCCACGCCCCGCTCGTTTCAAGAACGCGGATTCACCGCACGACACAAGATCAGGAGCTTTGCCCATGCAAACCACCGAGAACGTCACGTCCCAACAGCCCAGTGCCGCAGCCGGCTTGCCGCATGGCGGTGGCGCTGCGCACGGCGCGCGCGCATTGGCGCCGCAGGCGACGCTTGCCGACTACAAGGTCATTCGCCGCAACGGGAGTGTGGTGTCGTTCGAGCCGTCCAAGATCGCGATCGCAGTGACCAAGGCTTTCCTCGCCGTCAATGGCGGTCAGGGCGCCGCGTCGGCACGCGTGCGCGAATCGGTTGAGACGCTGACGCAGGCGGTCGTGCGCGCGCTCGTGCGTAGCCGGCCGAACGGCGGCACGTTCCATATCGAAGACATTCAAGACCAGGTCGAACTCGCACTGATGCGGGCCGGCGAGCACAATGTCGCTCGCGCCTATGTGCTGTATCGTGAGAAACGCGCTGCGGAGCGCGCGCACGAGGTGGCGCAGCAACCGGCACAAGGCGGGTTGAACGTCAATGACAACGGCATCGTGCGCCCGCTGGACCTTGCCGCGTTGCGCAACGTGATCACGGCCGCTTGCGACGGGCTCGGCGAAGCGGTCAGCGCGGAGCCGATCGTTGCCGAAACGGTCAAGAATCTCTACGACGGCGTGCCGTTGTCGCAGGTCTACGACTCGGCAATCCTCGCTGCGCGCACAATGATCGAGAAGGAGCCGGCCTACAGCCAGGTCACCGCGCGGCTGCTGCTGCATACAATCCGCCGCGAGATCCTGGGTGAAGAGGTGCTGCAGTCCGAGATGGGCGCGCGCTATGCAGAGTACTTTCCGCAATTCTTGAAGCGAGGCGTCGAGGCTGAGTTGCTCGACGAGAAGCTGCTGCAATTCGACTTGAAGAAGTTGGGTGACGCGCTGGATGCGTCGCGCGATCTGAAATTCGGCTACCTCGGGCTGCAGACGCTGTACGACCGTTACTTCCTGCACGTGGACGGGCAGCGCATTGAAATGCCGCAGGCCTTTTTCATGCGGGTGGCGATGGGGCTCGCGCTGAACGAAATCGACCGCGAGGCGCGGGCGATCGAGTTCTACAATGTGCTGTCCACGTTCGATTTCATGAGCTCGACGCCGACGCTGTTCAATTCTGGTACGCGCCGCTCGCAACTGTCGTCGTGCTACCTGACGACCGTCGCGGACGACCTGGAGGGCATCTACGAGGCACTGAAGGAAAACGCGCTATTGTCCAAGTTCGCCGGCGGGCTCGGCAACGACTGGACCCGCGTGCGTGCGCTTGGCTCGCACATCAAGGGCACCAACGGCAAGTCGCAGGGCGTGGTGCCGTTCCTGAAGGTCGTCAATGACACGGCAGTCGCGGTCAACCAGGGGGGCAAGCGCAAGGGCGCGGTATGTGCGTACCTCGAAACCTGGCATTTGGACATCGAGGAGTTTCTCGAGCTGCGCAAGAACACCGGCGATGATCGTCGCCGCACGCACGACATGAACACCGCGAACTGGATCCCGGATCTGTTCATGAAGCGAGTGATCGAGGGGGGCGACTGGACGCTGTTCTCGCCATCGAGCTGCCCGGACCTGCATGACAAGTTCGGCGCCGAGTTCGAACAGGCGTATGTCGCGTACGAGGAGAAGGCCGCGCGCGGCGAATTGAAGCTGTTCAAGAAGATTCCGGCCGCGCAACTGTGGCGCAAGATGCTCGGGATGCTGTTCGAGACCGGCCACCCCTGGATTACATTCAAGGATCCGTGCAACGTGCGCTCGCCGCAGCAGCACGTGGGCGTTGTGCATTCGTCGAACCTGTGCACTGAAATCACGTTGAACACGAGCGACAACGAGATCGCGGTCTGCAACCTGGGCTCGGTCAACCTGGTCGCGCATATGAAGCAGGGCGCGGACGGTGGCTATGTGCTGGACCACGATAAGCTCAAGCGCACGATCAGCGTCGCGATGCGCATGCTCGACAATGTGATCGATATTAATTACTACGCGGTTGCCAAGGCGCGCAACTCAAACCTGAAGCACCGGCCGGTCGGCATGGGCATTATGGGGTTCCAGGACTGCCTGCACTTGCTGCGCACGCCGTATGCGTCGCAGCAAGCGGTGGAGTTCGCGGACCGCTCGATGGAAGCTATCTGCTACTACGCGTACTGGGCGTCCACCGAACTGGCGAGCGAACGCGGCCGGTACTCGTCGTACCGCGGCTCGCTGTGGGATCGCGGAATCCTGCCGCAGGACACGCTGAAGCTGCTCGCCGACTCGCGCGGCGGGTATGTCGAGGTCGACTCGTCCGAAACGATGGACTGGGCCGCGCTGCGCGAGCGCATTGCTACGCACGGCATGCGCAACTCGAACTGCGTCGCGATCGCGCCGACCGCAACGATCTCGAACATCATTGGCGTGTCTGCGTGCATCGAGCCGACGTTCCAGAACCTGTATGTGAAATCGAACCTGTCGGGCGAATTCACGGTCGTCAACGAATACCTGGTGCGTGACCTGAAGGCGCGCGGGCTCTGGGACGAGGTGATGGTGGCCGATCTGAAGTACTTCGATGGATCGCTGGCGCGCATTGATCGTATTCCCGCCGATCTGCGCGAGACGTATGCAACCGCGTTCGAAGTGGATCCGAAATGGCTCGTGGAAGCGGCGGCGCGCCGGCAGAAGTGGATCGACCAGGCGCAGTCGTTGAACATCTACATGGCCGGTGCGTCGGGCAAGAAGCTGGACGAAATCTACAAGCTCGCCTGGCTGCGCGGCCTAAAGACGACGTATTACCTGCGCACGATCGCCGCGACGCACGTCGAGAAGTCGACGGTTGCGCACGGCGCGCTCAATGCGGTGCCATCCAGCGATGGTGGGGTGGGTGCGATGCATGGCGCGGGTGGCGTGTCGGGCAGCGCGACGGCGCGCAACGCCGGTGTGCACGCCGCTGCCGATGCGGGATCGCAAGATGAGATCGCGGGACCGGTTTGCATGCTGCGTCCTGGCGATGCAGGCTTTGACGAGTGTGAAGCGTGCCAGTGATGCGTTGGCGTGTGAGCGTGCTCGACCGTTGTTGTCTGCAACCGCCCGCAGTCATACTGCAAGCGGTACACGATAAGGCACGTGATGAGCACTGCTTTGCACGCATCGCGTGTGCATCGTGTGACGCACGATACGCGCGATGAGCGGTGGCCACGCGCATGGCAGGCGCGGCGAGTGCGATGAAATGGATGGTGCACTTGCCGCGCCGATCGATACGAAGCAATGCGTCGATCCGGGTCGTGATGCAACCGATGCGAAGACCTTGACGATCATATCGATCAAAGTGTTGTATGAAGGTCTCAATGCGAGATCAAAAGAGTGTTTTTCATCAGCGAACTCTTTTATCGCTGATGAAAAGATGGTACAAACCGATCTAAATTGATGGTGACATTTATGCTCAACTGGGATGACGAGATTACTGCCGTAACTCCCCCGAGCGTTCCGCAACCGACGGTGCGAGAAACGACGGCGACTGGAGCCGTGGCATCGTCCAGCGGGTATGCAGCGCAAGCTGCGGATACGCCCGCTCCGTTGGCACAGGATAGCTTCACGCGCGATGTTGCTGTCGCGCCGGACCAGCAGTCGAACGCGTCGCCGGCGCCCGCACCCGAGGCCCGCGTGAACGTGGCCGACAAGCGGATCATCAACGGCAAGACCGACGTCAATCAACTCGTGCCGTTCAAGTACAAGTGGGCGTGGGAGAAGTACCTCGCCGGCTGTGCGAACCACTGGATGCCGCAGGAAATCAACATGTCCCGCGACATCGCGCTCTGGAAGGATCCGAACGGGTTGACTGACGACGAGCGCCGCATCGTCAAGCGCAACCTGGGTTTCTTTGTCACAGCCGATTCGTTGGCGGCGAACAATATCGTGCTTGGCACGTATCGCCACATCACTGCGCCCGAATGCCGCCAGTTCCTGCTGCGCCAAGCATTCGAGGAAGCGATTCATACGCACGCGTACCAGTACATCGTCGAGTCGCTCGGCCTGGACGAGGGCGAGATCTTCAATGCGTACCATGAGGTGTCATCGATCCGTGCGAAGGATGAATTTCTGATCCCGTTCATCCATACGTTGACCGATCCGTCGTTCAAGACTGGCACGCTCGAGGCGGACCAGAAGCTGCTGAAGTCGTTAATCGTCTTCGCGTGCGTGATGGAGGGGCTGTTCTTCTACGTCGGGTTCACGCAAATACTGGCGTTGGGTCGGCAGAACAAGATGACCGGTGCTGCTGAGCAGTACCAGTACATCCTGCGCGACGAGTCGATGCACTGCAACTTTGGCATCGACCTGATTAATCAGATCAAGCTTGAGAATCCGCATTTGTGGACGCCGGCATTTCGCGAGGAGATTTGCGGCTTATTCAAGCATGCGGTTGAACTCGAGTACCGGTATGCGGAGGACACGATGCCGCGCGGCGTGCTGGGCTTGAACGCCGGTATGTTCAAGAGCTATCTGCGATTCATTTGCAATCGGCGCTGCCAGCAGATCGGCCTGGAGCCGTTGTTCCCGAACGAGGAAAATCCGTTTCCGTGGATGAGCGAGATGATCGACTTGAAGAAGGAGCGCAACTTCTTCGAGACGCGAGTGATTGAATATCAAACCGGTGGCGCGCTGAGTTGGGAATGACGCGCACCAATGAATAGGTAGGGGTGTGCAGCACGTGATGGCGGCGATGACGCCGCCGCGTGTGCCGCACAAGTTTAGGAGAAGTGCCGCCTGATGCAATATGCGCCTGACCGCCTGGATAGCCGACTGACGACGAACGGCACGGTGCGAACCCTTCAGTGGGATGGGCAAACTACCCCCGGAAAAGCCTTCGGCCGCGGTGTCGTGTGCCGGACTGCTTCAAATCATTCGCCGGCAGCGATGCCGGTCGTGTTTGGGCGCACGGAGCCGCTGGGTCGGTCCCGTGCGCCTTGCCGCATTCATTAGCGTAAGCAGGAGGCAGGTGCGTACGCCGATGAATAATCCGCTTCGCAGCAGCCGCGTTGAAAAAACGCGTTGGCGGGAAGCGGGTTTTGACGAAGGGTGTTTGTAACTCTCATCTGAACCTGAAGGAGAAAAAGATGGTCACTGCAAAGAAAAAACCGGCTGCGAAGAAAGCAGCAGCAAAACCCGCTGTGAAGAAGGTCGCAGCGAAGAAGGCAGCACCGGCCAAGAAAGCGACGCCGGCGAAGAAGGCGGCGCCGGCTAAAAAGGTTGCCGCCAAGAAGGTCGCGGCGAAGAAGGTCGCGGCGAAGAAGGCGGCACCGGCCAAAAAGGTTGCAGCGAAGAAGGTTGCGGCGAAGAAAGCGGCACCGGCCAAAAAGGTCACGGCGAAGAAGGTCGCCGTGAAGAAGGTAGCCGCGAAGAAGGCGGCACCGGCCAAGAAGGCCGCACCGGCCAAGAAGGCGGCGGTCAGAAAGGTCGCCGCGAAGAAAGCACCGGCGAAGAAGGCGGCGGCAGCAAAGAAGGCGCCGGCGAAGAAAGCTGCGGCCAAGAAGCCGGCTGCGAAGAAGGCAGCGGCGAAGAAAGCTGCCCCTGCCCCTGCCGCCCCTGCGACGCCGACGCCGGCTGCGCAGGCCAACGCGGTGAAGACCGCGTTGAACCCGGCTGCGGCATGGCCGTTCCCGACTGGCAGCCGTCCGTAATCGACACGTCGAATGGGGCCGGTGCGTTACGACGCGCCGGCGCGCCACCAGTGGTCGAGCGACATGACATCCCACACCAGGCGCGCGCCCGGTGCGGGATGTTTTTCAATGCGTCACGCGCGTGACGCCGCCTGCGGACAGTAGCCGGACGCGATCGCCGGCACGGAATGCCTCGCCGGTGGCCGCCTGCGTGATCGAGCGTAGGTCGCCGTTATCAAGCCGCACCGTGATTTCCAGGCCGTTGGAGGTGCCGGCCTGTTGGGCAACGGTATTGCCTGCCACCGCGCCCGCAATGCCGCCGATGATGCCGGTCAGGATCGAGCCGCGGCCGCCCCCGATCGAACTGCCCGCCACCGCGCCAAGCGCACCCCCGCCGAACGTTCCAAGCGCGGCGCCGCCTTCGTTATCCGCAGCGATGTGCACTGCCCGTACGCTTTCCACGGTTCCCATGCGCACTGTCTGTTCGCGCTGCGCCTGCGATGCGGTGTAGACGTCGGCCGAGCCAGCGGGCGTAAAGCACGCTGCCAGCGAAAGGCTGGCGGACAGCATTACGACGAGCGTAACGTGTCTGTTGATCATCATCGTTGCTCTCCCATAGTTCAAGGCAAGCGGTAGCCGAATGCGACTTCGAAACGAGCGCCGATTTCGGTTCGATTCAATGTATAGGTCTGTGGTCCTTGATGCGCGATCTTGATCGACCCCATCAGGCTCGCGAGGCGTCCGGTGGTGGCCCAGTCCAGGCCTTTTTCGATGCCGTAAAGCAGGCCACTGCGGAAGGCGTCGCCACAACCGGTAGGCTCGACGATCCGCTCTGCCGGCACGACCGGAATGGTTTCAACGCCATTGCGGTGATGAATTGTCGCACCCTGCGCGCCGAGCGTGATGATCAGCGCGTCGACGCGACTCGCGATGTCCGTCACGGACCACCCGGTCTTGTCGCTCAAGAGTTTCGCTTCGTAATCATTGACTGCCACGTAGGTCGCAAGTTCAATCATCCGGCGCAGTTGGGCTCCATCAAGAATCGGTAGCCCTTGGCCCGGATCGAACATGAACGGGATGTTCGCTTGCGCGAATTGCTCTGCATGCTCGCACATGCCTTGTGCACCGTCCGGCGCGACGATGCCGAGTGTGACATCTTGCGCGTCGCTGACGCGGTTCAGGTGGCTCATTAGCATGGCGCCGGGATGAAACGCGGTGATCTGGTTGTTTTCCTGGTCGGTCGTGATCATGGCCTGCGCCGTATGTGTGTCTGGCAGCACGCGCACGCAATCACGGCGTATGTCCAGCGAGTCGAGTCGCTCCAGATAGCGTTGGGCATCGATTTCGCCGAGCGTCGCCATGATCAGCGGCTCGCCACCCAGTAATTTCAGCCCGTATGCGATATTCCCGGCGCAGCCGCCAAATTCACGGCGCATGGATGGAACGAGGAAGCTGACGTTCAGAATATGGACCTGGTCGGGCAAGATGTGCTCGCGAAAGTGCCCTTCGAACATCATGATGTTGTCGTACGCGAGCGAGCCGCAGATTAGCGTAGCCACAGTGGTGATTCCTTATGATAGGTTGAGTGCTGGATCGCCCCCGCGCGCGTATCGCCGGCGTGCAGGTGCGTGCTTGCACCGGCTGCCGGACGAGATACCCGTGGCGGCAAGGCCGGTATCGAGCCAGTCGCCTGCGCTGGGCGGCGACAGGCAGGGAGTTTATTTCAGTGCAGCAAGGGCCGCGTCGTAATGGGGTTCGTTTTTAATTTCCGACACCCGTTCCACGTGCAGCACCTTGTCGTCCCCATCGAGCACGACGACGGCGCGCGCGGTCAAGCCGGCCAGCGGTCCGGTCTTGATCTCCACCCCGTATTGGCCGGCGAACTCCCGGTTACGGAACGTCGACGCCGTGATCACGTTCTCGATGCCTTCGGTCGTGCAGAACCGCGTCGCCGCAAACGGTAAGTCGGCCGAAATCACGATGACGACGGTGTTCTCCAGCTTGCTTGCCGCTTCATTGAACTTGCGCGTTGATGTTGCGCAGGTGGGCGTATCCAGGCTCGGCACGATGTTCAGGACCTTGCGCTTGCCAGCGAAGTCGTTGAGTTTCACGTCCGCCAGGTCCTTGCCGACCAGTGAGAATGGCGCGGCCTTCTGGCCGACGGCTGGCAGCGTACCGGCGACTTCGATCGGGTTACCTCCGAGAGTGACTTGGCTCATGGTTTCTCCTGCGATGGTGGCGTTGGGCGCTCGGGCCGAGCGCTTGCTGCCGGGTTAATGATGGGGTGGCGCGCATGCCGCGCGCCACGAGGGGCCGTGTCGCGTCGTGCCGCGATGGTGTGGTGCAGTTTCAATTGATCGGCGACGAGCCGGTAGACGGTACCGCAGCAGGGACAGCGGGTGGCGAGCGTCATGTCAACGGGTTCCCTTGAACCGGCGCACGGCGCGCCGGTCAATTGGTTGAGGTGCCGGTATGCTAATTAATTATCCCGGCGTTGCCCGGCCAGGCACACCCATCCGTCTTGTTCACGCCAAACGGCAAGCTCGATGTGGCGCGCGTAGGCCGCTGCGACTTCGTCCGCTTGGCGCGCCAGTACCCCGGATAGCGCCAGTCTTCCGCCCGGTTTTACCCTGGAGGCCAGCATCGAAGCCATCAGCTTCAGCGGATTGGATAGGATGTTGGCGACGACTACATCGAACTCGTTTGCGGGGCACTCGTGAGGCAGCCCATATGTGACATCGACGCGATTGCGCTCGCTGTTATGCTGGGCCGAGTCGATCGCCTGCGGGTCGATGTCGATGCCTACGACCGGCGTGGCACCGCACTTGCGCGCGAGTATTGCTAGGATGCCAGAGCCACATCCGTAGTCGAGCAGCGAATCGCCGGCCCGTACGTGCTGCTCGATCCATTCCATGCACAGGCGTGTGGTCGGATGGCTGCCGGTGCCAAAGGCGAGCCCCGGGTCGAGTTCTAGCACCACGGCGTCGTGCTGCGGTGCCTCGTGCCATGAGGGCACGACCCAGATCCGCTGGCCGACATGGATGGGCTCGAACTGGGATTGCGTGAGCCGCACCCAGTCCTGCTCCTGGACGTCGCGCGCGGTAAAGGCCGGTAGCGCGGGCAGACCGGCCTCATTCGCAGCGGCCGCTAGCAATACGGCGGGGTCCTGCTGGGCGGCAAGCATTGCAATCACCCGCGAGTGCGTCCAAGCGGCGCGCTCTGGCACGAGGCCGGGCTCACCGAACAGCGCTTGTTCGTGCGGCGTGTCTGCGTCGGCGTCCTCGACGCAGACCGACAACACGCCAAGCTCGAGCAACGCGTCTGACAAGGACTCGGCGCGTTCGCGACTGACTTCGACGACGACTTCGCGATAGCTCATGCCCGTTACGCTTCCTTAGGGGCGACCTGCTGCTTGGCAGCCAGCTTGTCTTCGAGGTAATGGATGCTCGTGCCGCCCTGGACGAACTTGGCGTCCAGCATCAATTCCCGGTGCAACGGGATATTCGTCTGAATACCCTCGACCACCATCTCGGACAACGCGATACGCATCCGGTTGATCGCCTGTTCGCGGGTCGCACCATACGCGATCAGCTTGCCGATCATCGAATCGTAGTTGGGCGGCACGAAGTAGCCATTGTACGCGTGCGAATCGACGCGGATGCCCGGGCCGCCGGGCGCGTGCCATGACGTGATCCGTCCCGGCGACGGCGTGAACTTAAATGGATCTTCCGCGTTGATTCGGCATTCAATCGCGTGACCGCGGAATGCGATGTCGCGTTGCCGCACCGACAGTTTCTCGCCTGCCGCGATGCGGATCTGCTCCTGGACGATATCCACGCCCGTGATCAGCTCGGTCACCGGATGCTCAACCTGGACCCGGGTGTTCATTTCGATGAAGTAGAATTCGCCGTTCTCGTACAGGAACTCGAACGTGCCGGCACCCAGGTAGCCCATTTTCTTGCACGCTTCGGCGCAGCGATCGCCGATCCGGTCGATCAACCGACGCGCGATGTGAGGCGCCGGCGCTTCTTCGATCACTTTTTGATGGCGCCGCTGCATCGAGCAGTCACGCTCGCCAAGCCAGACCGCGCTCTTGAACGAATCAGCCAGCACCTGGATCTCGATGTGTCGCGGATTCTCCAGGAACTTTTCCATGTAGACCTGCGGGTTGCCGAACGCGCGGCCGGCTTCTTCACGCGTCATGTTGACCGCGTTGACGAGTGCCGCTTCCGTGTGCACGACCCGCATACCGCGCCCGCCGCCGCCGCCGGCGGCCTTGATAATCACCGGATAGCCGACCGAGCGCGCGATCTTGACGATCTCCTTTGGATCGTCCGGCAACGCGCCGTCCGAGCCTGGGACGCACGGCACGCCTGTCTTGATCATCGTTTGCTTGGCGCTGACCTTGTCGCCCATCAGCCGGATGGTCTCTGGGCGCGGGCCGATGAACGTGAAGCCGGATTGCTCGACCCGCTCCGCAAAATCGGCGTTCTCAGACAGGAAGCCGTAGCCCGGATGGATCGCTTCGGCATCAGTGACTTCCGCCGCGCTGATGAGCGCCGGCATGTTTAGGTAGCTCAGGTTCGACGGCGCCGGCCCAATGCAGACTGCTTCGTCGGCAAGGCGTACGTACTTCGCTTCCTTGTCGGCTTCCGAATAGATGACAACCGTCTTGACGCCGAGCTCGCGGCACGCGCGCTGGATGCGCAGTGCGATTTCGCCGCGGTTGGCAATGAGTATTTTCTCGAACATAGGCACAGTGACTCGTTAGCCGATCACAAACAGCGATTGGCCGTATTCGACAGCTTGGCCGTTTTCGACGAGGATTTCCTTGACCACGCCCGTTTTGTCGGCTTCGATCTCATTGAGCAGCTTCATCGCCTCGATAATGCAGATCGTTTGGCCCTCTTTGACCGAGTCGCCAACTTGCACGAACGGATCGGCTCCCGGCGACGGCGCGCGGTAGAACGTGCCAACCATCGGTGAGGTGACCACATGGCCTTGCGGCGTGGCAGCGGCGGGGGTTGCGGGTGCGTTGGACTCAGTCGACGCGGCAGCCGGTGCGCCGGGCACACCGGTGACCTGCGGTGCCGGGGCATATTGTGCCTGGGACGGCAGATAGACAGGTGCCGCGTTCTTGACGATCCGGACTTTGCCTTCGCCTTCGGTGACTTCAAGTTCCGAGATGCCGGACTCGGATACCAGGTCGATCAGGGTTTTGAGTTTGCGTAGATCCATCGGAGGTCCCCAATTTGATGTGGCGCCCGGGCCAGGCCCGGAATAGCGAAAGTGTGGTGTTGCCAGGAAAAGACGTCAATGCGGCCGGCCCAGGCGCTCCAGCGCAAAGTCCAACGCGTACAAGTAGCCTCGCCAGCCGAGCCCGCAGATCACGCCCTCCGCCAAGTCGGAGAGATACGACACATGGCGGAAAGCTTCGCGTCGATGCACATTCGATAAGTGGATCTCGACAAACGGGATCCCGGTTGCCGCGATCGCGTCGCGGATCGCGACGCTGGTGTGCGTGAGGGCCGCGGGGTTAATCAGCACAAAGCCGATCTGCTCGTCGCGCGCCTGGTGCAGGCGCTCGATGATGTCCCCCTCGTGATTGCTCTGGAAGCAAATGAGCGCCGCCCCTGCGGCGTTGGCCTTCTGCGCCAGCGCCTGCTCGATCTGGGCGAGCGTCGTACTGCCGTACGTCTGCGGCTCGCGTGTACCGAGCAGATTCAGGTTGGGGCCGTTGACGACCAGGATGCGAAGACTCATAGGAGCTCGTTTTCTGCGAATTTGCGCGCACTTTACCGCTGTTTCAAAAAAATTGTCCAGTTTTCGGCGCGATCGCCGCCAAAAGAACGGACGTTCGGCAAAACGTGGCGGCTATAAATTCAGCCGATCAAGCGGCAAATGGCAGACAACAGTGGCAAACGTCTACAATTTATCAATAAATTACCATGTAATTTGTGATCGACAATTTGTGATCGACACGCGCTGCCGATGACTGACACGCAAGTGCCGAGTTGGTGTGCCGCACGGCACTGACTGTTCCGCCTAGGTCATAGCGCGTCTAGTTCCATGCTCAGCCGCGCCACGTCGATTTCACCCAACTTCGAGTAGCGAACGTGTCCCGCTTTGTCGATGACTACGGTAAACGGCAGCCCGCCGGCCTGGTTGCCGAACTGGCGAGCCAAGTCGGCGCCGCCGAAGCCGGCTACGTAAATCGGGTAGCCAATCGTCACCTTGGAGAGAAATTGCGATATGTTCCGGGCCGAATCGACGCCAATGCCGACGAAGTGCACGCCTTTGTCCGCGTAGCGGCGTTGCAACCCGGACAGCGCCGGCATTTCTTTCACGCATGGCGCACACCACGACGCCCAGAAGTTCACCACGGTGACTTTGCCGCGATACTGGGCCAACGGCTGAAGCTGGCCTACCGGATCGGGCAACGAACTAGCAAATAGCGCGTGTACTGCGTCGTCGTGGGCCGCGTAGGGCGACACGGTGGCGTATGCCGACTGCGCGGTGCCCGCTGGCTGCGCTGCACAGGCAGGCAGTGGCGCGCACAGCAAGCAGGCCACAGCGCGCCACGCAGCACGGGCGCGGCGTGCCGGCGCTGGTGCGGGGCAAGCAGGTGGGAAGCTAGGATATAACGTCGAGTTCATCGCATTTCCATTAAGCAAGGGCGAACTGCTACAGTCCGCGCCGGTTCAGTGCAGTGCAGTGCGGGCATGTGGACGTGCGGATGTGCGGATGTGCGCAACTGCCGCTGCCATTCAACCCGCATCGAGCAGTGCCCGGACCGACGCCGCGTTGGCGCGCACCTGTCGTCCGCGCGCATCGGCACGGACCGCGCCACGCAAATCATTTGTGTCGTATAGCGCCACATGGAGGCCGACCGCGTTGCCGTCGCTGTCGCGGGCGATGAAGCTCAATGTCTCAACCGCCCCCCGGCCGGCGAAATGGCGCGTTTCGGATACGTCGTACTGTATGCCGGCGTTCAGTAGGTGGATGGCGACTTCTTTCGGATTGTCACAAAACACTTGCAGGTGGATGTCCGAATGGACGCCGGCCGTGCCGTTGAGCACGGCACCGGTTAAGTAGGGATTGAATTGCGCGAGCCGCGCCATCCAGTCCAGCGCGGTTTTGCGTAGCCGCCGCAGAATGCCGGGCTGCGTGTCGCCATGGAACAACGCCAGATATTCCCGTATTTCTTCTTCGATTCGGTCATTATCTGGCAACCATTCACCTGCAACGCGCGTCTCACCGATGATCTGCCGGGCTGCCTTGCGCTTGGCGCTGGCATAGTCGAGCCCGTCTTCGGCGATTAGGCGCGCGGCCACCATCGCGATTTCATCGCGCACGCGGTTCCGCTCCAGATGCAGTTTCGAAGCCATAGCAGTAATAATACCCGCAGTTCGCACACGCGCCGCGCACTGCCGCCGCGCGGGGCCCGGCTCGCGTGCAGCCCCTCGGTTACAATGTTGTACTTTACTCCACGCCAGTTCCGGGCGCAGTTCGACGATGCGGCGTGGGCCGCGCCCGCTCGGTGGACGGACTCCAACGCTATGCACATTCATATTCTCGGGATTTGCGGCACGTTCATGGGCGGCCTGGCCGTACTGGCGCGCGCTGCGGGTCACAAGGTCACGGGCTGCGACACCGGCGTGTACCCACCGATGAGCACCCAGTTGCAAAGCCAAGGCATCGAGTTGATTCAGGGCTATGGTGAAGAACAACTGGCGTTGCAGCCGGACCTGTTTATCGTCGGCAATGTCGTGATGCGCGGCAACCCGCTCATGGAGGCGATTCTGGATCGCGGCTTGCCCTACGTGTCAGGCCCGCAGTGGTTGGGGGAGCACGTGCTGGCCGGCAAATGGGTGCTAGCCGTCGCCGGCACACATGGCAAGACTAGTACGGCGTCGATGCTCGCGTGGTTGCTCGAGGACGCGGGAATGAACCCTGGTTTTTTAATCGGCGGCGTGCCGTTGAACTTTGGCCTCTCCGCCCGGCTGACCGATTCGAGCTTTTTCGTGATCGAGGCAGATGAGTACGACACCGCATTCTTCGACAAACGGTCTAAGTTTGTCCACTACCGGCCCCGCACGGCCATATTGAACAACCTCGAATTCGACCATGCCGATATCTTCGACAACCTGGCGGCGATTGAGACGCAGTTTCACCATCTGGTGCGCACCATTCCAAGGACGGGGCGGCTCGTCGTGAACGGCACCGATGACGCATTGCAGCGTGTGCTGGCCCGCGGCTGCTGGAGCGAGGTCGAGCGCTTCGGCGTCGAGGGCGGATGGCAGGTGCTGCCGGCAGATGAGGCAAGTCCGGCAGACGAGCGTTTCGCGGTGTATTGGCGTGCGCAACGGGTGGGGGTGGTCAACTGGTCGCTGCAAGGCGAGCACAACCGGATGAACGCGCTGGCTGCCATCGCGGCCGCGCACAACGTCGGCGTGCCGGCTGTGCAGGCGGCGACGTCGCTTGGCGGTTTTCGCAATGTAAAGCGTCGCATGGAGGTGCGTGGCAGCATCGATGGCGTTACCATCTACGATGACTTCGCGCACCATCCGAGCGCGATCGGCACGACCATCGCCGGCTTGCGCACCCGCATCGGCGATGCGCCGCACGCCCGAATCCTCGCGGTGCTCGAGCCGCGCTCGAACACAATGAAACTCGGCACGATGAAGGCGCAGCTTCCGGCAAGTCTGGCGGGCGCCGATCTGGTGTTCGGCTACGGTGCGCCTTCGGGTAAGGACGCGCTCGGCTGGGACCTCGGGGCGGCGCTTGCGCCGCTGGGCGACAAGGCGCACGCTTTCGACGACCTCGGCGCACTGGTGCGGGCCGTCGCCGCGGCTGCGCGTGCCGGCGATCATGTGCTCGTGATGAGCAACGGCAGTTTCGGCGGCGTGCACCAGAAGCTGTTTGACGCGCTGGCGAACCGGGGCGCGGCATGATTCTCTATCTGCACGGATTCCGCTCTTCGCCCCGCTCGTTCAAGGCACGCCTGCTGGCTGAGCGGCTGGTGCGGCTCGGTCGAGCCGGCGACTGGCTGTGCCCGCAATTGCCGGTGTCGCCGCGCGACACGATCGCGCTGGCTGAGCGACTCGTCCAACAGACTCAACAGGCGCGTGCAGCGGAGCGCGCCGCGCCGGTCACGCTGATCGGCAGCTCGCTGGGTGGTTTTTTTGCCACCTATCTGGCCGAAAAACATGGCTGGCCGGCGATGCTGCTCAACCCGGCGGTGATGCCGCAGCGCGACTTGTCCGCGTATCTCGGTGAGCAGCCGTTGTGGCACGGTGGCGGCTCGGTCGTTGTCGAGCCACATCACCTTGACGAGTTGCGTGCGCTGCAGGTCGCCGCGATCACGCGGCCCGAGCGGTATCATTTGATTGCCGCGACCGGCGACGAAGTCCTCGACTACCGGGAGATGCTTGCACATTACGCCGGTGTGCGCACCACGCTGATCAATGGCGGCGACCATGCGATCAGCGATTTTGCGACGTACGTGGACGAGGTGCTCGCGTTTTGCGGCATCGACACCGACCGCGGACCCGTCGCGGCGTAGGACTAGACCCCCGGGCGGCGCACGCGGCGCCGTCCCCGGCCGCCGCGCGCGGCCTTCACGTTTCGAGAGTACCGAGTGAACGTTTTTTTTGAGGAATCCGGTAGTTTTAAGGCTGGCACAGTATTGAATCGGCAAGGTGACGCGTTCCAGGTCGAGTTGCCGGGTGGGCGTCGTGCCAAGGTTCGCAGCAAGGACGTGCTGATCGAGTTCGACAGCCCGAGCGCCGCCGACCTGATTCAGCAGGCCGATGCGGCGGCGAAGGAAATCGACTTGGATTTCTTGTGGGAAATCTCTCCACCGGACGAGTTTCGCTTCACCGACCTAGCCAATGACTATTTCGGTGGCACGCCGGATCCCGTGCAAAAGAGCGCGCTGGTACTTTGCATGCACGGCTCGCCGGTCTACTTCCGACGTAAAGGACGGGGACAGTACCAGCGCGCGCCCGAAGAGCAGTTGAAAATGGCGCTCGCGGCGCTGGAGCGGCGGCGCCAACAGGCGATCGTGCAACAGCAGTACGAGGACGAGCTTAAAGCCGGCAGGCTGCCTGCCGCGTTCGACGGCAAGGTGCTCGGCTTGCTCACGCGTGCGGACAAAAATTCGATTGAATACAAGGCACTGGAAGCGGCTGCGCTCGCATTGGGTAAGTCGGCCGCGCAATTGATGCTGGACGTCGGCGGCATCCCGTCGGCCCGCGCGCTGCACGAAGCGCGGTTTCTGTCTGAGTATTTTCCACACGGTACCGGCTTTCCCACGTTGAACGCGGGTCCGTTGCCGGAGGACCTGGGTGAGGCGATCGGTGTGCAAGCGTTTTCCGTCGATGACGTGACCACCACCGAGATCGACGACGCCTTCTCGGTCCAGCGCCTGCCGCACGGGCGCGCAAGGATCGGTATTCACATCGCGGCGCCGGCGCTGGGCATCGAGCGCGGCGACGCGGTGGACGCGATCGCGCGTGCGCGCTTGTCAACCGTTTACATGCCGGGCGACAAGATCACGATGTTGCCGGACGATTTCGTTGGCACGTTCACGCTGAAGGAGGGCGGATTGCGGCCGGCGTTGTCGCTATACCTGATCATCGACACCGCCACGCAGGACATCGTGATGACTGAGACGGTGGCTGAGCGCGTGCATGTGGTCAGCAACCTGCGGCACAACGTGTTGGACGAGATCATCACCGAGCAGACGCTCGAGGCCGGCGCCGGAGACTACCCGCACAAGGACGAGATCGCGGTGCTGTGGCCCTTCGCCAAGGCGCTGTACGAGCGACGTCAGCAGGCGCGTATCGGCTACGGACTCAGGCGCGAGGTGCAGCGCAACATTGACTACAACTTCTACGTCGACGGCGAGCATGTCAGCATCACGCCGCGCCGTCGCGGTTCACCGTTGGACCTGATCGTGGCGGAACTGGCGATCCTGGCCAATAGCCGCTGGGGCGCGTTCCTGCATGAGCATGGCGTGCCGGGCATCTATCGCGCGCAGCGCGCGTTCGGCCCGAATCGCACGCGGATGCAGACCACGCCGGCGCCGCACGAAGGGCTTGGCGTGGCGCAGTATGCGTGGAGCACTTCGCCGCTGCGCCGGTATGTCGACTTGGTGAATCAGTGGCAGTTGCTGGCGTGTGTCCGGCATGGCGTTACCGCGAAGCTGGCCGCGCCGTTCAAGCCGAAGGACGCGGACCTGTACGCCATCGTGCAAAATTTTGACGAGACCTATACCGCGTATGCCGACCACCAGCAGCGTATGGAATATTTCTGGTGTCTGCGCTGGCTAAAGCAAGAAAAGCGCGACCGGGTGGTGGCCACGATCGTCAAGGACGACGTCGTGCGACTCGAAGAAGTCCCGCTGCTATTGCACGTGCCGGGGTTGGGCGTGCAAGCGCGCGGCACGCGTGTGCTGCTCGAGGTGATGGCGATCGACGAGCTGCGCGTGGAGGCGTCGTGTCGGCTCATCGAAGTGCTGGACGTGACGCGTGTGACGGGCGGCGACGAGACGAACGAGGACGCGGATAGGGCGCTGGACACGAACAGCGGAACGGACATGGAAGCCGCGACGGGTCATGACGTCCAGGTGCTAGGCGACGCGTCCGATGCCTCAGCGAAATCCGGCGATGCACAGCCGGATGCGGGCGCGGCCGTTCACGGCGATGTGACGCACCAGCGCAATGATGGTGAGGTGGCGCAATGAGCGCGCCGCCTGCGCCGGGCGGCCAGGGTCCGGACCGCTATGCGGTGATCGGCAACCCAGTCGCGCATAGCAAGTCACCGGCCATCCATGCAAGCTTTGCCCAGCAGACGGGCGAGCCGGTCGAATACGACCGGATTCTTGCGCCGGTGGACGGCTTTGCGCAGGCCGTGGACGCTTTCGTGTCGGCCGGTGGGTGCGGGCTAAACGTCACGGTGCCGTTCAAGCTGCAGGCTTATGCGCTGGCGACACGGCGTTCCGCGCGGGCGCAGGCGGCCGGGGCGGTTAATACGTTGCGCTTTGACCGCGTGGACGGCGGCCGCATCGAGATTGTCGGCGACAACACCGATGGCGTTGGACTTGTCACTGACGTCGAAGCGCAGCCGCGTGTCGCGCTCAACGGCGCGCGCGTGCTGCTGCTCGGCGCGGGCGGCGCGGCGCGCGGCGTGATCCTGCCATTGCTGGAGCGCCGGCCCCGCGCGCTGACAATCGTCAATCGGACTGCGGCGCGTGCAGCCGAGTTGACCGAGCGCTTTGCAGCGTCCGCCCGGGCGGCGGGCTGTGCATTGGAAGGCGGCGCGCCGGGCGTGGAGCACGGCGTCTATGATATCGTGATCAACGCGACCGCCGGCAGTCTGGATGGGGCCGTACCGGTATTCGCAGCGGCGTGCGTCGGCCCAGGTACGCTCGCGTACGACATGATGTATGCAGCCGGGCCCACGGTGTTCATGCAGCACGCCGCCCGCCTGAGCGCGCGCACGGTCGATGGCCTCGGGATGCTCGTGCGGCAGGCCGCGGAATCGTTCTTTGTCTGGCGTGGCGTGCGTCCCGACCCGGCTCCGGTGCTCGCGGCGCTGCGCGCGTCGCTGTAGGCGCGCGCGAGCATCGCGTGGCCAGGCCGTCCGTATAAGCAAGTAGAATACGGGTCCGCCCGCCGCGTCGTTCGCGGTGCTTCTTGCAGATCCGACCATGTCCTTCATTGCTACCCTGGAGCGCGCCTGGCAGCGCACGCAATCATTGCTGTGCGTCGGGCTCGACCCCGAGCCATCGCGTTTTCCGCCGCATCTGGCCGGGCGCGCCGATGCCATTTTCACGTTCTGCCGCGACATCGTCGATGCCACCGCGCCCTATGCGAGCGCATTCAAGCCGCAGATTGCCTATTTCGCCGCACACCGCGCGGAAGCGCAACTCGAGGCGTTGATCGCGCACATCCACGCTCGGCACCCGGGGCTGCCGGTAGTGCTGGACGCCAAGCGCGGCGATATCGGCAGCACCGCAGAGCAGTACGCGCGCGAAGCGTTCGAGCGATATCGCGCAGACGCGGTGACGGTCAACCCTTATCTGGGGTTCGACTCGATCGAGCCGTATCTTGCGTATCGGGACAAGGGCGTGATCGTGTTGTGCCGCACGTCGAATCAGGGCGGCTCGGACTTGCAATTCCTCGACATCGGAGGGCGGCCTCTGTACCAGCACGTGGCGGCGCTTGCCGCCGAGCAATGGAATACCAGCGGACAGCTCGGGCTGGTGGTGGGCGCGACGTTCCCGAAAGAAATTGATGCGGTGCGCCAGCTCGTTGGTACGATGCCGCTGCTGATTCCGGGAATCGGCGCGCAAGGCGGCGACATCGAGGCGACGGTCCATGCCGGCCGTACAGCTGACGGCACCGGCATGATGATCAACTCGTCGCGCGCGATTCTGTACGCGCGTAGCGGTGAGGACTTTGCAGCGGCCGCAGCCGAGGCTGCGCGCGCGACGCGCGACGCGATCAACGCTTATCGCTAACTGACCGACGGGACGCGCTCGCCGGCAACGGCTCGCTCAGTGTTCCTTTTCGTCCAGTAGCTTGAGTAACCCGCGCAACGCATGCGCAGCTGACTGCTTGCGAATCTGGCCGCGATCCCCGCGCAATAGCTGGACCTCGCTGATCGTATGCAATCGGTTTGTCCACGCAAACACGACGGTGCCCACCGGTTTGGCCTCGCTGCCGCCGTCCGGGCCGGCCAAGCCGGTGATTGACAGCGCGAGTTGCGCGCGGCTGTTGCGCAGTGCGCCTTCGGCCATCGCACGCGCCACAGGCTCGCTGACCGCGCCGTGGCGCTCAATCATGTCGGCCGGCACGCCAATCATCTCGGTCTTGGCCAGGTTCGAATAGGTCACGAAGCCCCGCTCGAACCAGCCGCTGCTGCCCGGAATGTCGGTGATCGCCGTCGCGACCATGCCGCCGGTGCATGATTCTGCGGTGACGAGCATCAGGCGCTCGTCGCGCAAGCGGTTGCCAACGCGAATCGCAAGTTGGTGGACTACCGTGTCAGTTGCCATCGAATTAAATTTGTTGTTGGCCAGCAAGAAGGAAACCACCTGTCATCATCGCGTGCGTGCTGTCGCGACACGTCAAAACGAGCGTACCAGCGCGATGACGAGCAGTGTGAAGAATGCCGCGACGATATCGTCGAACATGATGCCGAAGCCGCCTGACAACCGCCTGTCAAAATAGCGGATCGGCGGCGGCTTGACCATGTCAAAAAAGCGGAATGTCAGGAACGCGCCGAGTTGGCCGGCAAAGTTTGCCGGCGTGACGAACAGCAGCACCAGCCAGATCGCGATGATCTCGTCCCAAACCACCGCGCCCGGATCCGCCACGCCCATGCGTCGCGCCGTGAAGCCGGTGAAGCCGCATCCGGCAACAAAGCCGACCGCGATCAGCATCCACCATTGCACGACGCTTAGGTACGGATTCAGCGCGATGAACGACAGCCAACCGAACAGGGTCCCGACTGTGCCGGGCATCACCGGCGATAGGCCGCTGCCAAAGCCGAACGACAACACGTGCAGCGGATGGGACAACATGAAACGCGCGGTGGCGCGCGAGCGCGGCGCGGCGCGGCGGCCGGGCGGCGTGCCGCCCGGGGTCACCGTCGCGACATGCGGCCGGTGCGCATTGGAGTGGGATGGGTCATTCTGCATGGAAATGGTCAAAACTGCGCCAAGTTGTGCCGATCGGGGCGCCGGACGCATCGTACCAATGCACCGCGTGTGCGTTGACGGCGGTGGTGTCACCCGCGGGCGGATCGGCAAGGGCGTCTATTGTACCTATCCGCGTGAGTGGCACGCCGATGCGTGCGGCGAGCGCGAGCAGCGTGGCGCGTTGGCTGGGCGGCGCGGTGAAGCACAGCTCGTAGTCGTCGCCGCCCTCGATCGCGCAGCGGTGTTGGATCGACAGGGGCTGCGCGCGCAGGGCGGCTGAGCGCGGCAGCGCGTCGACATCCACGCGTGCGGCCACGTGGGAACGCTTGAGAAGGTGCGCTAAGTCCCCGGCCAACCCGTCGGACAGGTCGAGCGCGGCGTGCGCGACGCCCCGTAGCGCGATGCCGAGCGCGATACGGGGTTCGGGCATCTGCAGGGCATGACGTAACGCGGGCAGCTCGTTCGCGGCGAGCGGCCATTCACCGCGCAGCGCGCCCAGCGCCAGGCGTGCGTCACCCAGCACGCCGGATACCCAGATGTCATCGCCGGGCTGGGCGGCGTCGCGGCGCAGTGCCTGGCCACGGGGCACGTCGCCGAACACGGTGATGCAGATGTTCAGCGCTCCCGCGGTGGTGTCGCCGCCGACCAACTCGCAGCCGTGGCGATCGGCCAGCGCAAATAGCCCCTGCGCAAATGCCTCGAGCCAGTCCTGGCGCGCCACGCCCGCATCCGGCAGCGCCAGCGCCAGCGTGAACGCGCGTGGTTCGGCGCCCATTGCGGCCAAGTCCGACAGGTTGACCGCCAGAGCCTTGTGCCCCAATGTCGCCGGCGGGACGTCAGCGAAGAAGTGGCGCCCCTCGATCAGCATGTCGGTGGACACCGCCAATTCGTGCCCGGGCCGCCCGGCAAGCAACGCGCAATCGTCGCCGATCCCCAGCACGGCGTCGCGGCGTGATGGCCTGTGCCGGGCAAAATAACGATCAATGAGGTTGAATTCAGATAAGGATGTCGGCATGATGCGTGACGAAGCTTGCATGACAGGGGTGCGCGCCGCGCCGTGCGCGACGCCGCTGCACGGTGTCGCCATCGCGGCGACAGTCGGACAGCGCCGATCCAAGATCCGCCAATGACGCTACAATGCAGCTCGACTACGCATTCTAATCCGCACTGCCAGGCCATTATGTCCACACCGACCCACAGCAAGCTGCGCGAAGCCGCGCTCGATTATCACGAATTCCCGACCCCGGGGAAAATCGCCATCGCGCCCACCAAGCAGATGATCAATCAGCGCGATCTCGCGCTGGCCTATTCGCCGGGTGTGGCGGCGGCGTGCGAGGAAATCGTGGCTAATCCGCTCAACGCGGCGCGCTTCACCGCACGCAGCAATTTGGTAGGCGTGGTGTCGAACGGCACAGCCGTGCTGGGCCTGGGCGATATCGGCCCGCTTGCGGCCAAGCCGGTCATGGAAGGCAAGGCCGTGCTGTTCAAGAAGTTTGCCGGCATCGACGTGTTCGACATCGAACTGAACGAAAAGGATCCGCAAAAGCTGATTGAGGTGATCGCCGCGCTGGAGCCAACCTTCGGGGGGATTAACCTGGAGGACATCAAGGCGCCAGATTGCTTCACGGTCGAGCGTGAGTGTCGCAAGCGGATGAAGATTCCGGTATTCCACGACGACCAGCATGGCACCGCGATTGTGGTGGCCGCGGCGGTAACCAACGGGCTGAAGGTCGTCGGCAAGTCGCTCAGCGAGGTGAAGGTGGTGGCCTGCGGCGCGGGTGCCGCGGCGCTTGCGTGCCTGAACCTGCTGCTCGGCATGGGGCTGAAGCGCCAGAACGTATTTGTCACGGACCTGATCGGCGTCGTCTACGAGGGCCGCACGGAGCTGATGGATCCGGACAAGGCGCTGTTCGCACAGGTCACCGACGCGCGCACGCTGTCCGATGTGATCGGCGGCGCGGACGTGTTCCTCGGTTTGTCCGCCGGCGGCGTGCTCAAGCCGGACATGGTCAAGCAGATGGCGGCCCGGCCGCTGATCTTGGCGCTGGCCAACCCGACGCCCGAAATCCTGCCGGAGGTCGCGCTCCAGGTGCGTCCCGACGCGATCCTGGCCACTGGCCGCACCGATTATCCGAACCAGGTCAATAACGTCCTGTGTTTTCCGTTCATTTTTCGCGGTGCGCTCGATGCCGGCGCGACGACGATTACCAAGGAGATGGAAATCGCCGCGGTCAACGCGATCGCCGAATTGGCGCGCCAGGAGCAAAGCGACATCGTGGCGACGGCGTACGGGATCCAGGACTTGACGTTTGGCCCTGAGTATCTGATTCCGAAGCCGTTCGATCCGCGGCTGATCGTAAAAATCGCGCCGGCGGTCGCGCAGGCCGCCATGGATTGCGGCGTCGCAACGCGGCCGATCGAGGATATGGACGCCTACAGGCAGCATCTGCAGCAGTTCGTGTATCACAGCGGCACGACGATGAAGCCGATTTTCCAGATCGCGCGCAGCATCGATGCGGACAAGAAGCGCATCGTGTTCGCCGAGGGCGAGGAGGAGCGCATCCTGCGTGCGGTACAGATCGTGGTCGACGAACGGCTGGCCAAGCCGATTCTGATCGGACGACCGGCGGTGATCGAGCAGCGCATCGCGCGCTACGGGCTGCGCCTCGTGCCGGGACAGGATTTCACGATCGTCAATACCGACCACGACGAGCGCTACCGTGATTTCTGGCAGACGTACTTTAAGATGATGGCGCGCAAGGGCATCACACAGCAATTGGCGAAAGTCGAGATGCGGCGACGCACCACGCTGATCGGCTCGATGCTGGTGCTCAAGGGCGAAGCCGATGGGATGATCTGCGGCACGATTTCGACCACGCACCGGCATTTGCACTTTATCGATCAAGTCATCGGCAAGCGCGCCGGCTGCTCGGTCTACGCGGCGATGAACTGCCTGGTGTTGCCGGACCGCCAGATCTTCCTAGCCGACACGCACGTGAACGTCGACCCGACACCGGAGGAGTTGGCCGAAATCACGGTGATGGCCGCGGACGAGGTGCGTCGTTTCGGCATCGAACCGAAGATCGCACTGCTATCCCACTCCAATTTCGGTTCGAGCAACGCGCCGAGTGCCAAGAAGATGCGCGACACGCTCGCGTTGCTGCAGCAGCGTGCCCCGCAACTGCAGATCGACGGTGAAATGCATGGCGATGTCGCGCTTGACGCAAACCTGCGCAAGTTTGTGCTGCCGGAGGCGACGCTCGAGGGCGACGCGAACCTGCTGATCCTGCCCAACATTGATGCGGCCAATATTTCATACAATCTGCTCAAGACCGCGGCGGGCAACAACATCGCGATCGGGCCGATCCTGCTGGGCGCGGCAAAGCCCGTGCATGTGCTGACCGCGTCCGCGACTGTGCGACGCATCGTGAACATGACTGCGCTGCTGGTGGCCGATGTGGCCGCGGGTACCAAGGAATCGGGCGGGCGATGAGCCGCGCGGAGGCAGGCAACGGCTCTGCCACCGCGGCATGGCGTGTGCTGGATGAGGCGCACGCATCGAAACCGGATGCACAAAAAAGCGTGCCTCACGAATGAGGCACGCAAGCGAATTTTTGATGACTGCAGCGAGCATCCGAATCTGGATTGCTTCGTAGACACTTTGGTGATGATAGACTCCGAACCCGTGTGCCAGTCATGGAAACTAACCTTGCAATTGTCTAACACCATTGATTATTAAGGCCATTCGGGATAACCTTACGTTTTAATGGTCGTATACGCGTCCTCTTCGCGAAACGAGATACAGGATCGGCAAGTGGCTCCGTTACGCCGTGCTTGTGGTGACCGTGTCCGCCACCAGCGTGCCTGGCTTGGTTTCCACCGCGTGGGCGCGAACTTGCTGCCGTCGGACGCGTCCATTGGCGCCTCGCTCGGCGAGGTGTCGATTGCCGGGCTGCCCGGTGAAGTGCAGTTCACGTTCCAATCGATCCAGGCCGGCGGCCCGTTCCCTTATCCAAAGGATGGCGAGGTGTTCGGTCATGTCGAGCGCCACCTGCCGGTGCGACCCCGTGACTATTCTCACGAGTACACGGTGAAGACGCCGCGCGCGTCATCGCGCAGAACAAAGAATCGTCTGCGCAAGAGTGCCGCGTTATATCGGTGAATGCTATTACACCGGCGACCATGACGCGAGTTTCAAACGAATTGTGGGATGACTACGGTTATGAGCGACAACACTTATTCGCACGGCACCGGGGTCGCGCGCGATATTTTCGCGCTGAACGACAGCAGGTTGTTTCAGCGCGTGCTGCGCCAGCAGGACGCCGAACGTGAGCAGCGCCGTGCCGGCGCGCTGCTGTTCAATGAGGGAAATATGAGCCTTTTCAAGACGGTGCGCTCGAACATCGTGCAATCGATCCGTGCGTTCCGCGTGCCGGAGCTGGCCGATGAGGCAGCCCGGCTGGGCCACCATTTCCTGTATGCAAATTGCGCGGCGGCGCAGACGAAAGCGGAAGTGCTCGAGACGATCTCGACGTCGTTTTTTTTCCCGAAGCACTTCGGCAAGAATTACGATGCGCTGTACGACTGCCTGACCGACGTCGTGCACAAGGCGGGAGCACAACCTGGATTTGTGATCGTGCTCGAGGGCTTGCCCGCGACGCAGAAGTTCGACAAGGAAGCGCGGGAGACACTGCTCGATGTGTTCCGCGAGGCGGCCGAATTCTGGGCAGAGCGGAAGGTGAATTTCCGCGTGTTCTATTCGTTTGCTTGACCCAGTCCGGCTTGCCCGCGTGTGACGTGGGCGGCCCACGCCGGCTTCTCACCATCCGCCCCAGCGCGCCGCTAACGCGGCCAGCACCGCGATGCCGGCCGTCTCGGTGCGCAACACGCGTGGGCCCAGGCCGAGCGGCATGAAGCCGTGGGATATCGCGGCCGCCTCCTCAGTCGCTGATAACCCGCCTTCCGGTCCGATCATCACGATGACCGGCGCGGCAGGCGCGGTGTCGGGCAGTGCCGCGAACGGCCGCTCGGCGCGCGGTGACAGCAACAGACGCAATGCATTATCGCGGGGCAAGGCCACAGATGACTCGAGCCATGCCATGACGTCGGTGGGCGGCGCAACGTCGGGTAGCTGATTACGCCCGCATTGCTCGCATGCAGCTCGCACCAGCGCTTGCCAGTGCGCGTGGCGCCGAGCGGCGCGTTCGCCGGTCAGTCGCACGACGCTGCGCGCGGTCACCAGCGGTATCACGCTGGCCACGCCCAGTTCGATGGCTTTCTCCAGCAGCCAGTCCATTTTGTCGCCCCCGGCGATGCCTTGCGCTAGCACGACGCGATAAGGCGGCTCGACCTCCCGCGCGTCGAAGCGGCCGACTTGCACCGTCGCTGAACGCTTGTCTAACTGAAGTAATTCGGCGTCGAACTGGCCGCCTTCCCCGTTAAACAGGATCGCCTTGTCACCGGCCTGTAGCCGCAGCACGTGCATATGACGCACGACATCATCCGGCAGCGGCATGCTGTGGCCGCTGTGCAGCGGCATGGGGACAAAAAAGCGAGGTGGCGATAGCGTGGTCATTGTCGAGAGGGCGGGGTGTAACGGATGACGTGCGTGTGCGCACCGGCTGGATTGTGTCATAACCGCGGTGGCACACGCGAGCCGTCGCCGGTGGCGCGTCGCGGCGTGGCATCATTGCGGCGCCGTGCCGCGATCCGGTATCCGCTCGATGAAAAAAGTATCGTGACGGGACGGGTCATAGTATTCGAGCCTGGACAATCCCCATTGCGCCGCGCGCTCGACTGCCTGTTGCGCGGGCAGTTGTCCGACATCGAATGTGTCGCTGACCACGGCCATCTGCCACGGCGAGCCGTATAGCGGCACATACGTCTGCATCAGCGCGACATGGCCAAACGCGGCGCGCAGCGTGCCGAGCAGTGCCGCCACCTGGCCGGGCTGGAACAGCGGCGAGCCGAGGTGGATTGACAGCACCGCGTCGTCCACCATGCGTGTGCGCAGCAATGCGTAAAAACTGCGTGTGTAGAGCGTCGAGGCGGGCGAATCGGGCGGTGTCAAGTCGAACACGACCGCGTCAAAGCGCTCCTGCGTGTGCTGCACGAAGTGCAACGCGTCACCCGTGACGATCTGCACGCGCGGATCGTCGAGCGCGCCACGGTGCACGCGCTGCAGGTGGCGCCGCGCCATTGCCACGACCGCGGGATCAAGCTCCGCGATGACGATGTGCTCCAGTGCCTCGTACTTGAGCCACTGCCGAGCCGCACCGCCGTCGCCGCCGCCGAGAACCAGCACGCGCCGCGGAGGCTGCTTGCGCGCCAGCGCGCCGGGATGCACCATGCTTTCGTGATAGAGGTACTCGTCGCGCTCGGATGTCATTGGGCGTTGGTCGAGCACGAATAGCTTGCCGAGCAGTGGCGTATCCCAGACCTCAATATGCTGATACGCCGACTTGATCGTTTGCAGCCGTCGAGCGCCGGTGAACGTGTACGCATAATACGCACACGGGCGCAACGTCAGTGTGCTGCCGTGCGCGTCCGGGCGCTCGGTGTCGTGCGTAGCGTCGGCGGGCCCCACGGCGGGCGGCGTGTGGAATGATGGCGATTGCGGTTTCAATTGGCAGGGCTCCTCGAGGGTGGCATGGCGCCGCTGTGGCGCTGTGGCCAGGCAGTTGGCGATCCCCGCGCGCGTCTGTGGCGCGGCGCAACACGCCCAAGCAGCGGCAGACCTGTCTGTTAGAATAATGTGTTTTGCGACGCTTCGCGCGCGGGTGTGCCCGCATGCGATTCCCATTGCGCCGGCGCGGCCGCGACTCGCGACGCGCGTGGCCCTGCTTTTCCTGAGTCCGGACCCGACATGACGACCCCGCCCGATACCCAGACCACCATGATGGCCAACGCAATCCGTGCGTTGGCCATGGACGCCGTTCAGCAAGCCAATTCCGGTCATCCGGGGATGCCGATGGGCATGGCGGAAATCGCCGTGGCGCTGTGGCAACGTCATCTGCGGCACAATCCGGCCAATCCCCATTGGGCAGATCGGGATCGCTTCGTGCTGTCCAATGGCCATGGGTCGATGCTGCTGTACGCGCTGCTGCACCTGAGCGGCTATGACTTGCCAATGGACGAGTTGAAGCGTTTCCGCCAATTGCATTCGAGGACACCTGGCCATCCAGAGGTCGGGATCACACCAGGTGTCGAGACGACCACCGGACCGCTGGGCCAGGGATTGGCCAACGCGGTGGGCATGGCGCTAGCCGAAGCGCTGCTAGCGGCTGAATTTAACCAGCCTGACGCGAAGATCGTCGACCACTATACGTACGTGTTCGTCGGCGACGGTTGCCTGATGGAAGGTGTGTCGCACGAGGCCTGCTCGTTGGCGGGCACGCTGGGGTTGTCGAAGCTGATCGTGCTGTATGACGACAACGGCATTTCGATTGACGGGGATGTCGAGCACTGGTTCGCCGACGATACGCCGAAGCGTTTCGAGGCCTATGGCTGGAACGTGATCCGCGCGGTCGATGGCCACGATGTGGACGCCGTCGACGCGGCCATCCGCGTCGCGAAGCAGTCGGATAAGCCGACGCTGATCTGCTGCCGTACCGTCATTGGCAGGGGGGCGCCGAACAAGGCCGGCGGCCACGACGTGCACGGCGCGCCGCTGGGCGCGACGGAGATTGCCGCGACGCGCGCAGCGATCGGCTGGGGCGCCGAGCCTTTCGTAATCCCGCAGGACGTCTATGCGTTGTGGGATGCGAAGCAGACGGGCGCCCAGGCCGAGCGCGAGTGGCATGAGGCATTTGCCGCGTATCGCGCAAAGTATCCGCAGCAGGCGGCCGAGTTCGAGCGCCGCATCGCCGGCCGGCTGCCGGCGCATTGGGCCGATGCTGCGCAGCGGCTGATCGCTGCCGCCAACGAGCGCGCTGAGACGGTCGCGACCCGTAAGGCGTCGCAGCAGGCGATCGAGGCGCTGGCTGCGGCGTTGCCGGAGCTGCTGGGTGGCTCGGCCGACCTCACCGGCTCGAACTTGACCAACTGGAAGGCCAGCAAGCCGGTACGCGCGGGCCGTGAAAGCGGCGCGCCGATACTGCAATGGGGTAATCACGTCAACTACGGGGTACGCGAATTCGGCATGAGCGCGGCGCTCAACGGCGTGGCGCTGCATGGCGGCTACTTGCCGTTCGGCGGCACGTTCTTGACCTTCTCGGACTACAGCCGCAACGCATTGCGGATGGCCGCACTGATGAAGACCCGTTCGATCTTCGTGTTCACGCACGACTCGATTGGGCTGGGTGAGGACGGCCCGACACACCAATCAATCGAGCACGTGTCGAGCCTGCGCCTGATTCCGAACATGGACGTATGGCGCCCGGCCGACACGGTCGAGACCGCGGTGGCCTGGACTCAGGCGGTCGAGCGCCATGGGCCATCGTCGTTGATCTTCAGCCGGCAGAATCTGGCGTTCTGTGCGCGGACCGACGCGCAGATTGCGGCGATCGCCCGAGGCGGGTACGTGCTGCGCGACTGGAATGACGACATCCCGGCCCGCAAGGTGATCCTGATCGCGACGGGCTCCGAGGTCGAGCTCGCGCTGAACGCTGTTGAGCCGCTTGCGCGCGTGGGCATCGGCGCCCGTGTCGTATCGATGCCCTCGACCACGGTGTTCGATCGGCAGGATGCCGAGTGGCGCGAGCGCGTCCTGCCACGCGGCGTGGCGCGGGTGGCGATCGAGGCCGGCGTCACGGCGTTTTGGCACAAGTATGTGGGGATCGACGGCGGCGTGGTCGGGATCGACACGTTCGGCGAATCGGCGCCCGCCGGCGTGTTGTTCAAGCATTTTGGCTTCATGATCGACCACGTCGTCGACACTGTGAAGTCGGTATTGGGTTAAGCCGAGGGTGTGTGATGTGCTGACCGCGCGTCGCACACCTTCAGTCGGAGCGTTGCCATTTACCCATCAGGAGATAGACATGACGATTCGCGTCGCAATCAACGGTTATGGCCGTATTGGCCGCAATACGCTGCGGGCCCATTATGAGGGTGGCAAGAAGCACGACATCGAGATCGTGGCGATCAACGACCTCGGCAATGCCCAGACCAACGCGCATCTGACCCAGTATGACACCGCGCATGGCAAGTTCCCGGGCACCGTCTCGGTTGACGGCGATTACATGATCGTCAACGGCGATAAGATCCGCGTGCTCGCGAACCGCAACCCAGCCGAGCTGCCGTGGGACGATCTCGGTGTGGACGTCGTACTGGAGTGCACCGGTTTCTTCACGTCGAAGGAGAAGGCGAGCGCGCACTTGAAGGGTGGCGCGAAGAAGGTCGTGATCTCGGCGCCGGGCGGCAAGGATGTGGATGCGACGATCGTCTATGGCGTGAACCACCAGGTGCTGAAGGCGTCGGATACGGTCATCTCGAACGCCTCGTGCACGACGAACTGCCTTGCGCCGCTGGTCAAGCCGCTGCACGACAAAATCGGCGTCGAGAACGGCCTGATGACGACGATTCACGCGTACACGAACGACCAGGTGCTGACCGACGTGTACCATGAGGACCTGCGCCGCGCCCGTTCGGCCACGCACAGCATGATCCCGACCAAGACCGGCGCGGCAGCAGCCGTCGGCCTAGTGCTGCCGGAGCTGAACGGTAAGTTGGATGGCTACGCGGTGCGCGTGCCGACGATTAACGTGTCGATCGTTGACCTGTCGTTCATCGCGTCGCGCGACACGAGCGTGGACGAAGTAAATAAGATCTTGAAGGAAGCGTCGGAAGGCGCGCTCAAGGGCATTCTCGCCTACAGCGACGCGCCGCTGGTATCGGTTGACTTCAATCATAACCCGGCGTCCTCGACATTCGATGCGACGCTCACGAAAGTGTCGGGCCGTCTCGTGAAGGTGTCGAGTTGGTACGACAATGAGTGGGGCTTCTCGAACCGGATGCTCGATACGACGGTGGCGCTGGCCAACGCGAAGTAACGTGCACGCAGCATCTCGTATGCGGTAAGAAAGCTGCCCAGTTGGGCAAGCCACGCTGAAATCGAGGTCAGGCAAGCCGCTCTGGCATTGAGTTGATTTTTTCGGCCGAATTCAGAGGCGGCCCGAGGCAAAGAAGGGAACTGATTTGTAAGGTCAGTTCCCTTTTTTATGGAGTTGGAATCCCGTCGGATGTAGGCTGCCGGCTTTGATCCGAAGCTGTCACATAAGGAACCTCGCATGCTCCTTCCCGTGTGCTCCTTTCCGCATCTAAACCTTGCCGACCGAGACTCCACCCATATTTTTGAAGCAAGGTCTTTGCGGGTTTATCGGCTGCTTTAGCCGGGATGTCAGAGCCATTCGCTTTAGTCATTTTTTCTCCCGTTGCGGGCGTCCACGTGGCATTGGTGAAATTGTCACCCCCGAATGGGTTACCGGGAGTTCGGTGTCCGCTCCGGTGACCCGGCGGGCGGGGCCACAAGGCCTGTCCTCTATCCCGATCACAGCGTGTGTTTACGGCTTGCGGTGCGGGCAGTTTTCCTTCGTGCAGGAGCCGTACATCGCAAGCGCGTGCTCCTGTAGCTTGAAGCCCCGTTCTTGTGCAATCAACTGCTGGCGGTGCTCGATCTCGTGATCGTAGAATTCTTCAACCCGGCCGCAGTCCAGGCAGACCAGATGGTCATGGTGCGTACCCTCATTGAGTTCAAACACCGCTTTGCCCGACTCGAAGTTGCTGCGCGTGAGCAGGCCGGCCTGCTCGAACTGCGTCAGCACGCGATAAACAGTTGCCAGGCCAATATCTAGCTCCTCATTAAGCAAGTTGCGGTAGACGTCTTCCGCGGTCAAGTGGCGCACGGAACTGTGTTGAAAAATCTCCAGAATCTTTAGGCGCGGCAAGGTTGCCTTGAGCCCCATGTTCTTGAGGTCAGCGGGATTGGTCATCGCTAGGCATCCCTAGAGTACAATGCAAGGTTCTAATAGTAATGGGTTTTTGGGTATTCTGGTCGGCGCAGGCGCGTCCCGGGCCCAAATCGATCAAAGCGTCAGACGCGTTTTATGGGTGAAATGAGTTCAATGTTCTTCTCCGGAGCGCGCATGCGCGCCACGGTCTTTGCGGTAACGGCCCGCGTCGTCGTGCTGGCCGCCGTGGCTTCGCTCGGTGCATGCAAGACATACGACAGCCTGACGCAACGCATCGCGCGTTCGATCACTCCATACCGGATCACGGTCGTGCAGGGCAACTTCGTATCAGCTGAGGCTGCATCGAAGCTACGCGTCGGCATGTCTCGCGATGAAGTGCGTAGCGTGCTGGGCACACCGCTGCTCACCGACCTGTTCCATACCGATCGCTGGGACTATGTGTTCTATTTCAAGCGCGGCTCGACTTCTGTTGTCCAGCAGCGCGACCTGGTCGTGAATTTTGTCGGCGATCGCGTAGCAAGCTGGACAGGGGCCGACGATCTGCCGTCCGAGTACGAGCTGATCGCCGAAATCGATGGCGACCGCAAAGGTTTGAAGAAAGTGGAAGCCGAGGCCGCGGCGAGCGGCGTTAGCGATGTCAGCGCGTTGCCATCGTCGCATGCCGCCAATGAAGAAGCCGCGGCCGCGGCGAACCACGCGACTGCTCAGGTTACACCGCCGTCCAAGGGTGCGACGCCATCGGTGCGCGCAAACACGCCGGTAGCGAATGCGCAGCCGCCGAACACGGGGATGCCGGCACAGCCGCAATTGCAGTATCAGCGTGCCACGCAGCCACCACTGCCGCCTGGCGTCGCGCCGCAGCACATCGCGTTGCCGCCGACCGGCGTTGCACCGTCGCCGGACCCGTCAACTGGTCTGGCGCCGGCCAATGCCGCAAACCTGCAGAACCAGCCGGTGCTGGAGCCCAGCGACGCACAAGGGACGCAATGATGAAGATTGCTATCGCAGGGGCATCGGGCCGCATGGGGCAAATGCTGGTCGAAACGGTGCTGAATACGCCGGAAGTCACGTTGTCGGGCGCGCTGGACCGCGCGGGCGCTGCCGCGCTAGGGCAGGACGCCGGCGCGTTTGCCGGGCGGCAGACCGGTATCGCGATCACCGACGACGTGGAGCGCGTGCTCGCGCATGCAGACGTACTGATCGATTTCACGCGGCCGGAGGGTACGCTCGAGCACCTAAAGGCGGCGCGCCGGCACGGCACCCGCATGGTGATCGGCACGACGGGTTTTGCCGAGTCGCAAAAGGCCGAGTTGGCCGCTGCCGCGCAGACGCTTGGGATCGTGTTCGCACCGAACATGAGCGTGGGCGTGAACGTGACGTTGAAGCTGCTGCAAGTGGCCGCCGCGCATTTCGCCACCGGCTACGATATCGAGATCATCGAGGCGCATCACCGGCATAAGGTGGATGCGCCGTCCGGCACGGCATTGCAAATGGGTGAAGTGATCGCGACGGCGTTGGGTCGTGATTTGGCATCCTGTGCCGTGTATGGGCGCCATGGCGTGACCGGCGAGCGCGACCCGTCAACGATCGGGTTCTCGGCCATCCGCGGCGGCGACATCGTTGGCGACCACACGGTGATGTTCGCCGGCACCGGCGAGCGGATCGAGATTACGCATAAGTCGGCCAACCGGCTCGCGTATGCGCAGGGCGCCGTACGGGCCGCCCGTTTCCTGGCTGGCCGACCGGCGGGGCTGTACGATATGTGGGACGTGCTGGGCCTGCGCTAGCCGTCGTGCGCACGCGAGCGGCGCATCGACCGCAGCGCCGGTGCGTGCCGTGCAATGGGTGGCGCGTGCCACTGGACAATGTCGCCGGTCCGGGTCCGGTCGGCGAGGCGCTGATTATGACCGCGTTCGGCCTGGTGGTCGCGATTCCGGCAGCCATCGCGTAAACGTGCTCGGCCGCGTCATCCGGCTGCTTATAGAAGATCTGGACGGGTTCGCGCACGATCTGCATGCCTACGTCAGTGCACCGGCCGACGCCGACCGGCGCGCGCCGGCGCAGGCTCATGGCGGCGACGCGCACTGACGCAAGCAAGCGCGTGCCGCCCGCGAGCGCGCAGACGCTATAATCGGCGTTTCCCTGGCTTTCCCGAGGCACGGTACTGCACGTGCGCCCCCTGCGCGGTATGCCGCAAGCCGACTGTCCCCGACGACCATCATGCAAGATAAATACGTTCCCGCCGATGTCGAATCCGCCGCGCAGCAAGCATGGCGAGACAACGATGTCTATCGTAGTACCGAGCGCGCCGACAAAAAGAAATTCTATTGCGTGTCGATGCTGCCGTACCCGTCGGGCAAGCTGCATATGGGGCACGTGCGTAACTACACGATCAACGACGTGATGTATCGTCACCGGCGCATGAACGGGTACAACGTGCTGATGCCGATGGGCTGGGATGCGTTTGGGATGCCGGCGGAAAACGCGGCGATCGCCAACGGCGTGCCACCGGCCAAGTGGACATACGACAACATCGCCTACATGAAGAAGCAGATGCAGGCGATGGGATTGGCGATCGATTGGTCGCGTGAGATTGCGACATGCAAGCCGGACTACTACAAGTGGAACCAGTGGTTGTTCCTGAAGATGCTCGAAAAGGGCATCGCGTACAAGAAGACGGGGACGGTGAATTGGGATCCAGTTGACCAGACTGTGCTGGCCAACGAGCAGGTCGTCGACGGGCGCGGCTGGCGTTCCGGCGCGGTGGTCCAAAAGCGCGAGATCCCGATGTATTACTTGCGGATCACGGACTACGCGGAGCAGTTGCTGCAGGACCTTCACGCGCTGGGGTGGCCCGAGCGCGTGAAGGTGATGCAGCACAACTGGATCGGCAAGAGCCATGGCGTGAACTTCGGCTTCCCGTATGAGATCGATGGACAGCAGCAATTGCTGCGCGTGTTCACGACCCGCGCGGACACGATCATGGGCGTCACGTTCGCAGCCATCGCCGCCGAGCACCCGCTCGCCACACGGTTGGCACGGGACCAACCCGCGTTGCAGGCGTTCATCGACGAGTGCAAGCGTGGCGGGGTGGCCGAGGCGGACATGGCGGCAATGGAGAAGAAAGGCGTGTCCACCGGCTTCTTCGTCAAGCATCCGCTGACTGGCGCCGACATCGAAGTCTGGATCGGCAACTACGTGCTGATGAGCTATGGCGAAGGCGCGGTGATGGGCGTGCCGGCCCACGACGAGCGCGACTTCGCGTTCGCGACGAAGTACCGCCTGCCGATCAAGCAGGTCATCGCGGTACAGGAAAAGGTGTATTCGACCGAAGCGTGGCAGGACTGGTACGGTGACAAGGACGCCGGCGTTTGCGTGAACAGTGGCAAATATGACGGCATGCGCTACGAGCAGGCGGTGGAGGTGATCGCGGCGGACCTTGCCGCGAAGGGGCTCGGCGGCAAGCAGGTCACGTACCGGTTGCGCGACTGGGGCATTTCGCGCCAGCGCTATTGGGGCACGCCAATCCCGATCATCCATTGCCCGCGCTGTGGCGATGTTCCGGTGCCGGAACAGGACTTGCCGGTATTGCTGCCCGAGGACCTGGTGCCGGATGGCAGCGGCAATCCGCTGGCCAAGTCCGAGGCGTTCATGCACTGCACGTGCCCGCGCTGTGGCGCCGACGCGAGGCGTGAGACGGACACGATGGACACGTTCGTCGATTCCGCCTGGTATTTCTCGCGCTATGCGTGCCCGGACGCGCCGACGATGGTAGATGCGCGTACCGACTATTGGATGCCGATGGACCAGTACATCGGCGGCATCGAGCATGCGATTTTGCACCTGCTGTATTCGCGCTTCTGGGCCAAGGTGATGCGCGACCTCGGGTTGACCGACTTTTCCGAGCCGGCGACCAATCTGCTCACGCAGGGCATGGTGCTCGACCAGACGTACTATCGCGAGGACGCGGCCGGCAAGAAGACGTGGTTCAACCCCACCGACGTGACATTGTCATACGATGACAAAGGGCGTGCAGTCAGCGCGGTGCTGCACGCCGATGGCGAGCCGGTCGAGATGGGCGGCGTCGAAAAAATGTCGAAGTCGAAGAACAATGGCGTCGATCCGCAGCATCTGATCGATTCGCACGGTGCTGATACCGCGCGACTATTCACGATGTTCGCGGCGCCACCCGAGCAGTCGCTCGAATGGTCCAGTGCCGGTGTTGAAGGCGCGAGCCGTTTCCTGAGACGGCTGTGGGCGTTCGGCTACGCGCATCGTGCAACGTTCGCCGAGCGTCCGGCGCTGGATACCGCGACGCTGAACGACACGAGCAAGACGCTGCGCCGCGAGATTCACTCGGTGCTCAAGCAGGCCGACTTCGACTATCAGCGGCTGCAGTACAACACGGTCGTGTCCGCGGCGATGAAAATGCTCAACGCGCTGGAGTCGGCCAAAGACGTCGGCGCCGCGGTCCTCTATGAAGGATATGGCATCTTGCTGCGCGTGCTGTATCCGGTGGTGCCGCATGTCACGTATACGTTGTGGCGCGAACTGGGGTACGCGACGCAATTCGGCACGCTGTTGGACGCGCCGTGGCCGAAGGTGGACGAGCAGGCGCTGGAGCAAAGCGAAGTCGAACTGGTGCTGCAGATCAACGGTAAGGTGCGCGGCGCGCTGAAGGTGGCCAACGACGCGCCACGCGAGACGATCGAGCAGGCGGCACTCGCGCACGAGATGTTCGACAAGTTCGGCGAAGGCAAGACGCCGAAGAAGGTGGTGATCGTGCCGGGACGGCTCGTGAACGTGGTCGTTTGAGGGCCTACATGACTGACTCGAAACTGTCGCGCCGATCCTGCATCGCGCTTGTCGCGGTGGCGTTGCTGCTGTCCGGATGTGGCTTCCAGCTGCGCGGCGACTATGGCTTCCCGTTCAAGCGGCTCGCACTGGTCGGCCCGGGTCCGGAGCTGGGCGCACGGATCCAGCGAATGGTTGAGGGCGGCAGCCAGACGCGGATCGTCAAGCGCACCGACGGCGCGGACGCGATCCTGTCGATTTCCGAGGGGCGCGGCACTGGAGCGCTGACGCTCAATGCTGCCGGACAGGTCAACGAGTACGAACTCGACTACACGATGTCGTACCAACTGGTCGGCGCGGACGGCACAGTGCTGTTGCCCCCCAGCGTGATCCGCATCAACCGGGCGATGACCTATTCCGACCAGTACGCGCTGGCTAAGTCGCAGGAGTTCGAGTTACTGTATCGCGACATGCAGAACGACGCGGTTGACCAGCTATTGCGGCGCATGAGCGCAGTGCGCGAGTTGCACCCGACTCACGGCGGGGTTCGCGCGGTGGCGCCGCGCGCGCCGCTGCCCACGCCGCCGCTGTAACGGACACGACAAGATGCAACTGCGCGCAGACGCCCTGGAGTCACACCTGGCCAAGACGTTGGGTCGCTTGTACGTCGTGTACGGCGACGAGCCGCTGCTCGCGCAGGAAGCCTTGGCGCGCATCCGCGCCGCGGCGCGTGCGGCCGGTTTCACCGAGCGCAACGTATTCTCTGTCGAGCGCGGTTTTGATTGGAGCCTGCTGCTTGGCGCCACGCAATCGATGTCGTTGTTCGGCGAGCGGCAGCTGATCGAATTGCGCATTCCGACCGGCAAGCCGGGCAAGGATGGCGGCGACGCATTGAAGGCGCTGGCGGCGTCGGACAATCCCGACTTGCTGACGTTGATCGCATTGCCGCGGCTGGACGCGGCGACGCAAAAGACTGCATGGTTCACCGCATTGGTCCAGGCCGGTGTGGCGATACGCATCGACACGATTGAGCGTGCGCAGCTGCCGAACTGGATTGCGCAACGGCTCGCGGCGCAGCAGCAACGCCTCGTCGCCGGCGACGCAGGGCGGCGCGCGCTGCAGTTCATCGCCGAGCGGGTCGAGGGCAACCTGCTCGCCGCGCATCAGGAAATCCAAAAGCTCGGCCTACTGTATCCTGCCGGCGAATTGACGCTCGAGCAGGTGCAGGACGCGGTACTCAACGTCGCCCGCTACGACGTGTTCAAGCTCAACGAGGCCATGCTCGCCGGCGATGTTGCGCGCTTGGCGCGGATGCTCGATGGATTGCGCGGCGAAGGCGAGGCGACGGTGCTGGTGCTGTGGGCCGTCGTAGAGGAAATCCGTGCGCTGGCGCGAATCAAGCGGGGGCTGACTGCCGGCAAGCCGTTGGCGAGCCTGATGCGCGAGAATCGCGTGTGGGGGCCGCGTGAACGGCTGATGGGCCCCGCATTGCAGCGCGTTGATGAACGTTCGCTCGAACGGGCGCTGGCGCTCGCAGCGCGGCTGGATCGGCAGGTCAAGGGACTCTGCGGTGGGGTGCCGGCGCGTGTGGGCGTCGCGCCCGCTCGCGCATCGCTGCCGCCGGCCGATCCGTGGGATGGCTTGTTCGATCTCGCGATGACGATTGCGCGGCCCGGCGGCAGCGATGGCGGGTGCCGGACGGAGGGCGGTGCGCCGCGCGGTGCCACCGCTACTGCCACCGCCATGCGGGCGATACGACCGTAGCCATTACAATGGAAGCCGTCGTGTCGTCGTGTCGTGCAGCGGGTCACGCGCGACGGCTTCGATCTATGCGGACTAGGCGTGCACGAACCAACCGCATTCACGCATTACGGGAATACGAAGATGGACATTGACCGCTACATGACCGATCTGGGTCGCCGCGCGCGCGCGGCGTCAAGGGCGATCGCCCGGGCGCCGGGGGCCGCGAAGAACGCGGCGCTCGAACAGATCGCGCTGGCGATCCAGGGGCAGACCGACGCGCTCCAGCGCGCGAACGCGCGCGATGTCGAGCGGGCACGGGCCAACGGGCACGATGCGGCCTTCATCGACCGGCTAACGCTGTCGGACAAGGCGCTGACGACGATGGTCGAGGGGCTGCGGCAGGTTGCGGCGCTGCCTGACCCGATTGGCGAGATCACCGGCATGAGGACGCGGCCGACCGGCATTCAGGTGGGCCAGATGCGGGTGCCGCTCGGTGTGATTGGCATCATTTACGAGTCACGGCCGAATGTCACGATCGATGCTGCCGCGCTGTGCCTGAAATCGGGCAACGCGACGATCCTGCGCGGCGGCTCGGAGGCGATCGAATCCAATACCACGCTCGCCGCGCTAATCGCTGAGGCGCTGCGCACGAGCGGCCTGCCTGAGGATGGGGTGCAAGTAGTCAGTACGCCGGATCGGGCGGCGGTCGGCAAGCTGATCACCATGACCGACTACGTCGATGTGATCGTGCCGCGCGGGGGCAAGCGCTTGATTCAACGGTTAGTCGATGAGGCGCGGGTGCCGATGATCAAGCACCTGGACGGCGTGTGCCATGTCTACGTGGATGACGGCGCCGATGTTGGCAAGGCGCTGGCGATATGCGATAACGCGAAGACGCATCGGTACGGCACCTGCAACACGATGGAGACACTGCTTGTCGCACGGGGCATCGCGCCGACCGTGTTGCCGTTGCTGGGCAAGCTGTACCGGGACAAGGCTGTCGAACTGCGCGTGGACCCGGCTGCGCGCGCGATCCTTGCCGATGCCGGTGTCGCGCCGCTCGTAGACGCGACTGAGGCCGATTGGCGCACTGAATACCTGGCGCCGGTGCTCGCGATCAGGGTGGTGGACAGCGTCGACGCGGCGATCGAGCACATCAATACGTATGGCTCCGCGCATACCGATGCGATCGTGACTGAGCACTACGAGCGCGCGATGCAGTTCCTGCGCGAGGTCGATTCGGCCAGCGTGATGGTCAATGCGTCGACGCGCTTCGCGGACGGCTTCGAATACGGGCTAGGTGCTGAAATCGGCATCTCGAACGACAAGCTGCATGCGCGTGGGCCGGTCGGCCTCGAGGGGCTGACATCATTGAAATACGTCGTGCTGGGCCACGGCGAAGTGCGACAGTAAAGGGACTCGAGTATGTTGTGGATCAAGACTTTTCATATTGTGTTAATCGCCTCCTGGTTCGCGGGACTGTTCTATCTGCCCCGCATCTTCGTGAACCTGGCGATGGAGACCGAGCCCGCCGTGTCGCGACGCCTGCTGGTGATGGCGCGCAAGCTGTATCGCTTCATGAGCTTGATCGCCGTGCCGGCGCTCGCGTGCGGCCTCTGGCTATGGCTGATGGTGGGCATCGGGCGTGGGCAGGGGTGGATGCACGCGAAACTGGCGATCGTCATGCTGCTGATCGTCTATCACGCGATGTGTGGCAGGTTGCTCGCCACATTCGAGCGGGAGGCGAACCGCCGCTCCGATCGGTGGTATCGGATGTTCAACGAATTGCCGGTGCTCGGCTTGCTCGGCGCCGTCGCGCTGGTAGTCTTCAAGCCCTTTTGAGCGGTCCGCCGTCAGTCGCGCACGGCCACGCGGCGTTGTGCGAGGACTTTTTGGGCGTCATTTAGCCGGTCGACCAGCGCTGATCCTCTGCGTAGCGCGACACCGACCGCGAGGATGTCGCCAATCACCAAGTGCGACATGCGTGAGGTCATCGGCGAGAATACGTCGGTTTCCTCGGTGAGGTTGGCGAGCAGACTAATTGTGGCGAGCCGCGCCAGCGGTGAGTTGCCGTGTGTGATCGCAATGACCTTGGCGTCACGTTGCAACGCTGAGTGGACGGCACCGATGATATCCCGCGTGCGGCCAGTGTTCGACACGGCCACCACCACGTCGCGCGGGCCGAGCAGCGCCGCCGACATGGCATAGGTATGGGGGTCGGTGTATGCGACGCTGGGCATGCCAAGCCGGAAGAACTTGTGCTGGATATCCTGCGCGGCGATGCCGGAGCCGCCGGCGCCATAGAATTCGACGCGGGCCGCGTCGGCGAGCAACTCAATCGCCGTCTCGACACTGTGCGCTGACAGGCTGTTGCGCACTTCGAGCAGTGCGCCAATGGTACGGTCAAACACCTTCGAGACGATACCCGGTGCTGGCTCATCCAGCCGCACGTCCCGATAGACGGTGGGCAGCCTTTGTGCCACGCCTTGCGCAAGTCTGATTTTGAACTCTCGAAATCCGCTGCAGCCCAGCGCGTGGCAAAAGCGCGCGATGGTGGGCTGGCTTACGCCCGCGCGGCTGGCCAGCTCGGTCATGGACAGGTCGAGCACTTCGCGTGGCGCGTCGCAGACGTAGCCGGCAAGCTTGCGCTCGGACGGCCGCAATTGTGCACGCATGGCTTCGATTCTGGCGAGCATCGTGAAGGTCGCAGCGACGGGCAAAATAAAACGGCTGCAGTATCGCGCAAAACAGGTAGAAAATCTACGTGCCGGGGTGTATCGGCATCGTCGCGCGTAACCGGGCGTGCGCGCCCATGCGATCGCGCGAGTTCGCGCAGACTTCACGCAATTACAGCCCTTATTTCGACGCAAGCGGCGTGAGCCGGTCTAGAGTGGGCGGTTCAGGGTAGGGAAGCCCGGATCAACCTGATTGAGTCTATGTAGCATTTCTACTAAACTGACCGACACCGGTCGAACTGATGACCCCTCCGGCGATTCCAATTTTTTAGCGCACCTGCGCGTGCCGCCCGTTTCCAGGAGCGATTTTCATGGCTTCGTTGCACCCCCGGCTGACGGCAGTGACCGATCGCATCATCGAACGCAGTAAGGCAACGCGGCGCGCCTATCTCGCCCGGATCGAGCATGCACAAGGACAGTTTCCCGCGCGCGGCGTGCTGTCTTGCGCGAATCTGGCCCACGGCTTTGCCGGGCTCGAAGGGCAGGACAAGATCGCGATTCGTGCGATGCGGCAGCCGAACATCGCCATTGTGTCGGCCTACAACGAGATGTTGTCCGCACATGCGCCGTACCGCGACTTCCCCGACATCATCAAACAAGCCGCGCGCGAAGCGGGTGGCATCGCGCAATTTGCCGGTGGCGTGCCCGCGATGTGCGACGGCATCACGCAGGGCAACGCCGGCATGGAATTGTCGCTGTTTTCCCGCGAGACGATCGCGATGTCAACGGCGATTGCGTTGACGCACAACATGTTCGACGCGGCATTGTGCCTGGGCATTTGCGACAAGATTGTGCCGGGCCTGTTGATCGGCGCATTGCAATTTGGCCACTTACCGACGATCTTCGTGCCCGCCGGGCCGATGACCAGTGGCCTGTCCAATGATGAGAAAGCCAAGATCCGCCAGCAGTTCGCCACCGGCGCCGTGGGACGCGACGTGCTGCTCGACAGCGAGGCGCGCGCGTATCACGGCCACGGCACTTGCACGTTCTATGGCACGGCGAACTCGAACCAGCTGCTGATGGAAATCATGGGTCTGCACTTGCCCGGTGCCGCGTTCGTCCATCCGCATACGCCGCTGCGCGATGCGCTTACCGCCGAAGCGGCACGCCGTGTGCTGCAATTGACCGCACAAGGCGCGCACTACACGCCGATCGGCCGTGTAGTCGATGAAAAGGCGATTGTCAACGGCATCGTCGCGTTGCTGGCCACCGGCGGCTCTACCAACCATACGCTGCACCTGGTGGCGATCGCTCGCGCGGCCGGCATCGTGATCGACTGGAACGACTTCGATGACCTGTCGCGTGCGGTGCCGCTGCTCGCGAAGATCTATCCGAATGGCAAGGCGGACATTAACCACTATCACGCGGCGGGCGGCATGGCGTTTCTCACGCGCACGCTGCTCGAAGCAGGCTTGCTGCACGACGATGTGACGACCGTTGCCGGCCCCGGCTTGTCGGACCATTACACGCGCGAGCCCAGACTAGTCGATGGCAAGCTGGCCTGGGTCGATGGCCCGCGCGAGAGCCACGACAAGGCCGTGCTGCGTGGTGCCACGGAACCGTTCCAGCCGGATGGTGGGCTGCGACTGGTACAGGGCCGGTTGGGCCGAGGGGTGATCAAGATTTCCGCGGTCGCGCCGCAACATCGCAGGGTCACGGCGCCGGCAATCGTCTTCGATTCGCAGGAAGGCGTACAGGCTGCCTTCGATCGCGGTGAGCTGGAGCGCGATTGCGTTGCTGTGGTGCGATTTCAGGGGGCAAGAGCCAATGGCATGCCCGAGCTGCACCGGCTCACGCCGCTGCTAGGTGTTTTGCAGGATAAGGGATTTCGTGTGGCGCTGGTGACCGATGGCCGGATGTCGGGTGCCTCGGGCAAGGTGCCGGCGGTGATCCACCTGTCGCCTGAGGCGCTGCTGGACGGCCCGCTCGGCAAGGTGCGCAGCGGCGACGTCATCACGCTCGATGCAGAAGCCGGGCGACTGGACGTGGACGTGGATGAGGCTGAATGGGCGTGCCGCGCGAACGAAAAGCCCGTGCATCGCCACGAGCACGAATTGGGCTTTGGTCGCGAGTTGTTCGGCGTTTTCCGTGCCGCTGCGCTGCCGGCCGAGCAAGGGGCGTCGGTGTTCGGCGCGATGACCGAATGAGGGCGTCGTTCTATTCTGAACTACAGGAGAGCTGCAGATGAAACCCGTGAGCGAAATCGTGCGGATCGGCCCGGTCATTCCGGTGCTGACATTTGAGTCGGTGGAGCAGGGCGAGCACGTCGCGCGCGCGCTGTACGAGGGCGGGGTGACGGTGCTCGAGATCACACTGCGGACCGCGGCCGGACTGCAGGCGATCGGGCGCGCATCGCAGCTTGCCCCGGATATTGTTGTCGGCGTTGGCACGCTGACTACCGCCACCCAGGTCGAGCAGGCCAAGCGCGCCGGCGCGACATTCGGCGTGTCGCCGGGGCTCACACGCGAGATCCATCGGGCGGCGCAGGACGTCGGCTTGCCGTTGCTGCCCGGCGTGATGACGCCGTCCGACATCTTGCTCGCGCTCGAGCTTGGCTACGACATTGTGAAGTTTTTCCCGGCGCAGCAGGCCGGCGGCTTGGACATGCTGCAAGCGTTTAGCGGTCCGTTCCCGGCGTTGCGATTCTGTCCGACCGGCGGTATCACGCAAGAGTTGGCGACAAGCTTTCTCGCGCTGCCCAACGTGGTCTGCGTCGGCGGCTCATGGCTCACGCCCCGGGCGGTGCTGGCCGCGCAAAACTGGGCCGAGGTGACACGTCTGGCGCGCGCGGCGAGCCAATTGGCGCGGCCCAATACCTAAGCCTGAGCCAAGCCAAGCCAAGCCAAGCCAAGCCAAGCCAAGCCAAGCCAAGCCAAGCCAAGCCAAGCCAAGCCAAGCTAAGCTAAGCTAAGCTAAGCTAAGCTAAGCTAAGCTAAGCTAAGCTAAGCTAAGCTAAGCTAAGCTAAGCTAAGCTAAGCTAAGCTAAGCCCTGGGCCCGTCCGCTTCGGCGGCCGCCGTGCCGTCGCCGTGGGCGGCGGTGCCGCGCCGTGCCGGGTACCGCCCGACCGGGTAGCGGCGCCGTCTCGGTTGGCGCGCCGGCGTACAAAGCAATAAAGCCATCGGAGGAGTCGACATGGCAGCAGCCCACGGCACCATGCTCCTGATCTATGCGGTCATCGCGATCGCTGCGCTGGTCTTGTTGATCACGCGCTTCAAGGTTTATCCGTTCCTGGTTCTGATCATCGTCTCGCTGCTGCTCGGCCTGGCTGCGGGCATGCCGCCCGAGACCATCGTCAAGTCGTTCGAGACCGGCAACGGCAACACGCTCGGCCACATTGCGGTCGTTGTTGGCCTGGGCACGATGCTGGGCAAGATGATGGCCGAGTCTGGCGGCGCGGAGCGCATCGCGATGACGCTGATCGGCTGGTTCGGCGAAAGAAACATCCATTGGGCGATGATGTTTGTCGCCGTCATCGTCGGGCTGCCGGTGTTCTTCGAGGTAGGCTTCGTGCTGCTGATCCCGATTGCCTTCAACGTCGCCAAGCGCACCGGCAAGTCTCTGCTGCTGGTCGGCTTGCCGATGGTCGCTGGGCTATCGGTGGTGCATGGCCTGATTCCGCCGCATCCGGCAGCGATGCTCGCGCTCCAGCAGTATCACGCCGACATTGGCCGCACGATCGCATACGGGCTGATCGTCGGCGTGCCGACCGCGATCATCGCCGGTCCGCTGTTCGCGCTGCTCATCCATCGCGCGATCAAGCTACCGGCGGACAATCCGCTCGCCGCCCAATTCGTCCAGTCCGCGCCGGCGACGCAACAGCGTGAACTGCCTGGCTTCGGCATCACGCTGATGACGATTCTGCTGCCGGTGATCTTGATGTTGGCCGGCAGCTGGGCGGACCTGGTGCTCCCAACGAACACGCGTGCGAACGACGTGCTGCGTTTTCTCGGCAACTCTGATGTGGCCTTGCTGATTGCAGTGCTGGTCAGCTTCTGGACCTTCGGTGCGCGCCGCGGCTTCACGCGCGAGCAGATTCAGCGCTTCTGCGGCGACTGCCTCGCGCCGATTGCCGGCATCACGCTGATCGTCGGCGCGGGCGGTGGCTTTGGCCGCATCTTGATGGACAGCGGCATCTCAAAGGAAATCATCGGCGCGGCCACCCAGCACAACCTGTCGCCGCTGGTGCTCGGATGGCTGGTTGCCGCGCTGATCCGACTGGCCACGGGTTCCGCCACCGTGGCGATGACCACCGCGTGTGGCATCGTCGCGCCAATCGCAGCGGCCGGCACGGTTCAGGCCACGCCGGAACTGCTGGTGCTCGCGACTGGTTCGGGCTCACTGATTTTCTCGCACGTCAATGATGGCGGCTTCTGGCTGATCAAGGAATATTTCGGCATGACCGTCACGCAGACGTTCAAGACGTGGTCGCTGTGCGAGACGATCATCTCGGTGGTCGGCCTGCTGTTGACCTTGACACTGGGGATGGTGCTGTAAGTGATGGCCGCGTGTGCGATGCGGGCCCGTGGAGCGTGTGATGATTTTGATTGTGATGGGGGTATCGGGCGCCGGCAAGACGCGGGTCGGGGAGTTGCTGGCCGAGCGGCTCGGATGCCCGTTTACCGACGGGGACGTGTTTCACAGCGACGCGAACAAGGATAAGATGAGCCGCGGTATTGCGCTGACCGACGCGGACCGCTGGCCGTGGCTGCGCACCTTGCGTGCGGCGATCGAGCAGCAGCAGCGGGCGGGCGAAACCGCCGTCTTCACCTGCTCGTCGCTCAAGCGCTCGTACCGGGACGTACTGCGCCATGGCGACAGCGACGTCGTATTCGTCTACCTGAAAGGCACGTTCCAGGTGCTGCGCGCGCGGCTCGGTCACCGCACTGGCCACTTCTTTGACCCGTCGTTGCTGCAAAGCCAATTGAACACGCTCGAGGAGCCGGGGCTTGACGAGGCGATCACGATGAGCATCGACGAGCCGCCGGAGCGGATCGTCGATCGGGTGCTCGAGCGGCTGGCCGCGCGCACCCGTTGATCCGCGTGGCCGGGGCGGCTGCCTCGGCATGCGCGCCCGCAGCGGCGCCGCGCACCGGTATTAGCCGATGCGTTGTGCGAGCTCGACCGCCTTGCCGACGTAGGAGGCCGGCGTCATCGCCAGCAGTCGCGCCTTGACCTCGTCCGGGATCGCCAGCGTGCCGATGAAGGCGTGCAGTCCATCGCGGGTGATGCCCTTGCCACGCGTAAGTTCCTTCAATTGCTCATAGGGATTCTCGATTCCATAGCGGCGCATGACGGTCTGCACCGGTTCGGCCAGCACTTCCCAGCAGCCATCCAGGTCCTCATCAAGTCGTTGCGGATTCACTTCGAGCTTGTCGAGCCCGCGGATCAGGGCATCGTATGCGAGCAGCGAGTAGCCGAATGCGACTCCGATGTTGCGCAGGACCGTCGAGTCGGTCAGGTCGCGCTGCCAGCGCGACACGGGCAGCTTGTCCGCCAGATGGCGCAGCGTGGCGTTGGCCAGGCCCAGGTTGCCTTCGGAGTTTTCGAAATCGATCGGATTAACCTTGTGCGGCATCGTCGACGAGCCGATTTCCCCCGCCTTCGTCTTTTGCTTGAAATAGCCCAGCGAGATGTAGCCCCACACGTCGCGGTCCAGGTCCAGCAGGATTGTGTTCGCCCGCGCGATCGCGTCGAACAGTTCCGCCATGTAGTCGTGCGGCTCGATCTGGATTGTATAGGGGTTGAACGTCAGCCCGAGCCGCGTCTGCACGACATCCCGCGCGAAGGCTTCCCAGTCGAAATCCGGGTAGGCAGATAGATGGGCGTTAAAATTGCCGACCGCGCCGTTCATCTTGCCCAACAGCGTGACGGTGGCGATCCGGTCGATGGCGCGCGACAGACGCGCGGCCACATTGGCGATTTCCTTGCCCAGTGTCGTCGGGCTGGCCGGCTGTCCGTGCGTGCGTGAGAGCATCGGTTGCGCGGCGTGCGCGTGCGCGAGCGCGACCAGCCGCTGGTGCACGGTGCGCAGCGCCGGCAATATCACATGCTCACGCGCGCCCTTGAGCATCAACCCGTGCGACGTGTTGTTAATGTCCTCGGACGTGCAGGCGAAATGGATGAACTCGCTCGCACGCTCCAGTTCCGCCTGGCCCTTGACCGACTCCTTCAGCCAGTACTCGACCGCCTTCACGTCGTGGTTCGTCACGCGCTCGATGTCCTTAATCCGGGCGGCATCATGCGGGGAAAAGCGCTCGACCAGTTGCAGCAGGAACTGTTCGGATGGCGCGGAGAACGCCGGGATTCCCGGCAACCCGGCCTGCGACAGCGCGATTAGCCAGTGGACTTCGACGGTGACGCGGTGGCGCATGAACGCGGCTTCGGACAGCCAGTCGCGCAGGGCTTCGGTTTTGGCCGCATAGCGGCCGTCCAGCGGCGATAGCGCGGTCAGCGCAAAGAGGGTATCGGGACGAGTGTCGGACATGGCACGGGACGCCGCAGCGGCGCCGGAAAAACGTAGAGAACCGCATATTTTACCATCGGCTGCGTCCCGGCGAGGCCCACCGTGCGCCGCGTCGCCGGTACGTCGCGCTGCCGCTACATCGCGTCGCCGGTGCGCCGTGGTGCCGGTATGCCGTGCTGCCGGGCCGCGAGTGCGCCGCGGTGCGTTGCTTTCGCATGCCGGAGTTCGCGTGGCGCGATGCCTACCCGGATCTGGACAAGCCCTTCATGAATCTGTCGCAGCGTCAGTCGTTCGTCGATACGCGGCCGCAGGCGTGGACGGCGCCGACGTGGCGCCGATGATGCCGCCACCCAGGCACACGTCGCCGTCGTACAGCACAGCGGATTGCCCCGGCGTCACTGCCCATTGCGACTGCGCGAAGTGCAACGCAAAGTGCCTGTCTGGTGCATGCTGGAATGTGCAGGCCGCATCCTGCTGGCGATAGCGCGTCTTGGCCGTACACGAGTGCCCGTCCTGCGGTGCCGCGCCTGCAATCCAACTGGCGTTCTCCGCCTGCAGCGTCGAGCTGAGTAACCACGGGTGATCGTGCCCCTGCACGACGTACAGTGTGTTGCCCGCCATGTCCTTGCCGGCGACGAACCATGGCTCGCCGCTGCCGTCGCGACTGCCGCCCAGGCCGATCCCTTTGCGCTGTCCCAATGTGTAAAACGCGAGCCCGATGTGTTCGCCAACGACCTTGCCGTCTGGGGTCCTCATCGGGCCAGGGCGGGTCGGCAGATAGCGGTTCAGGAACGTGCGAAACGGCCGCTCGCCAATGAAGCAGATGCCGGTCGAGTCCTTCTTTGCCGCGTTGGGCAACCCGATTTGCGCGGCAATCTCACGAACCCGCGTCTTGGGCAATTCGCCAAGCGGAAACAGTGTGCGGCTCAACTGCGATTGGTTCAGGCGATGCAGGAAGTACGATTGGTCCTTGGACGAGTCGAGTGCCTTGAGCAGTTCAAACCGCTCGCCGATCCGGCGCACGCGGGCGTAGTGGCCGGTCGCGATGGTTTGTGCACCCAGCGCCATTGCGTGGTCCAGGAATGCCTTGAATTTGATCTCCGCATTGCACAGTACATCCGGATTCGGCGTGCGGCCCGCCGAATATTCGCGCAAGAACTCGGCAAAGACCCTGTCCTTATACTGCGCGGCGAAGTTCACCGCCTCGACGTCGATACCGATGAGGTCCGCAACCGATACGACGTCGATCCAGTCTTGCCGGCTCGAGCAATATTCGCTGTCGTCGTCGTCTTCCCAGTTTTTCATGAATAGGCCAACCACCTCGTAGCCCTGCTGCTTGAGCAGCCACGCGGCGACCGACGAATCCACGCCGCCGGACATGCCGATGACCACGCGTTGCTTTGCCATGATGCGTTACCGTTGCCAGTTTGGGCGCCGCGGGCGCCACGCGGCGCGAGCGCCGGTTGGGTTGCTCAAGGCCGGTCGCGACACGCCGTTTAACGCAGCACGGCCGGGTGGGATTGTACGAACTCGAGCGGATAGCGGCGTCCCGCCAGGTAGTCCTCGACACAGCGCAACACGAGCGGCGTGCGGTGGCGCGACGCTTGTGCGCGCAACGCGTCGGCGCTCAACCAGACCGTGCGCAGAATATCGGGGTCAAGCTCGCGCGGGATCGGATCGTGTGTGGCGGTGCCGCAGTACGTAAAGCGAACATAGGTGGCCGGCACACCGTGTTCCCGCTCGAACTGCGCGACGTACACGCCAACCAACGCCTGCGGCGTAAACACGTGTCCGGTCTCCTCGAGCGTTTCGCGCACGACCGCCTCGAGCAGCGTTTCGCTCGGCTCCAGGTGACCGGCCGGTTGGTTCAACCGTAGCCCGTTCGGTGTGTGCTCCTCGACCAGCAGAAATCGCTGCTCGTGCTCGATGATGGCGGCCACCGTCACGTGCGGCGCCCACAGTTGCGTATCCATAAGGTCCAACATTGTACCGCTGTCTGGCGCGGCGGGCGGGCGCATGCGCGTTGCCAGCGCCGCCGGGCCGCTCAATCGGGTGAGCCCGTCTGCGGGCGCGCCGCCGAGCGTTGCCGCATCGCGCCGGCGACCAGATCGAAGCGGAACAGCCGGCATTCAAGCGCGCCGTTGTACAACGGCGTCTTCGTCGATTCGCGCAGCCGCATCTGGCCGGGCAGCGTACGATCGGCGCTGAGCACGAACGCGTGCCAGCCGGGGAACCGCTGCTTGAGCACGTCGCCGAACGAGCGGAAGAACGCGCTGTCCGCATCGTCCGGACGGGCGCGCTGGAATCCCGTGCCGTCGCCATCGACCGTGCGGGCGCCGCGGCCGCGCGTGGCGATTCGCTCGCCGTAGGGCGGATTGGCCACCAGCACGCCCGGTGTGTCGCATGGTGCCACGATGTCGCGCGCATCGAGTTGCTTGAGCGGGACCATTGGTGCGCCTGCGCGCTGCAGGTTTGCGGCGGCCTTGGCGAGCATGTCGCCGGACACGTCGCTGCCGTAGATCGACAGTGCATCGCCCGGCGCGGCGCGCGCGCCAGCCTCGCGCTTGGCGTCCAGCGCTTGCGCCTTCAGGCGCTGCCACGCGCCGACATCGTAGTGCGTGAGATTTTCGAAGCCGAAACGCCGGTCCACGCCCGGCGCGATGCCTAGTGCGATCTGCGCGGCCTCGGCGATGAACGTGCCGCTGCCGCACATTGGATCGACCAGCGGCGTGCCTGGTGTCCAGCCGGTCAGCCGCAGGATGCCTGCGGCCAGATTCTCGCGCAATGGCGCGGCGCCTTTGTCCAGTCGCCATCCGCGCTTGAACAACGGCTCGCCGGAGGTGTCCAGGTACAGCGTGCAGTCCGTGGCGGTCACGAACGCCTGCACCCGCACGTCGGGTTCGGCGGTGTCGATGCTGGGCCGTGCCCCGGTCTGCTCGCGCAGTCGGTCGCAGATCGCGTCCTTGATGCGCAGCGTCGTGAATTCCAGACTGCGCAGCGGCGACTTGATCGCGGTCACGTCTACCCGCAACGTGCGGCTGGCGTCGAACCATTGCTCCCACGACTGCTCGCGCGCCAGCGCGTAGATATCATGCTCGTCGCGATAGGGCCGCGTGGCGATCTTTAACAGGATCCGGCTAGCAATCCGCGAATGCAGATTGGCCGCGATGGCGGCAGCCCATGCACCGCTGAACGGCACGCCGCCGGGCGCCGGCGCTTGCACGGCGAACGTCGGATCGGCAGCGAGCGCGGACAACTCGCCGAGTTCGACGGCGAGCGCGCCCTCCAGGCCGCGGGGGCAGGGGGCGAAGAATTCGAGGCGGGTGGCGAAGGACATGGAGAATGCGTCGGGCGCAAAACGGACCAGTGCGTATTGTACGTGGCCACGCGACGGGTGGGGCAGCCCCGGATCCCGAGGCGCCTGGCTGTGGGCGCCGCCGCGTCCGCCGCATCGGCCCGTACAGCCGCCAGAGGGTGCTTTGCCGTCCTGGGGCAGATGGTAGAATGCCCGGCTATTTCGACCTTCTACCACGGAGAGACCCACGTGTTCATTTCCAATGCGTACGCCCAGGCTGCACCCGCCGCAGGCGGTGCCGCCGGCTTCATCCAGACGTACGGCTTCTTCATCCTGATGATCGCGGTGCTGTACTTCTTCATGATTCGTCCTCAGATGAAGCGGCAAAAGGAGCACCGGAACATGCTTGCCGCGATGACCAAGGGCGACGAAGTGCTCACCTCCGGCGGCATCGTGGGCAAAGTCACGAAGGTCGGCGAGGCCTATGTTGGCGTCGAGTTGTCCGACGGCGTCGAGGTCACCGTGCAAAAGAGCGCGGTCTCGGCGATCCTGCCCAAGGGCACGATCAAGTCGCTCTGATCGCCGGCGTGTGTCCGGTCCGCGCGGCACGGCGCCTGGTGCGCCGAGCGCGCGTCGAAGCGGACACGGCCCGGCGAGCGTCGCGCAGAACTCCTCCTGTCCAGTCATTCCATGAATCGCTATCCCCTCTGGAAATACGTCGTGATGTTGGTGGCGCTTGCCATCGGCTTGCTGTACACGCTACCCAACTTCTTCGGCGAGGCGCCGGCGGTGCAGGTGTCCAGCGGCAAGGCGACGGTCAAGCTGGACTCGTCGGTGCTCAATACCGTCGAGTCGACGCTCGCCGCGAACGGCGTGCAGGCGGACGACGTGACGTTCGACAACGCGAGTCAAAACGCGAATATCCGCGTGCGCCTGAAGGACACCGACACGCAACTGCGCGTGAAGGACCTACTGCAAAAGGCGCTCAATGCCGATCCGGCGGATCCGACTTATATCGTCGCGCTGAACCTGCAATCGGCGTCGCCGCGCTGGCTAGCGTCGCTGCACGCGCTGCCGATGTACCTGGGGCTGGACCTGCGCGGCGGCGTGCACTTCCTGCTGCAGGTGGATTTGGCCGGTGCGCTGAATAAGAAACTCGATGCGGACGCAGCTGATGCGCGTACGCTACTGCGCGACAAGTCGATCCGCGCTGGCGGCGTGAACCGCGTGGGCCAGACAGTGGTGGTCAACTTCGTTGATCAGGACGTCGCGAACCGCGCGCGCCAGTTGCTGTCGGACAACGTCACTGAGTTGACCTGGCAAGTACAGCCGGCCGCCGGCGGCTATCAGGTGGTGGGCGCGTTTACACCAGCCGCGCAAAAAACGGTGCAGGACAGCGCGCTGAAGCAAAACATCACAACGCTGCACAACCGAGTCAACGAGCTTGGCGTCGCCGAGCCGATCGTGCAGCAACAGGGCGCGGACCGGATCGTTGTTGAACTGCCCGGTGTGCAGGACACCGCAAAGGCCAAGGACATCATCGGGCGGACCGCGACGCTCGAGGCTCGCATGGCCGATTATCAGAATCCGGTGCGCAACATCAACGACCCGGTGCCGGTCGGTGATGACCTGTTCACGCAGGGCAACGGCGCGCCGGTGTACCTGAAGAAACAAGTGATCTTCACCGGTGACCGGATCACCGACGCGTCGGCCGGTTTCGACGAGCACCAGCGTCCGGCCGTGAAGATCCGCCTCGATGCGCGCGGCGGACGGGTGCTGCGCGACGTGTCGCGCGACAACATCGGCAAGCCGATGGCGATCGTGCTGTTCGAGAAGAATAAGGGCGAGTTGCTGACGGTGGCGACGATCCAGTCCGAGCTGGGCGAAAATTTCCAAATCACCGGCCAGCCGACGCCCCAGGCGGCGACCGATCTCGCGCTGTTGCTGCGCGCCGGTTCGCTGGCCGCGCCGATGGAGATCATCGAGGAGCGCACGATTGGACCGAGCCTGGGCGCGGACAACATTAGAAAGGGTTTCGACTCGGTGCAGTACGGGTTCGCTGCGATTGCGGTGTTCATGATCGCGTACTACATGCTGTTCGGACTGATCTCGGTGATTGCGTTGTCGGTGAACCTGCTGCTGCTCGTCGCGGTGCTGTCGATGATGCAGGCGACGCTGACATTGCCCGGCATCGCGGCGATCGCGCTGGCACTGGGCATGGCGATCGACGCGAACGTGCTGATCAACGAGCGCATTCGCGAGGAGCTGCGTCGCGGCGCGCCTGCGCAACTGGCGATCCAGAATGGCTTCTCGCATGCATGGGCGACGATCCTGGATTCGAATGTCACGACGCTGATTGCCGGGCTGGCGCTACTTGCGTTCGGCTCCGGGCCGGTGCGCGGCTTTGCGGTCGTGCACTGCATCGGCATCCTGACATCGATGTTCTCCGCCGTGTTCTTCGCACGGGGGCTGGTGAACCTGTGGTACGGCGGCAAGAAGAAGCTCAAGTCGTTGGCCATTGGCCAGGTATGGCGTCCGGAAGGCACGCTGGCCGCGTACGCCGAATCTGCTCAGCAGGGGGCGGGCGGCGCGGCGCAGGCGCTGCCGCGTACTTCGGACGCCAAGCGCCCGGGTCCGAAGCGCGCGGTACGGCGCAATGCGCCAGCGGCGCCGCGGCCCGGCGATGCGCCCCCATCGGAGCGCACACCGCAACATGATGCGCCGACCAAGCCGGGCCAGTCCCGCTGACCACGCTCGGAGACCCTCATGGAATTTTTCCGGATTCGCAAAGACATTCCGTTCATGCAGCGGGCGTTGATCTTCAACGTGATCTCGCTCGTGACGTTCCTTCTCGCGGTGTTCTTTCTGCTGCATCGTGGTTTACATTTGTCCGTCGAATTTACCGGCGGCACGGTGCTAGAAATCCACACGCCGCAAGCCGCGCAAGTCGACCCAATCCGCGGCGCGCTGGACAAGATCGGCTATGCCGATGCGCAGGTACAGACCTTTGGCACGTCGCGTGACGTGCTGATTCGTCTGCCGTTGAAGGGAGGGCTGTCGTCGGCGCAGCAAAGCGATCAGGTGATGGCCGCGCTGAACGAGCTTGACGCGCAGATCAAGCTGCAACGCGTGGAGTTCGTCGGGCCGCAGGTGGGCAAGGAGCTTGCGACTGACGGGTTGCTTGCGCTCGCGTGCGTGGTCGTGGGCATCGTGATCTACCTGTCGTTTCGCTTCGAATGGAAATATGCGATCGCCGGGATCATCGCGAACCTGCACGACGTCGTGATCATCCTGGGTTTTTTTGCGTTCTTCCAGTGGGAGTTCTCGCTATCGGTGCTGGCCGCGGTGCTCGCGGTGCTTGGCTATTCGGTCAACGAGTCCGTGGTCATTTTCGATCGGATTCGCGAGACGTTTCGGCGTGAGCGCAAGATGACGGTCACCGAGGTCATCAATCATGCGATCACGAGCACGATGTCGCGCACGATCATCACGCACGGCTCGACGCAGATGATGGTGTTGTCGATGCTCTTGTTTGGCGGCCTGACGCTGCACTATTTCGCGCTGGCGCTGACCATCGGTATCCTGTTCGGCATCTATTCGTCGGTGTTCGTCGCAGCGGCGCTGGCGATGTGGCTTGGCGTCAAGCGCGAAGACCTGATCAAGGAAAAGAAGACGGGCTACGACCCCAACGATCCGAACGCCGGCGCGCAGGTGTAGCCGCGCTCGCCGCCCTGCGCGGCGTGTTGGCTGGTCCGTGACAGCTCGGACTGGCCAACCGCTACAACTGCTGCAACCGCTGCAACCGGCTCGCGCGTTCAGCGCACCGCGAGTCGCAAGCGCACCGCAAACAGCGCGACGATGCTGATCGCGGCCGCAAAGATCATGTAGAAGCCGGGCGCCACCTTGGTGCCAGTCGATGCGATCAACCACGAGATGATGAACGGTGCAAAGCCGCCGAAGATCGTCACGGCGATGTTGTACGACAGCGACAGCCCGGTCGTACGAGTACTGACCGGGAAAATCTCCGACAGCAACCCAGGCAGCGTTGCGAAATAGCCGCTCATCAAAAAGCCGAAGATGATTTGCACGACCAGCAGCGTTGCCAAGGTCGGATGCGAGACCAGCGTCGCAAACGCAGGGTAGATCAGCACGAGAATCGCGATCGCTGAGGCGAGCATGATGCCGGTGCGGCCATGCTGGTCGGACCAGTGGCCCACCAGTGGCGACACGACCAACTGGATCATGCCGGTCAACAGGATCGCGGCGAACGACGCCGACGCCGGTAGGCCGAGTTGCTTCACCGCGAAGGTCGGCATGAACAGCACGACATACGTCGACACGGTGGCTAGAATCACCACGCCGATGGCGATCAGCAAACGCTCCTTCTGCGTCGCGAGGGTATCGCGCACGGGTGTCAACGTGGTCTTGCTCGACATCTCGGCCGCGACGAACTCGGGCGTCTCATCGACGTGCTTGCGGATATACCATGCCACCGGCCCAATCAACAGCCCAAAGAAAAATGGGATCCGCCAACCCCATGCATCCATTTGCGCGGATGACAGGTTGCCATTGAGTACGACGCCGAAGCTGGCTGCGAGCAGCGTCGTGAGCCCTTGGCTGGCGACTTGCCAGCTGGAGAAAAAGCCACGGCGCTGCGGCATATGCTCAGCCAGGAACGCAGTGGCGCTGCCGAACTCGCCGCCGGCGGAAAAGCCTTGCAGCAATCGCGCGATGACTAGGATCAGCGGCGCGGCCAGGCCGATGGTCGCGTAGTTGGGCAGCACCGCGATGATTAGCGTGCCGGCCATCATTAGCAAGATCGTCAGCGATAGCGCGGCCCGGCGGCCGGCGCGGTCCGCATAAGCGCCGAGCACGATGGCGCCCAGCGGTCGCATGAAGAACGATACGCCGAACGTGCCCAAGGTGAGCAGCAACGATATCGTGTCGTTGCCGGCCGGGAAGAATTGCCGGGAGATGACAACGGCAAAGAAGCCGTAGGCGACCAGATCGAACCATTCGAGTGCGTTGCCGATCGAGGCAGCGGCCACTGCGCGCCACACCTTCGGCTGCACGGTCGGGGTAACGGACGACAATGAGACAGATGCACCCATGCGAGTCCCTTATTCTATGAACTGCGTTGACGAATGCCGTCGCCTGGTCGTTGTACTCACAATGATTTTTTGGCGCCGGTGCCTGCGTGCGCCTCACCTTAGCGGTAACGCCGTCAGATTTCAACCGTTAAAAAGGGCCAAACGGGGTTTGCCTTGCCGCATCGGTTGCACGCGACGCGGCTCAAGCCGCTCGCCCGGTCGCGTTCACTATTGCTTGATGCCTTCGACTTGGATCTGGAGCGTGGTCTGCATGTTGAAGCCGTAGGACTGACCATAGTCCAGCCCGAAGTCAGCGCGGTTGACGCTAGCCTTGGCATCGGCGCCGCACCACCAGCGTTTGAGCATCGGATGCTGCTTACATTGGAACGAGTCCAGCGTCAGCTTCAGCGGTTTGGTAATGCCGTGCAACGTTAGCGGACGGCATGAAAGTCAGTCTCTCCTCGTAGGAAACAATGCAGTAGTATTGGCTCGAATCCATCCTCACGCTAAACGAGGCAACGCCGGCGCTATGCTTTGCTAAGATGGACCGCCGTATGGCGCTTACCGGAACCGTCGAACCCGTATGGACCCTACCGAGCTGATTGCGTGTCACCAGTGCGACGCGCTGCATTACAAGCGCGCACTGCATCCGGGCACAGTCGCGCGCTGCGCTCGTTGTGGCGCGGTGTTGTATCGTGGCCTGTCCGGGCGGCTGGACCGAGTGAGCGCGATGACGCTTGCCGCGTTGATCACGTTCGTGATTGCGCAGGCCGCGCCGATCGTTCAGTTGGAGACCAACGGGATCGTCACGCAGACTACGCTGGCCGCCGCCATTGCCGCGCTGTGGGCTGAAAACAGCCAGGTGATCGCGGTGCTCGTGCTGTGCTCCACGACGCTGTTTCCGCTCGCCGAATTGTGTGCGCTGCTTTACTTGCTGTTCTCGTTGCGCGCTGGCATTCGCCCGTATGCGTTCGACGAGTTGTTGCGGATGATCCAGTGGATCCGGCCGTGGGGCATGATCGAGGTATTCATGCTCGGCATTCTCGTCGCGCTGGTCAAGCTGTCGAGCCTGGCGGACATGCGCCCGGAAGCAGCGCTGTTCGCGTTTGGCGCGCTGACGCTGATGATCGCATCGGTGGTGACGTTCGATCCCCGCGTGCTATGGGACGTCGCGGACCGACTCGACGAAGGCGTCACCACGTGCAGCCGCGCGGCGAGGCATTCATGAGCGCGCCGCGCACGACCTACCCGAGCGCGCGGCGCGCTGGCCTGGTGACGTGCCATGCGTGCGGGCTGGTGTCGCCGTTGGTGCGCACCAGCCAGAGGCAGTGCTGTGCGCGTTGCGGCGCGACGCTGCATGTGCGCAAGCCGGATTCGATTGCGCGCACGTACGCGTTCTTAATTGCTGCGGCGATCATGTACGTGCCGGCGAATCTGCTGCCGGTGATGCATACGTCGTCGTTGCTTGGCTCGCAGGACGATACGATCATGTCTGGCGTTGTCTATTTCTGGACCTCTGGCGACTGGCCGCTGGCCGTGATCGTATTCGTGGCGAGCATCCTCGTGCCGATGCTCAAGCTCGCTGTGCTGACGCTGCTGACCGTCACGGCCCAAATCGGTTCGAGATGGCGGCCGTTGCAGCGCACGCGGCTGTATCGCGGCGTCGAGGCGATCGGCCGCTGGTCGATGCTGGATATTTTCGTCATCACGCTGACCGTCGCGCTGGTGCGCTTCCACTCGCTCGCGGAAATTACCGCTGGACCCGGTGCGGTTGCGTTCGGCGTGGTCGTCGTACTCACGATGATCGCCTCGATGCAGTTCGATCCCCGCCTGATCTGGGACAACATCGAATCGTCAGGAAAGGAACATGAATAACAAAAACAACGCCACCGGGACCGGCTCGCCGGAGGCGGGGCCGGGCGACCCGCTTGGGGCGGCTGACGGTGGCGTGCCGCTGCATTTGCCTGAGCCGGTTGTGCAGCGCACGAGCCGCTGGCTGCCGTCGCTGGTCTGGGTGATTCCGCTGATCGCCGCGCTGGTCGGCGTGTCGCTGTTTGTGAAGACGGTGCTGGAGCGCGGGCCGACGATCACCATCACGTTCAGGACGGCCGAAGGGCTTGAGCCGGGCAAGACGCAGGTTAAATACAAAGACGTGGTGATCGGCGCGGTGAAGACCATCACGCTGTCCAAGGACCTGGCCACCGTGCTCGTGACCGTCGAGTTGACCAAGCAGGCCGAGGGCTTCGCCGTTGACGACACGCGCTTCTGGGTCGTACGGCCGCGCGTGGCAGCCAGCGGCGTATCAGGACTGAATACGCTGCTCTCGGGCGCCTATATTGGCGTGGACGCTGGCCGTTCTCGGGAAACGCGCAAGCAATTCCTCGGACTCGAACAGCCGCCGCCAATTACGCGTGATCAGAGCGGGCACCAATTCGTGCTGCACGGCGACAGCCTGGGGTCGGTGGATATCGGCTCGCCGGTATTCTATCGGCGCGTGCAGGTCGGGCAGGTGGTGGGCTACAGTCTCGACCCGAATGGCACCGGCGTGACGATGCAAGTATTTGTCAATGCGCCCTATGATCAGTACGTCGGTGAGAACACGCGCTGGTGGCATGCGAGCGGCGTCGACCTGCGGCTCGATTCAGGCGGTTTTAAGCTCAATACGCAATCGCTGGCAGCCATGGTGATTGGTGGCATCGCGTTCCAATCGCCGCCAAGCGAGCCGGTGGGTGCACAAGCGCGCAATGACGCTCATTTCCGCCTGGCGAGCGATGAAGCCGATGCAATGCGGGCGTCGGACGGCGAGGCGGTGCCGTTCGTGCTGAACTTCAACCAGTCGCTGCGCGGCCTGTCGGTCGGCGCGCCAGTTGATTTCCGCGGTATCGTACTGGGCCAGGTGCGCTCAATCGGCATCGATTACGATCCGGTGAAGCACGCGTTCTTGATGCCGGTGACCGTCGAGCTGTATCCGGATCGGCTCGGGCCGCGCGTGCGCGAAGCGGCGCGCACCGGCGGCATGCGAGCGCGCGCGACGATGATCGAGAATCTGGTGAAATCGGGGCTGCGGGCCCAGTTGCGCACTGGCAACCTGATCACCAGCCAGTTATACGTCGCGCTGGACCTGTTCCCGAATGCACCGCCGGCCAAGGTGAACATGAGCCACTCGCCGATCGAGTTGCCGACTGTGCCCAATACGCTGGACGAACTGCAACTGCAAGTGGCCGACATTGCGAAGAAGCTTGACAAGGTGCCGTTCGACGAGATCGGCGTGCGCTTGAACAGCACGCTGAAGCGTGCCAACAGCCTGTTCAAGCAACTCGATACCCAACTTGCGCCGCAGGCCAAGGACACGTTGAGTACGGCGCAGCGAACGTTCCATGCTGCACAGTCGTCGCTGCAACAGGATTCGCCGCTGCAGACCGATGTGCGGCAGGCGCTGCAACAGTTGACGCGTACGCTGCAGTCGCTCAATGCGCTGTCGGACTATCTCGAACGTCATCCTGAATCGCTGCTACGCGGTAAGGGGAGGGATCAACCATGAAGTCGTGTCGATCTCCGCGGCGCTGCATCGCACACATCGCGCCGCTTGCCGCCCTGTGCGCGGCGGCGTTGCTCGCGAGTGCGTGTGGCAGTGTGGTGCCCGATCGCTTCTATACGCTGGCGGGGCCGGCACGCGGGGCGCCGCGTGCGGCGCCAGCGCAGTTCTATATCGAGTTGATGCCGGTTGACGTGCCGCAGCAAGTGGCTCGCTCCCAATTCGTCGTCACGACCGGACCGGGCCAGGTAGCGTTGCTCGAGCACGAGCGGTGGAGCGCGCCGTTGTCTGACGAGATGGGCCGCGCGCTGTCCGACGAGGTGAGTCGCGCGCTCGGCGCGATCGATGTCTATCGCACGCCGCATCCGGCCACTTCACCGGTGTTCCGGATTCACGTCAACGTGCAGCGCTTCGAATCGGCGCCCGGTGCGCACGCCGGCCTGGAGGCGACGTGGAGCGTGCGCGCGTTGCCCGACGGGGTGCCCGTGACATGCCACAGCACGATCGAGGAGCCCGTTGCGGCCGGCTATGAGGCGCTAGTGGTCGGTCATCGGCGGGCGTTGCAACGCTTGTCGGCCGACATCGCCGACGTGGTGCGCGAGCTTGTGCAGCATCGCTGTGCGACCTCTGCCTGCGTCGCGCCGCCAAGTGGGCGCACCGGTACCCGCATCGCGCCCACGGGGGCAGTGCCGGATCCGGCGCTGCGATGCTCGGCGCCTGCTTAAGCGCGCGAGCGAGCCGCTATTCGACGCCGCGTGCGCGGTCCGCGTGAAAGCGCGTCACGAACGCGTTGAACGTTCCCGCCTCGATGGCATCGCGGATCTCCTGCATTAGGTTCAGGTAGTAATGCAGATTGTGGATTGTGTTCAGTTGCGCGCCGAGGATTTCACCGACGCGATGCAGGTGATGCAGGTACGCGCGCGAAAAGTGGCGGCACGTATGGCAGACGCAGCTTTCGTCCAGCGGCCGCGTGTCGTTGCGGTGCATCGCATTGCGGATCTTCAGGTCGCCGAACCGCGTGAATAGCCAGCCGTTGCGCGCGTTGCGTGTGGGCATCACGCAGTCGAACATGTCGATGCCGGCGGCCACGCCGGCCACCAGGTCCTCCGGCGTGCCAACCCCCATCAAATAGTGCGGCTTGTCGAGCGGCAGCCTGGGGCCGATGTGTTGTAGCACGCGCAGCATGTCCTCCTTCGGTTCGCCAACTGACAGGCCGCCAATCGCGTAGCCATCAAAGCCGAGGTCCGATAGCCCCGCGAGCGATTCGTCGCGCAGTGCTTCGTACATGCCGCCCTGCACGATGCCGAACAGCGCGTTTGGATTGGCAAGGCGCCTGAATTCGTCGAGCGAGCGTTTGGCCCAGCGCAGCGACATCTGCATCGAGCGTGCCGCGGCATCATGCGAGGTGGGTACGCCATCGGTCGCGTACGGGGTGCACTCGTCGAATTGCATCACGATGTCGGAGTTCAGCACCTTTTGCACCTGCATCGACACCTCGGGTGACAGGAACAGCCGGTCGCCGTTGATCGGCGACGCGAACGTCACGCCATCCTCGGTGATTGTGCGCAGCTCGCCAAGTGAGAACACCTGGAAGCCGCCGGAGTCGGTCAGGATCGGCCGTTGCCAGCCCATGAAGCGGTGCAAGCCGCCATGCGCGGTGATCGTGTCGAGCCCTGGGCGCAGCCATAGATGAAACGTGTTGCCTAGGATGATCTGCGCGCGGATGTCCTCGAGTTCGCGTGGTGCCATGGCCTTGACCGTGCCATAGGTGCCGACCGGCATAAAGATCGGCGTGTCGATCGTGCCGTGATTCAGCGTCAGTCGGCCGCGTCGTGCGAGGCCATCGGTGCGCAAGAGGTCAAATTTCAACATGATGGGTTTAGGGCGGGCTCGTGGGCGGTGCGCGATGATGGCGAGCGCGGGTGGCGATGTCGGGTCATCGCTGTGCGACGGATGCGGCCCGCGTGAGCAGCATCGCGTCGCCGTAGCTGAAAAAACGGTAGCGTTGCGCGATCGCGTGGCGGTACGCGCGGCGGATCGGCTCGACACCGGCGAACGCGGACACCAGCATCAGCAGCGTCGACTTGGGCAAATGAAAGTTCGTCACGAGCCGGTCGATGACGCGGAACGGGTAACCGGGCGTAATGAAGATATCCGTTTCAGCACGGACCGCATGCAGTTCACGGCCATCGCGCTCGGCATCGCGGGCTGCCGCCTCCAGTGCGCGCATCGACGTCGTGCCAACCGCGATCACCGAGCGTTTCGCAGCCCGCGTGGCCTCGATGGCCTCGACGAGCGCTGGCGGGATGTTGTACCACTCGCTGTGCATCTTGTGCTGCGCAATGTCGTCGGTGCGCACCGGCTGGAACGTGCCGGCACCCACGTGCAGCGTCAACGTCGCGCGGCGCACGCCGCGCGCGTCCAGCGCGGCCAGTGTTGGCGCATCAAAATGCAGGCCGGCGGTGGGCGCCGCGACCGCGCCTGGCGTCGTCGCGAACACGGTTTGATAGCGTGCCTCGTCATACGTGTCGGGCGTGTGCTCGATGTAGGGCGGTAGCGGCAACCGGCCATGCTGGTCAATCAATTCGATGCAATCGTGCGGGAAATGCAGCGTATGAAATGGCTCGACGCGCTCGCCGACGGTCACGTCGAAGGCGTCTGCGAGCCGGATTGTCGAACCCGGCGCGGGGCGCTTGCTCGCACGGATTTGCGCGAGCGCGGTACGCGGACCGGTCACGCGCTCGATCAGTACCTCGACGCGTCCGCCGCTCGCCTTGATCCCGTCAAAGCGGGCCTTGAGCACTTTCGTGTCGTTGAACACCAGCAGGTCGCCGGGCTCGAGGCAAGCCGGCAGCTCACCGAAATGGCGGTCCAGCAGTGCACCGCTTGGCGTGACTTCGAGCAGGCGGCTCGCGCTGCGCTCGGGCAACGCATGTTGTGCGATCAGCTCCGGGGGCAGATCGAAATCGAAATCGGACAGCGTGTACATGAAATGGGACGGGTAGCGCAACGGCACGCTCGCGCAACTGCGCTACCCTGATGCACAATGCAGGGCCGTGCCAATAAAATCGATATTGTACTTGCGATAGCCCGATGTCTTTGTCCCGTCATCCGCAGCTGGTGTTACCGCGATCAGGTGAACCCGACGCCGTGCCTGGCGATGCCAGCGCAGGCGGCGCCGCTGCGCCTGCGCGCCGCGGCGCCGGGCCGTCGGCACGCAAGCGCCTCCCGGCGGCCATGGTCGGCGACACGGCTGCGGTCCAAGCCGCGGATGACACGGCGGCCCAAGCTGCCGACAGTCCCGCCGTTAAACCTGCTGGCAAGGCTTCGACCCAGCCCGCCGGCAAGTCGGGTGCCAAGCCGAGCGACAAACTGGCTCGGCTGGGGCTGGTGCGCGACATCGACCTGGTGCTGCATTTGCCGATGCGCTATGAGGACGAGACGACGCTGACGCCGATTGGCCAACTGCTGCCAGGCATGACCGCGCAGGTCCAGGGCGAAGTGGTGGACAACGAAATCGCCTACCGGCCACGCCGCCAGATGTTGGTACGGCTGCGCGACGAGCACGGCGATGTGCTGATGCTGCGGTTTCTGAACTTTTGGGGCTCCCAGGCCCGGCAACTGGCGTCTGGCGCGCGCTTGCGCGTGCGTGGCGACGTGCGGGGGGGCTTCTTCGGGATGGAAATGGTCCATCCGGCATACCGCGTGGTTGAAGACGACACGCCGTTGCCCGACGCGTTGACGCCTGTGTACTCGAGCACAGCTGGCGTGTCGCAGGCGTATTTGCGCCGCGCGATCGACAGCGCGCTGCAACGCACGCCATTGCCGGAGTTGCTGCCGCCGCAGATCGCCGACGCGTTCCTGGCCCCGCTTGGGGTGCCGTCGTTGGCCGATGCGGTGCGCACGCTGCATCACCCGCGTGCGGATGCGGATGAGGCCGCCCTGATGGAGCGGACCCATCCGGCGTGGTTGCGGATCAAATTCGAGGAGTTGCTCGCGCAGCAATTGTCGCTCAAACGCGCGCATGACGAGCGGCGTTTGCGCGCCGCACCGGCGATGGCACGCCGTCCCGCCGCCGATCGCGACGCGCTCGTCACGCGGTTGCATGCCGCGCTGCCGTTCCAGTTGACCGGCGCGCAGCAGCGGGCCAGCGAGCAAATTGCGGCGGACCTGGCCGCGGCGCATCCGATGCAGCGACTGCTGCAGGGGGACGTGGGCAGCGGCAAGACAGTGGTCGCCGCGCTGGCGGCGGCGCAGGCGATCGATGCCGGCTACCAGGCGGCGCTGATGGCCCCCACCGAGTTGCTGGCCGAACAACATGCGCGCAAACTGCGCGGCTGGCTCGAGCCGCTTGGTGTGCGCACGGCGTGGCTGGCCGGCAGCCTGAAGGCGCGCGATAAGCGCGCCGCATTGGAGGCGGTGGCCAGCGGCGACGCGCCGCTGGTGATCGGCACGCATGCGATGATCCAGGAGGCGGTGAAATTTGCTCGGCTTGGTTTGGTGATCGTGGACGAGCAGCACCGCTTTGGCGTCGAACAGCGGCTTGCCTTGCGCGCGAAGGCGCAGGCCGAAGCCGCGGTGTCGGGGTTCCAGCCGCATCAATTGATGATGTCCGCGACGCCGATTCCGCGCACGCTCGCGATGACGTACTACGCGGACCTGGACGTGTCCACGATCGACGAGTTACCACCAGGGCGCACGCCGGTGCTCACCAAGCTGGTATCGGATGCGCGTCGCGATGAAGTGATTGCCCGCGTGCGCGAGGCCGCCCTGGCTGGACGTCAGGTGTACTGGGTGTGCCCATTGATCGAGGAGAGCGAGGCGTTGCAATTGCAGACTGCCGTGGACACTTATGAGACGCTCGTTGCCGCGCTGCCGCAGTTGCAGGTGGGACTGGTGCATGGTCGCCTGGCGGCAGCCGACAAGGCCGACGTGATGGCGCGCTTTACCCGCAATGAGATCCATTTGCTGGTAGCGACCACGGTGATTGAGGTCGGCGTCGATGTGCCCAATGCGTCGTTGATGGTAGTCGAGCACGCGGAGCGCTTCGGCCTCGCGCAATTGCACCAATTACGCGGCCGGGTCGGCCGGGGCAGCCAGTCGTCGGTGTGCCTGCTGATGTACGCCAGCCCGCTGTCGTTGGCGGCGCGCGAACGACTGCGTACGATGCGCGAGACCACGGACGGTTTCGAGATCGCGCGTCGGGACCTGGAGATCCGCGGCCCCGGCGAATTCCTCGGCGCGCGGCAATCCGGCGCAGCGATGCTGCGCTTTGCAGACATCGAGCAGGATGCTTGGCTGATCGAGCCGGCACGGCGCGCGGCCGAGCGGCTGCTGGGCGAGTATCCGCAGGCCGCCGCCGCGCACTTGACACGTTGGCTCGGCAGCCGCGAGCAGTACTTGAAGGCGTGAAGGCGTGAAGGCGTGAAGGGGTGAAGGGGTGAGCGCGGGCAGCGGATGCAGGTGGTATGAAGGCAATGAAGCCGGCGACGGCGTGCCCGGGTTTCGCGCGTGGCGTCTGCCTGCGCGCTGCCGGCCATCCCGATGAGGGTGGGGAAATGGGGGCAGGTAAAGGCCCCCTTGGCAAACGGGCCGGCAACGCGTATAAGAGAAAATCTATCGAAAGTATCGCCTCGATTAGTCGATAATGACGCTCACCGAACTCAAGTACATCGTTGCCGTTGCCCGGGAACGCCATTTTGGCCGGGCCGCGGAGGCATGTTTCGTCAGCCAGCCGACGTTGTCGGTCGCGATCAAGAAGCTCGAGGACGAACTGAACGTTCAGATCTTCGAGCGCGGTACCAGCGAGGTCAGCGTCACGCCGATCGGTGAGCAGATCGTTACCCAGGCGCAGCGTGTGCTTGAGCAGACGCTCGCGATCAAGGAAATCGCCAAGCAGGGCAAGGATCCGCTGGTCGGGCCGCTGCGGCTCGGCGTGATCTATACGATCGGCCCCTATTTGCTGCCGGCGCTGGTCAAGCAGATGATCGAGACGGTGCCGCAGATGCCGCTGATGCTGCAGGAGAACTTCACGCTGAAGCTGATCGAACTGCTCAAGCAGGGCGAGATTGACGTCGCGATCATGGCGCTGCCGTTCCCGGAAACCGGCTTGATGGTCCGTCCGCTGTATGACGAGCCGTTTGTGGTCGCGCTTCCTGCGGGGCACCCGTGGGAGCGGCGCAACGCAATCAATGCCGAGGACCTGAAGCAGGAAACAATGTTGCTGCTGGGCAGCGGCCATTGCTTTCGAGACCATGTGCTGGGCGTGTGCCCAGAACTCATGCGCTTTTCGCAAAACGCAGACGGGATTCAGAAGACGTTCGAGGGCAGCTCGTTGGAGACGATCCGCCACATGGTGGCCAGCGGCGTGGGCATCACCGTGCTGCCGCGCACCTCGGTGCAGGAGGTACGCGCGCATGCAAGCGGCGTGGACAACGGCCTGCTCAGCTACGTGCCGTTTACCGAGCCGCAGCCGGACCGGCGCGTGGTGCTGGCATGGCGCAAGAGCTTCACGCGGATGCCGGCGATCGATGCGATCTGCGATGCGATTCGCGCGTGCGCGTTACCCGGTACGCATAAGCTTGAGCTACCCGCCGCGGTCAACTGACCGTTGCAGCCGAAGAGACGTTTCACCGCTTGATACATCCCATGCCGCTTCGTGTACCGCAAGCCTGGCGCGGCATGCGGCGTGACTGGAGCACGTGGTGCGGCAGGCCACGCCGTGCGTTTTCGCCTAGAATAACGGGTCATGACGTTTCGATCCGAGTGCTGCATGATGTCCGCGCTAACCTTGCGCCTGCCGTTGTATTTCCGCCTGCTGCGGCTGCATAAGCCGATCGGCAGCGTGCTGCTGCTATGGCCGACGCTGAATGCATTATGGATAGCGGCCGATGGCCATCCCCCTGCGCATATCGTTGCGATCTTCGCGATTGGCACTGTTCTGATGCGCTCGGCCGGATGCGCGATCAACGATTACGCAGACCGGGATTTCGACAAGCATGTGAAGCGCACGCAGGATCGCCCTCTCACGTCGGGTCAGATCGCCCCGTGGAAAGCCCTTGCCGTGGCGGCCGCGCTTGCGCTGGTGTCGTTCCTGCTGATCCTGCCGCTAAACGCGCTGACCAAGTGGCTCTCCGTCGCGGCGCTGTTCGTGGCGGGTACGTATCCGTTTATGAAGCGCTTTTTCGCGATTCCGCAGGCCTACCTGGGCATTGCGTTCGGCTTTGGGATTCCGATGGGATTCGCCGCGATCCAGGACCAAGTGCCGCCGCTCGCGTGGCTGATGCTGCTGGCGAACGTGTTCTGGTCGGTCGCTTACGATACTGCCTACGCGATGGTGGACCGGGATGATGACATCAAGATCGGCATTCGCACGTCCGCGTTGACGTTCGGCCGCTTCGACGTGCTGGCCGTGATGCTGTGCTACGCAGCGATGCTGGGCATCTATGCATGGATCGGCTATGCGCTGCACGGGTCCGTTGCGTACTGGGCCGGATGGGCGGGCGCGCTCGGCTGTGCGGTGTACCACTACACGTTGATCCGCGACCGCGACCGGATGCGGTGCTTTGCGGCGTTCATGCACAACAACTGGCTCGGCGGTATCCTGTTCGCCGGCATCGCCGTGCACTATGCTAGCATGGGGCTTTGAGCGCGCGGCGCCTGCTCATTGCTTGCCGAACGCGTCGCCCATTTGAATTGCCCGGGCGTGGGCCGCCAACGCGCCGCGTACGATCGCCGCACCGATGCCGTCGGCCTCGAAGGACTCGAGCGCGGCGGCCGTCGTGCCACCTTTCGAGGTCACGCGCTCGCGCAGCACGCTGGCAGGCTCGCCTGACTGTGCGGCCAGTTGGGCGGCGCCGGTGAACGTGGCGAGCGCCAGCGCGCGTGCCTGCTCGTCATCGAGTCCCAGCTCGCGCGCGGCGCGCTGCAGGGCCTCAATGAAGTAGAACACGTAGGCTGGGCCGCTGCCCGAAATGGCCGTCACCGCATCGATTTTCGATTCATCGTCGCACCACACGATCTCGCCTACCGCGCGCAGCACCCGCTCGGCGAGTGCCCGGCCGGCATCATCGACACCGTGCAGCGCTGCCAGGCCGGTCACCCCGCTGCCGATCAGCGCCGGGGTATTGGGCATCGTGCGTATCACGCGCTGGTAGCCGTTGAGCCAATGCGCGATGTCCGCAGCGCGGATCCCGGCGGCAATGCTGATGATGAGCTGCGCACGCAACCACGGCACGAGCGATTCGACCACGGCTTTCATCACCTGGGGCTTGACCGCAATGACGATGGCATCGTAGTCGTCGAGCGACGCGTCGGCCGCCTCGCCGGTACGTATTGGGTGCTGCTGCGTCAAGCGTGCGCGCGCGTCGGCCGATGGGTCGATGGCGTACAGGTCAGCGGCCGGGATGCCACGCTTGAGCAGCCCACCGATCAGGGCAGCGGCCATGTTGCCTGCGCCGATGAATGCAATTTTCATAAGGATCTCGTTCAGTGAGTGGGGTAGGTTCGTGGGCCGAAAATCGCGGTGCCGACCCGCACGATCGTCGCGCCTTCGAGAATAGCCGCGTCCAGATCGGCCGACATGCCCATCGACAGCGTATCCAGGCCGAGGCCTTGCGCATTGACAGCATCGAATAGTTCACGCAATCGCCGATGCGGCGCGCGCTGGGCGTGCAGTCCGGACACGGGCTCGGGGATCGACATCAGTCCGCGCAGCCGTAGCCGGGGCAGCGCCGCAACGTCGCGCGCCAGCGTGGCCACATCATCGGGCGCGACGCCGTGCTTGGACGCCTCGCCGCTGACATTCACCTGCACGCAGACATTGAGCGGCGGCAGGTGGGTGGGCCGTTGCTCGGACAGCCGGTGCGCGATCTTGAGTCGATCGACTGAATGCACCCAATCGAACTGCTCGGCGACCGGCCGCGTCTTGTTTGACTGCAGCGGTCCAATGAAATGCCATTCGAGCGATGCACGCAACGGCTGCAGGGCGGCGATTTTGTCCAACGCTTCCTGCACATAGTTTTCACCGAACGCCTGTTGGCCCGCCGCGTGGGCAGCGCGTATGGCGTCGGCTGGAAAGGTTTTGGATACGGCGAGCAATTGTACGCTCGCCGGATCGCGGCCGGCGGCCGCAGCCACCGCGGCAATGCGTCGGCAAACTTCGTCCAGATGTGGCGCAATGAGGGTGGACATGACGTGGAACGGGGAAGGGTTTAATCAGACAGCAGGCGATCGACGAGTTCGATCCAATGCGCGACCGGCGTTGACGTGCCGCTTTGCAGATGCGCAATGCAGCCCACGTTCGCTGAGACGATCATCTGTGGCTCAAGTGCCGACAAGCGTTCAAGCTTTTGGTTGCGCAGCGTGTAGGACAGCGCCGGCTGTAGCACCGAGTACGTGCCGGCCGAGCCGCAGCAAAGGTGTGCGTCGGATGGTACACGCACCTCCAACCCGAGCGCCTGGAGTAGCCGCTCGACGCGCCCGGTAATTTTCTGCCCATGCTGCAGCGTGCATGGCGGGTGGTAGGCAACCGTATGTACGTCACGCCGGCGTATGCGGCACGCAAGCTCGGCTTCATAGCGGGGCAGCAGCTCGGCCAGGTCTTGTGCCAAGCTGGCCACGTGTGCCGCCTTATGAGCGTAGGCTGGATCGTCCCGCAACAGGTGCCCGTATTCCTTGATCGTCGCGCCGCACCCGGAGGCATTGATGACGACGGCCGCCGCGCCCTGCTCGATGTGGGGCCACCATGCGTCGATGTTGCGGCGTGCGTCATCGAGCGTCTGCGCGTGGTACCCCAAGTGCAGCCGGATGGCACCGCAGCAGCCAGCGTCGTCGGCCACGACCGGCTCGATGCCGAGTGTGTCGAGCACGCGCGCGGTCGCGACGTTGATGTTGGGCATCATGCCGGGCTGCACGCAGCCGGTCAGCATCAGCATCCTGATCCGGTGCCGCGCTGTCGGCCACGCGCGCGGATGTTGCCGTAGCGGCACCTTGGCGCGCAGTCGCTTGGGCAGCAGCGGGCGCAAATGTTGTACGAGCCGCATCGCCGGCGTGAACAGTGTCGCATTCGGCAGAAAGCTTGCCAGCAGGCGCCGTACGAGCCGCGAGCGCCAGCGGCGCGGCACCTTCTGCTCGACGAGCTTGCGCCCAATATGTGCCAGTCGCCCGTACTGCACACCGGACGGACAAGTCGTCTCGCAATTGCGGCACGTCAGACAGCGGTCCAGGTGCAACTGTGTGCTCCGCGTGACCGGCGCGCCCTCGAGCATTTGCTTGATCAAATAGATGCGCCCGCGCGGGCCGTCCAGTTCGTCGCCGAGGATTTGATAGGTAGGGCAGGTCGCCGTGCACAAACCGCAATGCACGCATTGACGCAGGATGGCATGGGCCTCGTTGCCGTCCGGTGTATGGCGAATGAAGTCCGCGAGATGGGTCTGCATCGCAACGGTCAGAGGTCCGGATAGAGCCGGCCACGATTAAAGATGCGTGCCGGGTCGAATACCGCTTTCAGGCGGCGATGAATGCTCATCAGCGGCGACGGCAGCGCAGTGAACACGCCAACGTTACGATTGTAGCGCGAACCGCAGCGAAACAGCGTCGCATGGCCGCCGGCCTGCCGCACCGCCATGCGCACCGTCTGCGCATCGGTATCGGTGACCCACCAGCGCTGCGCGCCCCCCCATTCCATCCACTGGACTCCGGGTAATTGTAGCGGTTCGGTGATCGACGGCAGCGATAGGCGCCATAGCGCCGCGTCGGCGGGAATGATCCGAAAGAACGCATCGGTCTGCTCGCGTAGCCCGGTCCAGAAGCGCTCGGCCTCCACCGCGTCGATCACTTCGCCGCCGAGCGTGTTGCGCGCGCTCTTGAGCGCACTGTCCGCGCCGCCCAGACGCAACGCCAGCGTGCCGTTGCGCCACGCACTGGCCGTCAATGGCAGCGGCCGGCCGGCCCATTCGTTGAGCTTGCGTACCGCGTCGGTGCCGTTCATGTCGAACTTTAGCGTCAACTCTGCCTGCGGGCGCGGCAGCACTTTCAACGACACGTCCAGCAGCAGGCCGAGTGTGCCGAGTGAGCCGGCCATCAGCCGCGCGATATCGTAGCCGGCGACATTCTTCGTCACGCGCCCGCCCAAGCGCAGCATGTCGCCGCGTCCGTTCATCACGGTTGCACCCAACACGAAGTCGCGCGCCGCGCCCGCGCTGGCACGGCGTGGGCCAGCTAGGCCGGCGGCGATGCAGCCGCCGATCGTCGCGCCACGACCGAAGTGCGGCGGCTCGAATGCGAGCATCTGACGATGTTCAGCCAGTGCCGCTTCGATGTCGGCCAACGGCGTGCCGCAGTACGCGGTGATCACCCGTTCGGCCGGATCGTAAGCGACGATGCCGCTTACCTCGCGCGTATCGAGCACTTCCCCCTCGATGTTCTGGCCATACCACGACTTTGTGCCGCCGCCGCGGATCTGCAGCGGCACGCCGCGCTCGCTGGCTTGCGTGACTTGCGAGCGCAGGCTCGCGTATGGATGCGGCATCTGCGTCATCGTGTCAGCGCCTCGGCAACTCGGGATGCGGCAGCAAACCTTGATGGCCCCGCATTTTGCCGTACTCGGCACAGCGCGCCCGCGTCGGGATGTCCTTACCCGGATTCAGCAGCCCTGGCGGGTCGAACGCGCGCTTAACCGCGAGGAGCGCATCACGCTCCTCAGCACAGAATTGCACGCACATCGCATCGGTCTTCTCGATGCCCACGCCATGCTCGCCGGTGATCGTGCCGTCGAGCCCCACGCAGGTTTCCAGCATTTGCGCACCGAATGCCTCGGCGCGCCGCCACTCATCGGGATCGTTGCCGTCAAATAGGATCAGCGAACGCATGTTGCCGTCGCCCGCATGGAAGACGTTCATGCAGCGCAGCCCGTATTGCTTTTCCATCTCGGCGATGCGCGCGAGCAGTGGCCCGATCGCCCGCCGCGGCACGGTACCGTCCATGCAATAGTAATCCGGCGAGATACGCCCCGCGGCCGCAAATGCATTCTTGTGCCCGGACCAGAACTTGAGCCGCTCCGTCTCCGAGCGCGAGATCTGGATCCGCGTCGCACCATGCGCATGCAGCACCGCAGTCATGCGCTCGATCTCGTCGGCGACCTCGTCGGGAGTGCCGTCGGATTCGCACAGCAGAATAGCCTGCGCCTTTAGGTCGTAGCCGGCCTGCACGAATTCCTCCACCGCATGCGTGGCCAACTGGTCCATCATGTCGAGGCCCGCGGGCACGATGCCGGCCGCGATGATCGCCGCGGCCGCGGCGCCGCCCTTGACTACGTCATCAAAGCTGGCCATGATGACCTGCGCCATTTGCGGCTTTGGGAGCAGCCGGACCGTCACCTCCGTGACGACGGCAAACATGCCTTCGCTGCCGATCAGCACCGCCAGCAGGTCCAGCCCCGCACAATCTGGGCCCAGTGAGCCGAATTCGACCAGGTCGCCCTCCATCGTGATCGCGCGCACGCGCAGCACGTTATGTACGGTCAAGCCGTATTTCAAGCAATGCACGCCGCCAGCATTCTCGGCCACATTGCCTCCGATCGTGCAGGCGATCTGCGATGAGGGATCCGGCGCGTAGTACAGCCCGTATGGCGCGGCCGCCTCCGAGATCGCCAGATTGCGCACACCAGGCTGGAGCGTCGCGGTACGCGCGTAGGGATCGATGTTGATGATCTTGTTGAGGCGCGCGAGCGACAGCACGATGCCATCGCGCAGCGGCATCGCGCCACCGGACAGACCCGTGCCGGCGCCGCGCGGCACCACCGGCACGTCGAGCCGGTGGCATGTCTGCAGCACGCGCCGCACTTGCAATTCTGTCTCGGGCAGCACCACCGCGAGTGGCAGCTGCCGATACGCGGCAAGCCCATCGCATTCGTACGGTGCCGTATCCTCGTCGCGATATAGTAGGCAGTGCGGGGGCAACACCGTCGTCAGCGCCTGAACCACTTCGCGTTGTCGCGCCGCGATGGCTTCCGGGGACGGTTCGACTGAAGCGTTCATGGCATGCTCCGCGCGACGTGTCTAGTGCGGTCCGTGAAAGGCGAAGATCTTGCCGGGATTCATCAGATTGTGCGGATCAAGCGCGTGCTTGATCGCTCGCATCGTGTCAACGGCATCCGCGCCATGCTCGTCCACGAGGAAATCCATCTTGTGCAGGCCGACGCCGTGCTCGCCGGTGCATGTGCCGCCAAAGCGCAGCGCGCGTGACACGATCCGCTGGTTCAACTGCTCCGCCTCATGGATCTCGGCTGGACTAGCGGGGTCGATCAGCATCGCGACGTGGAAGTTGCCATCGCCGACGTGGCCCACGATCGGGCACAGCAGTGACGATTGCTTCAGGTCCGCCTCTGTCTGTTCGACGCATTCAGCCAGCTGCGAGATAGGCACGCACACGTCGGTGGTCAGCGCACGGCAACCGGGGCGCAACTGCAACATCGCAAAGTATGCACTGTGCCGCGCGTTCCACAACCGGCTGCGCTCCTCCGGGCGGGTGGCCCATTCGAAGCCTTGCCCGCCATGTTGCGCAGCTATGTCCTGCACCGTCTGCGCCTGCTCACGCACGCCGGTCTCGCTGCCGTGGAACTCGAAGAACAGCGTTTGCATCTCCGGCAACGTTAGATTCGAGTGGCGGTTAATCGCACGGATCGCGAGCGCGTCGACGAATTCCACGCGCGCCACCGGCACGCCGAGCTGGATCGTCTCGATCACGGTGCGCACGGCCTCGCCCATGCTTGGAAATGCACACACGGCCGCGGAAATTGCCTCAGGCAACGGGTATAGGCGTACGGTGACGTCGGTGATCACGCCAAGTGTGCCTTCGGAGCCAACAAAGAGGCGTGTCAGATCGTAGCCCGCCGACGACTTGCGCGCGCGCGAGCCCGTGTGGATGATGCGTGCATCGGCCCGCACCACCGTCAAGCCCAGTACGTTCTCGCGCATCGTGCCGTAGCGGACCGCATTCGTGCCCGAGGCGCGCGTGGCGGCCATGCCGCCGATGCTCGCGTCGGCGCCGGGGTCGATCGGAAAGAACAAGCCAGTGTCGCGCAACGCGTCATTGAGCGCCTTGCGCGACACACCGGCTTGCACGGTGGCCGTCAGATCGTGCGCGTCGATCGACAACACGTGGTTCATCTCGGACAGATCGATCGTCACGCCGCCCTGCACCGCGAGCAGATGTCCTTCAAGCGACGAGCCGTTGCCATACGGAATCACTGGCACCTCATACTGCGCGCACAGCGCGACAATGGTCGCGACCTCCTGCGCCGTGCGGGCGTAGACGACTGCATCCGGCCACTGCGGATCGAACATCGACTCGTCGCGCCCATGGTGCGCGCGCACCGCTTCGGCGACCGAAACGCGCTCACCGAATGTGTCCTTGAGCGCGTCGAGCAGGGATGGGGGGAAGGGCTTGCGCACGGCGGCACGCGCAATCGAATGAGTCACGGGGTGGTCTCCTGAACGCATGGCAGGCAAGCTGGTCAACTAATTTACTATTTTAAGCCAATGTGCATCGCCCAAGCCGCTTGCATCGCGAGGCGGCGCGCCGGACGAGACCGCGTGGTGGCGTGCACGCCACTATAATGCGCGGCGGACACGGCAAGCTGCCCTGATATGGCAAACTGCCCTCGATCTGCTCGTCAATCACAGGAGCCATGATGGGAAACCGCTTGAGCAAGATTGTCACGCGAACGGGTGACGACGGTACCACCGGTCTGGGGGACGCAAGCCGCGTGGCCAAGGACGATACACGCATCGCGGCGATCGGCGACGTAGACGAGCTGAATTCGTCGCTGGGCGTGCTGCTGGCCGAAACGTTGCCGGCCCGTGTGCGGGAGGTGCTCGTTGCGGTGCAGCACGATTTATTCGATGTCGGTGCGCAGCTATGCATGCCGGGCGAGGTGATGATCGTCAGCGAGCATGTCGCCCGGCTCGACGGCTGGCTCGAGCACTTCAATGCGCAACTGCCGCCGCTGCGTGAGTTTGTCTTGCCCGGCGGCTCGCGCTCGGCCGCGTTGTCGCATCTGTGCCGTACCGTTTGCCGGCGGGCCGAGCGCACGATCGTCGCGCTTGGCCATGAACAAGCCGTCGATGCTGCACTGCGGCAGTATGTGAACCGCCTATCTGACCTGATGTTCGTCCTGGCCCGCGTGCTCAATGACGCGACGGGCCAGCCGGAGGTGCTGTGGCAACATGAGCGGCCGTAAGGGGCTGCTCATGCTGGCATCACGGCATGGTGTTCGCCAGCCCATTGCGGCGCACGCTTATGCTCCGTCGTCCGTCAATGGCCGCCGCCGTCGATCGCCATTGCGATGAATCGCCGTGACCGGTGAGTGGCTGTCGCTGGTCGATCGCCGTGGCCGGTGAGTGGCTGTCGCTGGTCGATCGCCGTGGCCGGTGAGTGGCCGTCGCTGGTCGATCGCCATTGCCGGTGAGTGGTTGTCGCCGGCCGATCGTTGTTGCCGGTAAGGGGTTATCTCCGATCAATCGCCGCTGTAGCAGCGTTGCCGCCCGCGTTAGTTGCTGCTGTCGCGCGCGATGCGCCGTTGCCGGACCGCTTCGGCTAGTTCTTCGAGCACTCTCACGCTATCGTCCCAGCCGATGCAGGCGTCAGTGACGCTTTGACCGTAGGTCAACTCGCAGCCGTCCTTCAAATCCTGGCGTCCCGCGACCAGATGGGACTCCACCATCACGCCGATGATGCGCTCGTCGCCGGCGGCGACTTGCCGGCCGATGTTTGCGCAGACCGGAATTTGGTTTTCGTGCTTCTTTTCGCTATTCGCATGGCTTGCATCGATCATTAATCGCGCAGCCAGCCCCAACTTGCCGATCGCGGAGCATGCGGCCTCGACGCTTGCCGCATCATAGTTCGGGGTTTTGCCGCCGCGCAGGATGACGTGACAGTCCTCGTTGCCAGCGGTCGATACGATCGCCGAATGACCGCCCTTGGTCACCGACAGAAAATGGTGCGGCTGCGAAGCGGCCTTAATCGCGTCGACCGCGATTTTTACGTTGCCGTCGGTGCCGTTCTTGAAGCCAACCGGGCACGACAATCCGGAGGCCAGTTCCCGATGCACCTGCGATTCGGTGGTGCGCGCGCCGATTGCGCCCCACGAGATCAAGTCGGCGATGTACTGCGGGCTGATCATGTCCAGGTACTCCGTGCCGGCCGGCAGCCCGAGCGCGTTGATTTGCACCAGCAGTTCGCGCGCGGTACGTAATCCGTCGTTAATCTTGAAGCTGTTGTCCAGGTAAGGGTCGTTGATCAACCCCTTCCAGCCCACAGTCGTGCGTGGCTTTTCGAAGTACACACGCATCACGATTTCCAATTCGCCGGCAAAGCGCTTACGCTGCTCCACTAGGCGCTGTGCGTACTCCAGTGCCGCACGCGTGTCGTGGATCGAGCACGGGCCAATCACGACGATGAGCCGGTCGTCCATCCCATGCAAGATCCGATGCAGTGATTGGCGAGCATTGAAGATCAGGTCGGCGATGCGCTCCTCACAGGGAAACTCCCGTAACAGGTGCGCGGGCGGCAGCAATTCCTTAAGCTCGCGGATGCGGACATCATCGGTGTTGTGCAGGGCCATCATGGTTCTCCGGTTCAACGGTACGCGCCTCGCGCGCGGTGTTCGAGGCCTGGCGCCTGGCGAAAAAAAACCGCCAGGCGGGCTGGCGGTTTTTCGGGAATGTGGGGGTGATTCGCTTGTCCGTCACCCACCCTCTCGGTCCGCCAGCGGCCTGAGATGCCAAAAGAAATAAAAATAAAACTTGGCAGACATCGCGGAATGCAAACGAATTGAAAGGTGGCGTCGGTTTTGACTACGCTGACGTTATACTCTGGACGCCCCCCCGTTGGCAACCTGAGGTTTACCCACAAATATGGGTCACTCGTTTTGCCTGAAGATGCGATACATCTTGGTG
>NZ_JAHKSP010000006.1:0-31620 GCF_021733735.1 Mycetohabitans sp. B2
AGTTAACATCGGGCGCGCCAGCTTACAAGCCGCGCCACGCCGAGATGTGGGTAAAGATCAGGTTGGCAACAGGGGGGCGACAACGACGACGCATGATTGCGTCATTTCAATAAAAACCGCAATCCCCTTGCGGCATCTGCGCGATGGGCATCATACCGTGCCACCCACCGTCATGCGGTCGATGCGCAGTGTCGGCTGCCCGACGCCGACCGGCACGCTCTGGCCTTCCTTGCCGCACACGCCCACGCCTGTGTCCAACGACATGTCGTTGCCGATCAGCGATACGTACTTAAGCGACTCTGGTCCGCTGCCCACCAGCGTTGCGCCCTTGACCGGGTAGGCAATCTTGCCGTTCTCGATCATGTAGGCCTCGGAGGCCGAGAACACAAACTTGCCGTTCGTGATATCGACTTGTCCGCCACCGAAGTTGACCGCGTACAGGCCATGGTTGACCGACGCGATGATCTCGGCGGGATCCTTGTCGCCGCCTAGCATGTAGGTGTTGGTCATGCGCGGCATCGGCAACGCGGCATACGATTCGCGCCGCGCGTTGCCGGTTATCTTCATCTTCATCAGCCGCGCGTTCAGCGTGTCCTGCATGTAGCCGGTCAGGATGCCGTCCTCAATCAGCGTTGTGCATTGCGTGGGGTTGCCTTCGTCATCGATGTTCAGCGAGCCGCGCCGGTTCGCCAGCGTGCCGTCGTCGACCACTGTGACGCCGTTGGCCGCAACCCGCTCGCCGATGCGTCCGGCGAACGCCGACGAGCCCTTACGATTGAAATCGCCTTCCAACCCGTGGCCGATCGCCTCGTGCAACAGCACGCCTGGCCAGCCCGGCCCGAGCACGACGGTCATCGTGCCGGCGGGCGCGGGGCGCGCCTCCAGGTTTACCAGCGCGGCATGCACCGCGTCGTCGACGTATCGTGTCATCACCTCGTCGGTGAAATAGCCATAGTCGTAGCGGCCTCCGCCACCGCCGGTGCCGATCTCGCGGCGCCCGTTCTGCTCGGCGATCACGGTGACCGACACGCGCACGAGCGGACGCACGTCGGCGGCCAGTGCGCCGTCGCTGCGCGCCACCAGCACGACGTCGTATTCGCCCGCCAAGCCTGCCATGACCTGCGTGATGCGTGGGTCCTTCGCGCGAGCCATTTTTTCGACGCGCTCCAGCAACGCCACTTTCGCATTTGCATCTAGCGAGTGCAGCGGATCGGCCGGCAGGTACAGGTCGCGGCCCGCGACGCCGCGCAACGCACCGGCCGCCCGCACGCGGGTCTTTCCGCCCCCCGCCCGGGCGATCGCGCGGGTGGCCTGGGCTGCCTGTGCCAGCGCTTGCGGCGACAAATCATCCGAGTACGCGAACGCGGTGCGCTCGCCGGCCACCGCGCGCACGCCCACGCCCTGGTCGATGCTGAAGCTGCCCGATTTGACAATGCCTTCCTCCAGGCTCCACGCTTCGCTGCGGGTCGTCTGGAAGTACAGGTCCGCGTAGTCGACGCGATGGGAGAAAATCTCGCCCAGTGTGCGCACGAGGATGGCCTCGTCGAGTCCGTAGCGCGTGAGCAGCAGGTCCTTGGCGATGGCGAGATGGCGGATGTTAGGTTCGATGATGTTCATGCGGGCTCGCCCGTTTGACTGGTAAATGGACAGGAGTTGGCGCCGCGACGGCACGATTCAAGCCGCGGGCGGCCTTGCTGGAAGCAGTGTGGGCCGCCGCCGGCTTGCGGGCAACGACGCTGCGGTGTGCTCATGCCAGCACCCGATGCCGATACGCCGGCAGACTCTGCCGCACCTGCGCGATACGTTGGACATCGATCGTGCCCGATACTACGCCAGCACCGTCCGCGCGCACTGCGACGACCTGGCCCCATGGGTCCACTAGCATGCTGTGGCCCCATGTGCGGCGCCCGTTCTCATGCGTGCCGCCTTGGGCCGCGGCCAGCACGTAGCACTGGTTTTCGACGGCGCGCGCACGCAGCAGCATCTCCCAATGTGCATGGCCGGTCGTGTACGTGAAGGCCGATGGCACGACGATTAGTGCGCAGTCGCCAAGCTTGCGATACAACTCCGGAAAGCGCAAGTCATAGCATACCGACAAGCCCACGCGGCCGAACGGCGCGTCGAACGCGACGACGTCGGTGCCGGGCCGGATCGTGCGCGCCTCGTCGAACGATTCATCATCCTTGTCAAAGTTGAACAGATGGATCTTGTCGTAGCGGGCCACGGCTCGGCCTTGTGGGTCGAACACCAGCGTGGTGTTCATCACCCGCCCCGGTTCCGGGGCCACGAGCGGCAGCGTGCCACCGATGACCCATACGCGATGCCGCGCTGCGGCATCGGCGAGAAATTGCTGAATCGGGCCGTCGCCCGGCGCTTCCCGCACGGCCAGCTTGTCGGCGTCGTGATGCCCCATGAAGCAGAAATACTCGGGCAGCAGCACGAGTTGCGCGCCGCCGGCGGCAGCTTCAGCGATCAGCCCGCCAGCAGCCTGCAAGTTCCGCGACACGTCCGGCGTGCTGACCATTTGCAGTGCTGCTAGCGCGAACGTGCCGGATGCGGAGCCGCTGGCGCGAAAAACGGAGTCGTTCATTGCCGTGACACATGAGATTCAGGTCGGCCCATCTTACCGCGATCGTCCGCCACCTGCTCGACCTGCGGATGTGACCACGAGCCGGTTACCGCGTAGTGGCGCGCGAACGACTGCGAAATAGGGTCGGATAAAACCAGGCCGGCGACGAAGGTACCCAGGCCGAGCAGCGGGTTGACCACGGCCGTGGCCAGTGCTGCAGTACCCACGCTCAGCGATGGGACCACCGTCACCAGCAGGTCCTGCTGCTCGCACCCGAGATCCGCGTTGCCTTGCATCGTGACTTTTGCTGCTGCACTGTTCAGCGTGAAATCCTCGGTCTTAGCGATGCCGTGGCTAATCGTGCCGGTAGCGGTCACATTGTCAAACGGCAGTCCTTCGCCAAACAACGTGCCCAAGTCCAATGTCGCCACGCGAGCAAGCGCTTGCAGGCTGAGCACGCCGAGCAGCTTGGCAGCGCCCGGCTCAACCTTTAGGATCTGGCCATGCGACAGTCCGAGCGACAAGTTTCCGCTCAACGTCGGATAATCGATGCGCGTCGGTCCGCCGCGCCAGCCGACCTTGCCGGACAGCGTGCCATTGCCGCCCTTGAGCGTGCGGGGCAGGCCGAGACGGTCGAGCAGGGCACCGCCGTCGGCGATATCGAGCTTGAAATCCAGCGCAGTGCGCCGCGGGTTATCGTCGGTGCCGTTGTCGCTGGTGCTGGTGCGCGCACGGCGCGGCGTTTTCCAGCTAGCGGTTGCCGACAGCTTGGCTGCTGGGTTCGTCACATCCAGCTTGTCCAATTGCCAGACGGGCACGCCGTTTTCATCGATGTTGCGTGCGTTGACTTCCAGCTTGCCAAAATTGTGTCCGCGCACGGTGAGTTCGTTGACGATCAGGTCGATCGCCGGGACATGCTGCGCTGGCTCCTCGAGCACGCGACTCACCAGTGTCTCGTCGTGGCTGTCCGGGACCACCAGTTTGGCCAGCCGCGCGTTAAGCTGCCCGTATGGGCTGCGCGGCGTCTTCGCGTGCCACGCGAGATGGCCGGACACATCGTCCGATGCAATATTCGCTTGCCATGCGCCCGGTGTGTGTGTCGCGCCGATTACCACGTTTTCCCAGCGGCGGTTCAACAACGTCAACGTATCGAAGTGCAGGCCGACGCGGGTGGGCACGAGTGCCGCGACATTGCCGGTCAGGTTGAACGGGGAGGCCGTGTCCGGCGAAGAAGCCGATGGGGCGGCGTAAGTCGGAGCGGGGAGTAGGGACGGCGCAGCGGCCGCTGCCGGCTCACCTGATATGGCCTCGGCGGGGATCGACATGGCATCGAGCAGCGCGCGCCACGCGTCTGCGTCGAAGTGCGCCACGTGCGCCGCCGCGGTCACGCCTTCACTGGGCAGCACCGCTTCCCGGTTCACGCCGAGCGCGCCGCGCAGGATCGCCAGCTTGTCGTCGTTGCCGCGCCGCACCAGATAAATAGCATTGAGCGGACCGAGTCGTGCATCCAGGCGACTGATGCTTGTCGCGGGTCGCTCGCCGGCGGTTGCGGGCCGCAGGCGCAACGAGAACGGCATCGGCACGCCGGTCGGCTTTGTGAACGGCGCCGGCAATTGCAGCGCCAGCCCGCTCAGATCCGAGGTGGCCGAGATGTCGGGCAGTTCGTTCTTGCGCGTGCGCACGGCCACCGAGTAAGGCGCGCCGCCCGACATGCGGGTGAGCAGCGTGGCCAGCGGCCCGGGCGGCACTGCAGTCCGGGCTGCATCGGCAAGCAGGTGACCCGACACGTCGAAGCGGCTCGAGCCGTCCTGCTGGATCCCGCCGTCGGTGTGGATCTCACCGCCGAGGAACTGGCCGCTGGCACGTCCGATCGTCATCGTGTGTTCGGTGAAATCGACCTTGCCATGGATTTGCGTGACCGGCGGCAGCGCGGCGAGCTGCTTGCCGGGCACGAATGACACCGCGTTGTCCGCCAGCGTAACCGAGCCGTTCACGCCGACATGCGGCTTGTCCGGATGGCGCGGGATCGCCAGCCGCAGCGCCAGCGTCGCGTTGCCTTTCGCCCGCACGGTCTCGCCCAGGTGGTCGGACAGTACCGCCAGCGAGCTGCGATTCACGTAGTCGAGCATGTCGGCCAGCGGGCCACTGGCCACGCCGTTGATCACCAGATCCGAGTTCAGCGTGCCCAAATCATCGATGCGGCCGGTTAATTGCGTGAGGGCGACACGCTGGTAGCGTGCGCGCTGGATATCAAAGCGCAGCACGTTCTGGTCCATCCGGAACAGCCCGTCGATGCCGTCGAACGCCGGCCACACCTGCGGCGTGCCGTTGCTCATCCGCTTCGGCGGGTGCGGCGTCGGATCGAATCCGCCGTCTCGAAACGGCGCGACAATCTTGAAGATGCCCGCGTGTGGATCGTGTGTGTACGGGAACTCGGCCAGTTCGCCATGGATGGCGATCGTCGCATTGTGCGAGGTCCCGGCCGTCAGCGCATGGTCCAGGTAGGCGCGGGTATGTTCGTCGACGCCGGTCGGCAGATAGCGCGCGAGGCGGGGCAGCGACAGCCGGTCGAACATCGCCTCCATGTCGAGCTTGCCGCGCCCGTGGCCGGGATTCGAGTAGGTGCCGGTCGCGCTGGCACGCACGTCGTCGTTATCGACGACGAATCGCGAGAGGTTGACGGCGACGGCCGGGCGAGTCGCATCCGACGCTAGCGGATGCGCGGTCCATGTCGCTTCGGCCGCGAATCGATTGAACGTGAGTCGTGGATTGTCGAATGCCCCTGGGATCGTGACCGCGCCGTGGGTGGTATCGATCGTCGCGTGACCGCCGTTCTGGTCGGCGTCGATCTTGCCCCAGATATTTTCTGCGCCGGGCAGACCCACGTGCGGGTGGCCACCCGGTGTGAGGCCCGGCGGCGGCTCCTGCGCGCCGACGCTGACACCCTCGAGTGCGGCCTTGACGCGATAGCGCACGATCGGCTCGCCGCCTTCAACAGCCGCCACGCTGGCAGCTTCGCGGGTACGCGGCGCGCGGCGCTCGACCTGTATCGCATAGTTTGCCAGCGTGCCGCGCGGGTCAAATCGGTCCAGTTCGTTAAGTACAGGGTGGGGCAGCGGCAACGTGCGCACGAACTGCGCGAGCAGTCCAAGATCGACCGTATCGCCGCGGATGCGGATGAGTTGGCCACGGCCCAGCGTTGCACGGCGGAATCGGCCGTTGAATTCGCCGATGCTCAGCAGTCGGGTAATCGGCGTGCCGTCCGCCAGAGGGACCTGCCCGCCGAGTTCGGCGCGCAGATTGCCCAGGCTTAGCGTGTAATCGAGATTGCGCATGTCATTGCGCCGCAGCGACCAGTCCAGCCCGATGCTAGGCACGTCCAGCCGCGGCAGCGTCGGGTCCATGCGCAGCCGCAACGCGGACCCGGATAATGCGCCGCGTGCACCGCTCCATTCGCCAGATGCGAAGTCGAGCCACGCAGCCACGTCCAGCGTGCCGCTTTGCGCGTCCAGGCGCGCATCCGTGTAGCGGGCCAGTTCGGGCAGCGTCAGGTTGCCACTCGATACAAACATCGTGCCGGTCCAACCTGCCGGCTCGGTGAGCGGCTTCAGTGGCGAATGGCGCAAGCGTGCGCGCAAGTCGAGTGGCCCGCGCAGCAAGCGCCCGTCCGGCTGCGCCTGCACGCCGAGCCGGTGAATCAGGCCGCGGTTGTCGATGGCCACGTGGATGCCGCGCAACGTCAGCGTCGGCAAGCCGCGCTGCGCGTCGCTCCAGTGCAGGACGCCGCCGCGCAACACGATGGCGCGCTGCGTCATCAGCCAGCGCAGGAGCGCGCTGTTGCCGTGCTGGCGTGGATCCACCCGCACGCCGGCAATCGTATAGGTGCCGTCGGGGTGCCGCTCGGCGAAGACCTCGGGTTGCGCGACTATCAGGCTCGAGAGCACCGGCGCCAGACGCGGCAATGAGCGCCACGACAGCGTTGCGCTGGCGGTGGGCACCGCGAGCATGCGCTGGCCGTCCGGGCCCATGATCGTCAGTTGGTCGATGTCCAGCGTCGGCTGCAGCCCGCTCCAGCGCCCGGTTAGCCGACCGATGTGCACCTGCGCGTGCAGCGTGTCCGAGATCCGTTGCTCGATGTGCGGCCGCAGCGAATCCAACTGGGGAAAGATGACGTAGCGCAGACCGACGTACGTGGCCGCGGCGCCAAAGTACAGTGCGATGGCCACGCTCGCGCAGCATGCGAGTACGCGGCGCAGCACCTGCTCGCTCGGCCCGCGCCGCCATCCGCTCCCGGCTTGTGCGTTGCGCGCATCGTTCGGGTCGAGTGTTTCCTGGCGGTCGGGCATGCGAGGAGCGCGGAACGTATGATAGGTTGGGCGGAAAAACCAAATGTAACATACGGCATGCGAGCCAAACCCGCCGTCGCCGCGGGTTCCATTGCATGTGCCGCACCAATGACACGATGATTGACATGCCGCTGCCAAGTTCCCCGCTTGCGTCTGACGCCGCACCGCTGTTGAGCGCCGCCTACTCCCGCTATGCTGCCCGGCAGTACGCGGCACGGCCCGAACTGGCTGCGCGGGTGCGTGAGCTTGCGCGCGCGCCGCTCACGCGGCACTGGATCGAGCAGCGGCTCGCGCAGCTGGGCGCGCCGCAGAGCGAGCCTGTGGGCGACGACGTGCTCAAGCGCGCACTGCGCCTGGTGCGCACCGAACTGTTTTGTGCGGTGATGGAGCGCGACCTGGCCGGGCTGGCCGATGTGCCGGAGGTGACCGGCACGATGACGGATTTGGCCGAAGTGGCGATCCGCCGCTCGCTTGCCACGATCAGTGCTGAGTTGCACGCGCTGTATGGCATGCCGCTGAACGCGCAGCGACAGCCGCAGACGCTCGGCGTGGTTGGCATGGGCAAGCTCGGCGGACGCGAGTTGAACGTGTCCTCGGACATCGACTTGATTTTCGTCTACGAGGACGACGGCGAGACCGAGGGTGGCTCCCGCGCGCCGATCTCGAATCAAGACTTCTTTACCCGGGTCGGGCGCCGGCTGATCGGTGCGCTGGCCGAGCATACCGCGGATGGATACGTGTTCCGCGTGGACATGCGGTTGCGTCCGAACGGTGATTCGGGTCCGCTTGTCTGCAGCATCGGCATGCTGGAAGAGTACTTCTATGTGCAGGGGCGCGAATGGGAACGCTACGCTTGGATCAAGGCACGGCTGGTGTCGGACGTGGACAGCGACGCTGGCGCGCGACTGGCGGCGCAGCTCGAGGCACAAGTCAGGCCATTCGTCTACCGCCGTTATCTCGATTTCGGCGTGATCGCGGCGATCCGGGCGCTGCATGTGCAGATCCGTCAGGAGGCCGCCCGCCGCGCGTCGTCGCGCCGTGACAAGGCCGATGACATCAAACTAGGTCGCGGTGGCATCCGCGAGATTGAGTTCACCGCGCAGGTTTTCCAATTGATCCGGGGCGGTCAGGACGCCGGGTTTCGTATTCGACCGACGCTGGCGGTACTCGATTATGCCGCCTCGCACGGCTTGATCGCGCGTGGCGCGGTTCAGCGACTTGCGCAGGCGTATCACATGCTGCGCTGCATCGAGCACCGGCTGCAATATGTGAACGACGCGCAAACCCATGCGATGCCCGTGGACGAAGGCGAGCGCGCGCAACTGGCAGCATCACTCGGTTTTGCCGACTATCCGGCGCTGCTGGCCGTGCTGGAGTGCCACCGCGAGTTCGTCGCGCAGCAGTTCGACCAGATCTTCGCTCGCAAGCGTGGCAACGCGGCCGCGGCTGGTGCCGGTGACCCAGCGCTTGGTAAGGTTGGCGGCACGGCGTGGGGGGAAGCTGCCACATGGATCTGGAGCAGTGCACTTGCCGATGAGGCGGCCGACGATGAGTTGCGCGTCCGGCTTGCATCGCTGGGGTTCAACGACCCGCCAGCCATCCTGTTGCGATTGCACGCGGTCTGGCAGTCCGCGCGTTATGCCAGCCTGCCGGAGCGTCATCGGGCGCGTTTCGACACGCTCGTGCTGCGCGCCTTGGAGGCGGCGCCGACGCATTGCCATGAAAGGGTCGATGCGACGCTGCTGCGTTTTCTCGATCTGCTCGAGGCGGTCGCGCGGCGAGGCTCGTACCTGGCGCTGCTGGTTGAGTATCCGGCTGCGCTGGCACGCGTGTTCGCCGTGCTTGGCGAGTCGCGTTGGGCCGCCGGCTATCTGATCCGCCATCCGCAGGTACTCGACGAGTTGCTCGACGACGAGGCGCTGGCCAGCCCGTTTGACTGGACCGAATTCAAGCGGATGCTGCTCGCCCGACTTGCCGATGCAGACGGCGCTGAGCACCAGATGGATCTGCTGCGTCACGCGCACCAGGCCGAGGTGTTCCGGATCCTGCTGCTGGATCTCGGCGGCCATCTATCGGTCGAGCACATCAGCGACCGGTTGTCGGAACTGGCCGACGCGGTTCTGGATGTGACGCTGCAGACCGTATGGCCGCAGTTGGCCCGCCGTCATTGCGACGTGCCGCGCTTCTCGATTATTGCGTACGGCAAGCTCGGCGGCAAGGAACTCGGTTATGCGTCAGACCTGGACCTTATCTTTCTGTACGACGATCCCGACGAGCGTGCCGCAGAGATCTATGCGCTGTTTGCACGACGGCTGATTACGTGGCTGACCATGTCCACTGGCGCTGGCACGCTGTTCGACGTGGACCTGAGGCTCAGGCCGAACGGCGAGGCCGGGCTGCTGGTCACGAGCCTCACCGCCTTCCGGCGGTACCAATTGCGCGAGGGGGACGCGGCCAACGCCGCGTGGGTATGGGAGCACCAGGCATTGTCACGCGCGCGCTTCTGCGCCGGGGATGCGGCCATCGGCGCGCAGTTCGAAGCGATCCGTGCCCAGGTGCTCGCTCAGCCGCGCGATGCGCGGACGCTGGCCACGGAGATCGCCGCGATGCGGCAAAAGGTGGCCCAAGGCCATCCCAATCCCACGGCACTGTTCGATCTGAAGCACGATCGCGGCGGCATGGTCGATATCGAATTCATCGTCCAGTATTGGGTGCTGCTGCATGCCGGCGCACATCCGGCGCTGCGGCGCAACACCGGCAACATCGCGTTGCTGCGCGAGGCGGCCCGCATCGGGCTGATGTCCGAGACACAGGCGGAGCAGGTTGGCGGCGCCTATCGAGCCTATCGCAAGTTGCAACATGCGCTGCGGCTCGATGGAATGGACAAGGCGCGCGTGCCGCCGGAGCGCGTGCAGGCCGAGCGCGACGCGGTCACGCGACTCTGGGAGCAGGTCTTCGGCGCGTGAAGACGCTTCAAGCGGCCAGCATTTCCTTCGCGTGCTTGCGTGTGGTGGCGGTAATCTCGACGCCCCCGAGCATGCGCGCGACCTCCTCGACGCGGCTCGCGCGATCCAGAGCGGTCACTTCGCTGAGCGTTGCGCCTTGCGCATCGGTGGACTTGGCCACGCTGAAGTGGTGCTCGCCGCGGGCGGCGACCTGCGGCAGGTGGGTCACGCACAACACTTGCCGGATCTGGCCGAGTTGGTGCAGCAGTCGCCCAACGACTTCCGCGACGGCGCCGCCGATGCCGCTGTCGACTTCGTCAAAGATCAGTGTCGGCGTTGGGCTCGCAGTGCTCGCGATCACCGACAGCGCGAGGCTGATGCGTGCCAACTCGCCCCCGGAAGCCACTTTCGCCAGCGGCCGCAACGGCACGCCGGCGTGGCCGGCCACGCGGAACTCGACCTGCTCGAGCCCATGCTGGCCGCCTTCGGGCAAGGGCTCCAACGCGACGTCGAACCGCCCGCCGGCCATCGACAAGTCTTGCATCCCGGTGGTTACCGCGCTGCTCAACGCCTTGGCCGCCTTGGCGCGGGCCTTGGAGAGTCGCTCCGCCAGCGTCATATAGGCTTGCTTCGCGCGCGCCTGCGCGGCGTGCAACGCGTCGATATCCGTCGTTGCATCCAGCGCTTGCAATTGGGCGCGCCGTGCCAGCAACTCGTCGGGTAGTGCATCCGGTTGCATCCTGAATTTGCGCGCAGTTGAATGCAGTGCATCGAGCCGGGCTTCGACCTGCGCGAGCCCCGCCGGGTCCAGCTCGAGCCGCTGCGCGTAGTGGGTCAGCGAGTAGGCCGCTTCCTGCAGTTGAATTTCGGCCGGCTCCAGCGCGGCCAACGCGTCGCCGAGCGCGCTGTCGATCTCGGCCAGGTCGCGCAGTTTCGCGATGAGGGTGCCCAGTTGCGTGATCATGGCATCGTCCGACTCAGACAAGGCGCCTAACGCCGCCTGCACACCGTCGATCAGGTTCGCCGCGTGCGACAGCCGGCGGTGCTCGGCGCTGATCTCATCCCATTCGCCGGGTTGCGGCGCCAGCTTCTCAAGCTCCGACAATTGCCACACTAGCCGCTCGCGCTCGAATTGCACCTCGCGCTCCCGCGCTTGCGCGGCCTGCACGGCTGCCGCCGCGTCGCGCCAGCCGCGCCACGCCCGAGCGACGTCCGCAGCCAGCGCTGTCAGGCCCGCGTGCGCATCGAACAACTCGCGCTGCGCGTCGCCGCGCATCAGCAACTGGTGGGCGTGCTGGCCGTGGATGTCCACCAGCATTTCGCCGATGTCTCGCAACTGGCCAAGCGTGGCGGCCGTGCCGTTGATGAACGCACGCGAGCGGCCGTTGGCGTCGAGCACGCGGCGCAGCACCACGTGCCCGCTGCCGTCATCGAACGCATGCTCGGCCAGCCACCGCGCGGCGCTCTCATGCGCGTCGAACTCTGCGGTGATGTCCGCACGGCTCTGGCCGGTGCGCACCACTGTCGCGTCGGCTCGCGCGCCGAGCGCCAGCGCCAGCGCGTCGATCAGAATGGATTTGCCGGCGCCGGTTTCGCCGGAAAAAACGGTAAAGCCACGCTCGAACTCAATGTCGAGCGAGGCGACGATGACAAAGTCCCGGATCGACAGATGACGCAGCATAGGCGAACGAAAGCGGTCGTCGTAAAAGGCGGATTGGGTGGGTTGGCAGCGATTGAGCCGGCGGGCGGCGACGGGCACCGGCTTAGCCGGGCTCGTCCTCGCCGAGCGACGAGTGCGCATTCCAGTGCAGCTTCTTGCGCAAGGTCCGGTAATAACTGTAGCCGACCGGATGCAGGAACGGCACCGTGTGCTTGGAGCGTTGTACCTCGATCGTATCCTCGAGTTGTAACGCGGTGAACGACTGCATGTCGAAATTCACGTTGACGTCGCGCCCGCCGATGATCTGGATTGCGATCCGGCACGTGTCGGGCAGCACGATGGGCCGGTTCGACAGCGCGTGTGGCGCGATCGGCACCAGCACGATCCCTTGCAATTGCGGATGCAGCAACGGGCCGTTGGACGAGAGCGCGTACGCGGTGGAGCCGGTTGGCGTGGCCACGATCAACCCGTCCGAGCGCTGGTCCGACATGAAGTGGCCGTCGACCGACACGCGTAGCTCCGCCATCCCGGAGAAGCCGCTGCGGTTTACGACGACGTCGTTAAGCGCCTGCGCATGATAGATTGGCTCGCCGTTGCGCATGATGCGGGCCTCCAGCAACGAGCGCTCCTCGCGCTCATGGCTGCCCGACAGCATTTGCGGCACCAACTGCTTCATGTCGGCGATCGCGATATCGGTGATGAAGCCGAGTCGGCCATGGTTGACGCCGATGAGCGGGGTATGGTAGGGCGCGAGTTGCCGGCCGATGCCCAGCATTGTGCCGTCGCCGCCGAGCACGACGGCGACGTCAGCGCGCGCGCCGATCTGTGCCGGCGTGAGCGCCGGATAGGCGTGCAAATCGTTCTCGCGCGCCGTGTCGGCTTCGAATACGATTTGAAAGCCGCGTTGTGTCAGGCAGCCGGCGAGCGCGGCAAGCGGCTCGCCGATGCCAGGCGTGTTGTTGCGGCCGATCAGCGCAACGGTCTTAAATTGGCCTATTTCCATGCCCGCATTACACCATAGGTATCTGACAAACTGTATGCCTTCGTGTTTTGGCTCGCCCGTGCGCGTCGGATCGATGCCAATCCTCGCCGCGCGCAAGATTTAAGCTAGAATTTTCGCTATGTTAGATCCTCGCGCCCAGACCCTGCTTAAGACGCTGATCGAACGGTATATCGCCGAAGGTCAGCCGGTCGGTTCGCGCACGTTGTCCAAGTATTCGGGGCTTGAACTGAGCCCGGCGACGATCCGCAACGTGATGTCCGATCTCGAGGAGCTTGGGCTTGTCGCCAGTCCTCATACGTCGGCCGGGCGGATTCCGACGCCACGCGGCTACCGGTTGTTCGTCGACACGATGCTGACCGTGCAGCCCGACGCGCAGGAAGCCGAGGTCAAGCTTGCGGTGCAGGACAAGTTCAAGCCGGGCGAGACGCAGAAGGTCGTCGCGGCGGCAGCCAGCGTGCTGTCCAACTTGTCGCAGTTTGCCGGCGTCGTGCTCACGCCGCGGCGCAGCCACGTGTTTAAACAGATCGAGTTCATGCGGCTGTCCGACAAGCGGATCTTGCTGATCATCGTCACCCCCGAAGGTGACGTGCAGAACCGAATCATGGCGACCCAGCGCGACTATTCGCCGTCGCAGCTGACCGAGGCTTCCAACTATATCAACACGCATTATGCGGGCTTGTCGTTTGACGAGGTGCGACGCCGACTGCGTGAGGAAATCGACGCGCTGCGCGGCGACATGATGCAACTGATGCAGGCCGCCGTCACCGCTAGCACGGAAACCGACGACGAATCCGACAACGTACTGATTTCGGGTGAGCGGAACTTGCTCGAAGTGGCCGATCTGTCGTCCGACATGGCGCGCCTGCGTAAGCTATTCGATGTCTTTGACCAAAAGACTAGCCTGCTACAGTTGCTCGACGTATCGAGCCATGCGCAGGGCGTGCAGATCTTCATCGGTGGAGAATCCACGCTCGTGCCGATCGAGGAAATGAGCGTTGTGACCGCGCCGTATGAGGTCGATGGCAAGATCGTCGGCACGCTTGGCGTGATTGGGCCGACCCGCATGGCGTACAACCGCGTGATTCCGATCGTCGACATCACCGCCCGGCTGCTGTCGTTCGCGCTGTCTCAGCATTGACGGGGGCCTGCGGGTCCGCCGGAGTCGATGCGTCGCGCCGCGCCACTATCCGGATGGCCAGCCTCCAGCCTCCGTGCCACGGCGGCAAATGCCGAGCGGCCGTTATAATCGGATAACAAGTGCACCATTGCGGTGCTCAACGGATCCTCTCATGCATTTTGATCTTGAGCTGCCCTCGCAGCCGAGCGCATCGCACCGGGTCGGCGTGCTGCTGATCAACCTCGGCACCCCCGCTGCACCGACGCCGCGCGCGGTGCGGCGCTACTTGGCCGAGTTCTTGTCCGACCCACGCGTCGTCGAGATCCCTGCGCCGCTGTGGCAGATTGTGCTGCGCGCGCTGATCCTGCCGTTGCGCGGCCGCGCGTCGGCGCGCAAGTACGCGGCGATCTGGGGGGCGGAGGGCTCGCCGCTACGCGTGCACACCGAGCGGCAGGTCGACGGCCTGAGGCAGCGGCTGGCGGCGGGCCGTTGCTCCGTGCTCGTCGACTATGCCATGCGCTATGGCACACCCAGCATCGGCAACGTGCTGAATCAACTCAAGCGCGCCGGCGCTGAGCGGGTGCTATTGGTGCCGCTGTATCCGCAGTATTCGGCCTCGACCAGCGCCAGCGCATTCGATGCAGCGTTCTGCGCGCTGGCGCGTATGCGCAATCAACTGGAGATCCGCACGATCAAGCATTATGCGGACCATCCCGCCTATATCGAGGCGCTCGCGTCTCAAGTGCTGCACTATTGGCAGCAGCACGGCCGACCCGATTTCACGGCCGGCGATCGGCTGTTGTTGAGCTTTCATGGCGTGCCCAAGCGCACGTTGGATTTGGGCGATCCCTATGCCGAGCAATGCCGGCAAACCGCGACGTTGCTGGCCCATGCGCTCGGGTTGACCGAGGTCGAATGCCGGCTCACGTTCCAGTCGCGGTTCGGACGCGCGCAATGGCTGCAACCTTATACCGCACCGACGCTGCAGGAGTTGGGCGCGGCCGGAGCCGATCGGGTTGACGTGTTCTGCCCGGGCTTCACGTCTGATTGCCTCGAAACGCTCGAGGAAATCGGCATCGAGGGTCGCGATACGTTCTTGCGGGCGGGAGGGCGCGAGTTCCATCGGATTCCCTGTGTCAACGATGCGCAACCGTGGATCCGTGCGCTGGCCGAGATCGTCGTCACCCATCTGCAAGGGTGGCCGATTGCTGCATCGCAACAGGGCGCGGCGGCGACATCGGCGTGAGGGAGCGATGAAGTTAAAGATTTTGACCGATCCTCACGCGCGGCTGCGCATCGACAAGTGGCTGTGGGCGGCGCGGTTTTTCAAGACCCGTTCACTGGCGGCCGACGCGCTTGGCAAGGGCCGGGTGCGCATCGGCGGCGAGTCGGTGAAGGCGGCCAAGGAGGTGCGCGTCGGCGACATGGTGCAAATCGACATCGAGCGCATCGTATGGGAAGTGCAGGTGCGCGGCGTATGTGAGGTGCGCGGCCCGGCGGCGATCGCGCAGACGCTATATGAGGAGACGCCGGCCGGCAACGCGCGGCGGCTGGCCGAGTTGGAGCGGCGCAGAACCTTCCGGGAGCCGGCTGCGACGCTTCACGGGCGGCCGACGAAACGCGATCGACGCATCATGGACAAACTGTCTGGTGCGGATTGAACAGGGACTCGAGCGTTGCGTGGACGCCGCCATACTCGATCGTGGATTCGGTGACGGCACCGGACATACAAATGGCGGTCGTTCCCGCGATCAATACCACGGCGACCACCCCAATGGCAAAGGTCAGTTTCATGGCACGGGCGGAAACGGGCATTTGGCTGGGCGGTGGCGAGCGCCATTGACGAAATCCAGGGTGTACGTGTCTTAAAGCGCCTTATAGCAAAGTGTAGGTCAGCGCCGCCGGGCACTCAATCTATTTGCGGTGAACATACGGGAATTCGTGTAACACATGCGGAAAATCATGTAACGGTATATTGCAACGCCACGGTGGCCACGCCATACGGCGCTGTGCCACGACTTTTTACGGCGGGCTATTGAAAAGGCCTGCTGCGACCCCATGTCGATTGCGCAACCACGGTTTCCCGTGTGCTGGCGCCCGTTGGGCCGACCGGGCGCGGGAACAGCCGAATCGAACCATTGACTGAAATTGACCACGGCCATCATGGAAGAGAAGCAAGCAAGCCAGCATCGCCCCGCATCGGATACGGAATCCGCCGGCAACGGCACGCAAACGGCGCAGGACGCACAGGTGCAACCGGCCGAGGCTCAGCGCAAGGACGCCGCGGCGGCACAGCCGGGCGCCGACAATGGGCAATTCGGCGAGGCCCATGCCGCCGCCGAAGCCAACGCGCTCGAGCAAGCGCAGGCCAAGATCGCCGAGTTGCAAGAGAGTTTCCTGCGCGCCTGCGCGGAGACCGAGAACGTGCGGCGGCGCGCTCAGGACGACGTCGCTAAGGCGCACAAGTTCGCGATCGAGAGTTTTGCCGAACACCTGCTGCCGGTCGTTGACAGCCTGGAGGCTGCGTTGGCGGACAACGCCGGCGACTTGGCGAAGGTGCGCGAGGGCGTCGAGCTGACGTTGCGTCAATTGTCGAGCGCGCTGGAGAAGGGGCGCGTCGTGCAGATCAATCCGATCGGCGAGAAATTCGACCCGCACCGGCACCAGGCGATTTCGATGGTGCCGGCCGAGCAGGAGGCCAACACTGTGGTCAGCGTGTTGCAAAAAGGCTACGTGATTGCCGACCGCGTGCTGCGCCCAGCGCTGGTTACCGTGGCCGCGCCTAAGTGAGTGCGGCCGGCGTCTGGCCACGGCAAAGTCCGTGTGCACGCCAGGGTATTGAAATCAGCGCTGTTGCACCCACGTTGTGGGCAGACGTGAATGAATGACCGCGTGCTGCGCGGGTCTAGCTAGATCAAAGCCAGGAGATTAGTAAAAATGGGCAAGATTATCGGGATCGACCTCGGTACCACGAATTCGTGCGTGGCGCTGATGGAAGGCAACCAGGTGCGGGTGATCGAGAACTCGGAAGGCGCGCGCACGACGCCTTCGATTATCGCGTATATGGACGATGGCGAGATTTTGGTTGGCGCGCCGGCCAAGCGTCAGTCCGTGACGAATCCGAAAAACACGCTGTTTGCCGTCAAGCGGCTGATTGGCCGTCGTTTTGAAGAGAAGGAAGTGCAGAAGGACATCGGCCTGATGCCTTACCAGATCATCAAGGCGGACAATGGTGACGCGTGGGTACAGGTGCGCGACAAGAAGCTCGCGCCGCCGCAGATTTCCGCCGAAGTGCTGCGCAAGATGAAGAAGACGGCCGAGGATTACCTCGGCGAGCCGGTGACTGAAGCGGTGATCACCGTGCCGGCGTACTTCAACGACAGCCAGCGGCAAGCCACGAAGGACGCGGGCCGCATCGCTGGCCTGGACGTGAAGCGGATCATCAACGAGCCGACTGCCGCGGCGCTCGCATTCGGACTGGACAAATCCGGGAAGGGCGATCGCAAGATCGCGGTCTATGACTTGGGCGGTGGCACGTTCGACATCTCGATCATCGAGATCGCGGACGTGGACGGCGAAATGCAATTCGAGGTGTTGTCGACCAACGGCGACACGTTCCTCGGTGGTGAGGACTTCGACCAGCGGATCATCGACTACATCATCGGTGAATTCAAGAAGGAGCAGGGCGTTGACCTGTCCAAGGACGTGCTCGCGCTGCAACGGCTGAAGGAAGCGGCCGAAAAGGCCAAGATCGAGCTGTCGAGTTCGGCACAAACCGAAATCAACCTGCCGTACATCACGGCGGACGCGTCCGGCCCGAAGCACTTGAACCTGAAGGTTACCCGCGCGAAGCTGGAGGCGCTGGTCGAGGAGCTGATCGAGCGCACGATCGAGCCGTGCCGCATCGCGATCAAGGACGCGGGTGTGAAGGTCGGTGACATCGATGACGTGATCCTAGTGGGCGGCATGACGCGGATGCCGAAGGTGCAGGACAAGGTCAAAGAGTTCTTCGGCAAAGAGCCGCGTCGCGACGTGAACCCGGACGAGGCGGTCGCGGTCGGCGCGGCGATCCAGGGCCAGGTGCTCTCCGGCGACCGCAAAGATGTGCTGCTGCTGGACGTGACGCCGCTGTCGCTGGGCATCGAGACGCTGGGCGGCGTGATGACGAAGATGATCAACAAGAACACGACGATCCCGACCAAGCACACGCAGGTGTACTCGACGGCCGACGATAACCAGTCGGCGGTGACAATCAAGGTGTTCCAGGGCGAGCGCGAGATGGCGGTCGGCAACAAGCTGCTGGGCGAGTTCAATCTGGAGGGCATCCCGCCCGCGCCGCGCGGCGTGCCGCAGATCGAAGTGACGTTCGACATCGACGCGAACGGCATCTTGCACGTGCATGCGCGTGACAAGGGCACGGGCAAGGAGAACAAGATCACGATCAAGGCCAATTCAGGCCTGTCCGAGGCTGAGATCGAGAAGATGGTGAAGGATGCCGAGGCGAACGCCGAGGAGGATCACCGTCTGCGTGAGTTGGCCGACGTGCGCAACCAGGGTGACGCGCTGGTGCACAGCACGAAGAAGGCGCTGTCCGACTATGGCGACAAGATCGACGCGAGTGAGAAGAGCGCGATCGAGGCTGCGCTTAAGGAACTGGAGGAAGCGCTGAAGAGCGCGTCCGACAAGGCGCAGGTCGAGGCGAAGATCGAGGCGCTGTCGAAGGTGTCGCAAAAGCTCGGTGAGAAGATGTACGCCGACATGCAGGCCCAGGCGGGTGCGGCTGGAGCCGCGCCCGACGCGCAGTCCGCTGCGCCGTCCGGCAAGGCCGAGGACGACGTTGTTGACGCCGACTTCAAGGAAGTGAAGAAGGACTGAGCGAAGCGGCGGTGGCAGCCGGTGGACGGGACGCGAGGCGTGCCGCGTCCACCGCACTGGCCACCTGTGTGCTATCGTGCACCGCAGCACGGTGGTGAAGACAGCGCGCCTGGCGGGCTTAGCAGCTCTCCGGGCCTATTTTGTTTTGTGGCATTGACTCGATATGGCCAAACGAGACTACTACGACGTGCTGGGTGTCGCCAAGAATGCGTCCGATGACGACATCAAGAAGGCGTATCGGAAGCTGGCAATGAAGTACCACCCGGACCGCAATCCTGGCAACAAGGATGCGGAAGAGCATTTCAAGGAGGCGAAGGAGGCCTACGAAATGCTGTCCGACTCGCAGAAGCGTGCCGCGTACGATCAGTACGGCCATGCGGGTGTCGACCCGAACATGGGCGCCGCGGGCGCACAAGGCTTTGGCGGCTTCGCCGATGCGTTCGGCGACATTTTCGGCGATATCTTTGGACAAGCCGCAGGCGGCGGCCGGCGGGCCGGCCCGCAAGTGTACCGCGGCGCGGACCTGCGCTACAGCATGGAGATCACGCTGGAGCAGGCCGCACATGGCTATGAGACGCAAATCCGCGTACCGAGTTGGGCATCGTGCCAGGTATGCCGTGGCTCCGGCGCGAAGCCGGGCACCAAGCCCGAGACGTGCCCGACCTGCCATGGGCAGGGTCAGGTGCGCATGTCGCAGGGTTTCTTCAGCATCCAGCAGGCGTGTCCAAAGTGCCACGGCACTGGGACGTACGTTCCGGAGCCGTGCGCTCATTGCCACGGCGTCGGCAAGGTTAAGGAAAACAAGACGCTGGAGGTGAAGATTCCGGCCGGCATCGACGAGGGGATGCGGATCCGTTCTGCCGGCAACGGCGAGCCGGGCATCAATGGCGGTCCGAACGGCGATCTGTATGTGGAGATCCACATCAAGCCGCACACCGTCTTCGAGCGTGACGGCGACGACCTGCATTGCCAGATGCCGATCGCGTTCACCACCGCGGCGTTGGGCGGCGAGATCGAGGTGCCGACGCTGGCTGGCAAGGCATCGTTCACCGTGCCAGAGGGCACGCAATCGGGCAAGACGTTCCGTCTACGCGGCAAGGGCCTCAAGGGTTTGCGCTCGAGCCTGCCGGGCGACCTGTACGTGCACGTGCAGGTGGAGACGCCGGTCAAGCTGACCGATACGCAGCGTGACCTGCTGCGCCAGTTTGAAAAGTCGCTGGTCGAAGGGGGCGGGCGGCATAGCCCGCAGAGCAAGGGATGGTTCGATCGCGTAAAGAGCTTCTTCGAGTGACATGATGGCAGCTGATGCGGGGGCGGGGCGGGCTGCGGGCAACCCTGACAGCACCCGCGTGTTCGCGCTGCTCGACGACTGTGCGCCCGGCGAGGCGTTGGCCGATGCCCCTGCATGCCGCTCGCGCCTCTATACGGCGTTCTCGCATGAGCGCACTTGCACCGATCCCGGCCGGCTCGATGCAGTGCTTGCCGAAGTCGATGCAGATCTGCGCACGGGTCTGCATGCGTTGTTGCTTGCGGACTACGAATGGGGTGTACGGCTGCAATGCCCGGCCAAGCAGTCCGGCGGCGGTGCGCTGCGTATTCTTCTGTTCCGCGAGTTGCGCCGCCTGTCCTCGGAGCAGGTCGCAGCGTGGTTGCAGCAGCAGGACGGCGGCCGCGCGGATCCCGGGGTGGCTGGCATCGCGAACGTGCGCAGCAGCGTCACGCGTGACGCGTTCGACGACGCGATCACGCGCATTCATGCCGCATTGCGTGACGGCGATTCCTATCAAGTCAACTATACGTATCGGCTCGCGTTCGAGATGTTCGGCTCGGCGCCTGCGTTGTATCGACGCTTGCGGGCGCGCCAGCCGGTGCCGTTCGGCGCGTTGCTGGCGCTGCCCGACGGCACCCATGTGCTGTCGTTGTCGCCCGAACTGTTCGTCGAGCATCGTGGCGGGACGATCGTCGCGCGGCCGATGAAAGGCACGGCGTCGCGTGCGAATGACAAGCAACTCGACGCGCAGCAAGCGCGGGCGCTGGCCGCCGACGAAAAGAACCGGGCAGAGAACCTGATGATCGTCGACTTGCTGCGCAACGATCTGGGTAAAATCGCGCGGACCGGCTCGGTTCGCGTGCCCGCGCTGTTTGCGCTCGAGCCGTACGCGTCGGTGTGGCAAATGACCTCGACCGTGCACGCGCGCGTGCGTGACGAGATCGGTTTTGCCGACGTGCTGCGGGCGCTTTTTCCGTGTGGCTCGATTACCGGCGCGCCGAAGGTTCGCACGATGGCGTTAATCGAGTCGATCGAGACGACACCACGCGGGTTGTATACCGGCGCGATCGGGTGGCTCGACCCGGCTGCCGACGCGCGCCCGCTCGGCGATTTTTGCCTGTCAGTGGCCATTCGCACGCTGGTGCTGGAGCCGCGATCGACCTCCGGCATGGGCGCCAACGTGCGGGCGGGCACGCTCGGGGTGGGCGCCGGCATCGTGCTGGACAGCGTCGCGCACGACGAATATCTCGAATGTGCATTAAAGGCTCGCTTCTTGACCGAGGCGGACCCCGGCTTCCAGTTGTTCGAGACAATGTATGCAACGCGGGAGGGCGTGCGGCATGAAGCTCTTCATGTTGCCCGTGTCGAGCGCAGCGCGCGCTATTTCGGCTTCCCGTTCGAGGCCGGCGTGTTTGCGGCGCGGCTTGCAAAGGCCTGTGCGGCGCTCGCGCCGGGCGGCGCCTATCGGATGCGCGCGACGCTGCGCAAGGACGGGGTCATCGACGTCAGCGCGGCGCCATTGCTCCCACTCGCGCCCGGTCCGGTGCGCGTGATGCTGGCGGCCGATCACGGCATGGCTGCCCCGGACCCGGATGATCCGTTGCTGCGTCACAAGACCACCTGCCGGGATGCCTATGACCGGGCATGGCGACTCGCGGAAACTCACCACGCGTTTGACTTGTTGTTTTTCAATCGGCGTGGCGAGCTGACCGAAGGCGGCCGCAGCACGGTATTCGTGCGAATCGACGGCCGCTGGGTCACCCCGCCACTGGCCAGCGGCGTATTGCCCGGTGTCATGCGCTCGGTGCTGCTCGCGGACCCGGCGTGGCAGGCCATCGAGCAGCCGATCACGCGCGCCGACTTTGAGCGCCGCGATGCGCTTGTTGTCTGCAATGCGCTGCGCGGCGTGATGCCGGCACAATTGCTTCGCTTTTAGCTTCGCCTTCTTCGCCTTGAGCGACGTCGATTCAGAACGTATGCTCTGTGGTGGGGAACGTCCGATCCTTGACCGCGCGCACGTAGGCCTGGACGGCTGCCTCGATCGATGGCTGGCCGGCCATGAAGTCCTTGACGAACCGGGGCCGCTTGCCAGGGAACACGCCGAGCATGTCATGCAACACCAGTACCTGACCCGAGCAGTCGACGCCGGCGCCGATGCCGATCGTCGGAATCGTCAGTGCCGCGGTGACCTGGGCCCCCAACGCGGCAGGGATCGCTTCGAGCACGACCATTTGCGCGCCGGCCTGCTCGAGCAATTGGGCGTCCTTTTTCAACTGTTCGGCCGCCAGATCGCTCTTGCCTTGGACCTTAAAGCCGCCGAACGCGTGCACCGACTGCGGCGTGAGCCCCAAGTGCGCGCAGACCGGCACCGACCGTTCGACCAGGAAGCGGATCGTCTCAGCAAGCCATGCACCGCCCTCAAGCTTGACCATCTGTGCGCCCGCCTGCATGAGCTTGACGGCGCTTGAATACGCGTCTGCTAGCGTACCGTAGCTGCCGAACGGCAAATCCGAGACGACCAGCGCGTTGCCGCGGCTGCCGCGCGCCACGCTGGCGGTGTGGTATGCGATATCCGCTACGCTGACCGGCAACGTCGTGGTCTGGCCCTGCAACACGTTGCCGAGCGAGTCGCCGATGAGGAGCACGTCCACGCCCGCACGCTCGAGTAATGCCGCAAAGCTTGCGTCGTAGCACGTCAGCATCGCGATCGGCTCGCCGGCCTCACGCATCTGCTGAAGGCGCGGAACAGTGACGGCACGACGGCCAGAATTCTGCAGATAGCTCATAACAAATGATCCTTGGAGAGCGTCATCGCGCCGTGCCCTTCACCCATACCGCCTTGCGGCCGCGCATCGATCCAATGTGCTTGACCAGCAAGTCCAGGTCTGCGTCAGATCCTGCCAGATCCAGATGGTCGGTATTGACGCTGAGCAGCGGCGCGTCGTCGTAGTGATAGAAAAATTCGCTGTACGCGTCGCACAATGCGCGCAGGTACGCATCGGTGATATGCGTCTCCATCGCAATCGCGCGCTTTTGAATCCGGGCGAACAGCGTTTCCGGACTGGCTTGAAGGTAGATCACGAGATCCGGCGCTGGCCGGGCGAGCGGCACGCGGGCGGCCAGCGCGCGATACAGCGTGAATTCGTCGTCGGGCAGCGTCAGGCGGGCAAACAACTCATCTTTCTGCGGCAGAAAGTCCGCGGCGAGTGGCGTGCCGCGCTGCCGCGCATCCGCTATCGCGCGCATTTGCGTCTCACGCTGCAGCAGGAAGTCCAACTGCGCCGGTAACGCGTAGCGTGCGTTGTCGTGATAGAAGCGCTCGAGGAACGGATTGTCAGCCGCGCGCTCAAGCAGCGTTTGCATGGACCAGCGTGTTGCCAGTTGCGTCGCCAGCGTGGTCTTGCCGACGCCAATTGGCCCCTCGATCACCAGGTAGCCCAGGGGCGTATGCTGCGCCGGCGCATGGACGGTGAGCGGTGGCACAACAGCGGACGGGTTCATCGGCGCGGCCCCGACTGGCCGCCCACGATCGCAGCGGCGACGCGTCGGAACGGACATTGGCAGGGATCGACCTTTTCGATGCGCTGCGACACAACGCCAGTCAGGTAACGGTCCGCACGGCCCAGCGCGGGAATCTCGATCGCTGCGTCCAGTTCGAGTAGCGGCACTAGTGCGAACGCCCGCTCGGATAACCGTGGGTGCGGCACCGTCAGGTCGTGCTCGTCGAGTTGCACGGTGCCGTACAGCAGAATATCGATGTCTAGCGTCCGAGGTGCGTTCCGGTACGGGCGCTCGCGGCCGAAGTGATGCTCAATGCCGTGGCACAGGGCAAGCAGCTGCCGTGCGGCAAGCGTGGTATCGATCTTCACCACGCAATTGTAGAAGTCGTCGCCACCGGCATCGACCGGGGCAGTGCGGTACAGGCTCGATTTCGCAAGCACGGTGACGGGCGCCTGCTGCGCGAGGCAGACCACGGCGTCCTTCAGCGTCTGGCGCGCGTCGCCAAGGTTCGCGCCCAGGCCAAGATAGGCTACGGTCATGACGTCGACTCCTGCTGCATTTGATGGTCGGCGTGCGCGCAAGCCGCTAGGCGTCGCCGTTGCCACGTGGTTCGCCATCGGTCGGCGACGCGGCCTGCTGGGCACCTTCGCCAGGATCCTTGCGGTGGCGCGAGCCGCCACGGCGCCGGCGCTTGCGCGGCGAGCGCTCCTTGTCGCCCTGCGCCAGCAGCGCCTCGCGCGTGTCCGGATCGCCGGCGATGAAATCCGTCCACCATTGACCGACCGACGCGTCCAACTCGCCCGCCTCACAGCGTAGCAAGAGAAAATCATAACCTGCTCTGAACCGCTGGTGCTCCAGCAGCTTTAACGCGCTGCGGCCGGAGCGCTTTTCCAGTCGGGGCTGTAGCCCCCAGATTTCGCGCATGTCGGCGGTGTAGCGCTTCTGGATCGCGAGTTTTTCGGTCTGCTGGTCGAGCACGTCGTCCATGGCCCGATGCAGCGCCGGGATCGAATGTTCGCCGCCAGCCTCGTATTGCTGCCAGCGCAGTTGCATTTCGTGCCACAGCAGCGAGGCAAACAGGAACCCAGGTGAGACCGGCTTGCCCAAGCGCACGCGCTCGTCGGTATGGGTCAACGCAAGCGTGATGAAACGCTCCCCGCTGGGCTGCTCGAGCACCACGTCCAACAGCGGCAACAGCCCATGGTGCAGGCCCAGCGCGCGCAACTGTTTCAGGCAGCCGAGCGCGTGCCCGGACAGCAGCAGCTTGAGCATTTCGTCGAACAGCCGGGCCGCCGGCACGTTGTTGATCAGATCCGCCAACTTGGCGATCGGCGCATGCGTCGACGATTCGATCGTGAAGCCCAACTTGGCCGCGAAACGCACGACACGCAGCATCCTGACCGGATCCTCGCGAAAGCGGGTGGCTGGCTCGCCGATCATTCGCAGCACGCGGGCGCGAATGTCGTCCATCCCGCGATGGTAGTCGAGCACGGTCTGCGTCGCCGGATCGTAGTACATCGCGTTGACGGTGAAGTCGCGCCGCGTCGCGTCCTCGTGCTGTTCGCCCCAGACATTGTCGCGCAGCACGCGTCCGCTCGCGTCCACCGCATGCGTGCGCCGGTCCAACTCGCCGCGTCGCAGCTTGCGCGGTGGCGCGGCCGGCGCGCTGTCCGCGGATCCGCCGTCAGCCGGCACCGCATCCATCAGCGCGCGGAACGTCGACACTTCGATGATCTCCTGTCCAAACTGGACGTGGACGATCTGAAAACGCCGGCCGATCAACCGGGCGCGGCGAAATAGCTTGACGACCTCGTCCGGCGTGGCGTCCGTAGCGACATCAAAATCCTTCGGCGCGATATTGAGTAGCAGATCGCGCACCGCGCCGCCGACGATGAACGCACGAAAACCGGCTTGTTGCAGCGTGTCGGTGACGCGGATGGCATGGCGCGAGATCAGTGCCGGATCGATACGATGGATGTCGGCTGGCACGATCACCGGTACTTCGGCTTCGCCACCGGCAGCAGGTTGGCTGCCGGCATGACCACCGGCGGCTAAGGGGCGGCGGCGTGGCGTGTGGCGCGCTGGCTTGCGCGAGGCCAGTCTAGTGTCCTGCGCGGTCCGCGCGTCAGCCGGCGCGCTGCGCTGCTCGTCGCGCGCCGCGTTGCGCCGACGGCCTGTCGGGGCGATGCCCGGGTTGGCATGTGCGCCGCCTCGATCGGCGTCGGTGTCGTGCGCCGTGTCGGCCGGCGGGGTGGCATCGCCGCTACGCGAGCCGAACAACTTGCGGATGAATTTTGTAATCACGTCGATTGGAACAGTTCAAGGATGCGCCAACCACGAGCCAGCGCATAGTCACGCAGCTTCTCGTCCGGATTGGTTGCCACCGGGACGGTGACCTTTTCGAGCAGCGGGATGTCGTTGTGCGAGTCGCTATAGAAGTAGCTGTTTGCAAAGCTTGCCCAGTCGCAGCCGAGCGAATCCAGCCACGCCTGCACCCGCACGATTTTGCCCTCGCGGTAGCTCGGCACGCCCATCGGGTTGCCCGTGTACGGGCTGTCGGGATGCCCGTCGGCCGTCTCGACCTCGCACGCGATCAACGTCTCGATGCCGAATGCTTGCGCGATTGGTGCGGTGATGAACGCGTTGGTCGCCGTCACGATGCAGCACAGGTCCCCCGCCTCCTGGTGCTCGCGCACCAATGCGCGGGCGGCGGGCAGGATCCGCGGATTGATGACCTCGTGCATGAATAGCTCATGCCAGTCGTCCAGTTGCCGCCGCGAGTATTTTGCCAGCGGGGTGAGCATCGCGTGCAGGTACGCATGGATGTCGAGCTTGCCTGCCTGGTAGTCGGCGTAGAAGCGGTCGTTTTCGCGCGAGAAGCTGTCGGCGTCGACAATGCCGAGCTTGACCATGAAGCGTCCCCACTCGTGGTCGCTATCGGTGGGGATCAGCGTATGGTCCAAGTCGAACAGGGCGAGATTGCGTGCGGTTTTCGTCATGGAGCGCATTTTACTTGAAGCTGTCCGCCAGCATCGCACGCAGCAGCGGTAGCGTGACGGCGCGCTTGTGCTCGAGGGCGAAGCGGTCGAGCTCGTCCAATACGCGCATCAGGCTGGGCATGTCGCGGTGGTAGTGCGTGAGCAGCCATGCCGGCACGTCGTCGGCGAGCGTCAGGCCGCGTTCGCGCGCGGCATGCTTGAGCACGGCCGCCTTGCCCTCGTCGGTCAGCGCACCGAGATGGAACACTAGGCCCCAGCCCAGGCGCGTGCGCAAATCCTCACGCACGGCCAGATGCAGTGGCGCGGCGTTGCCGGTGGCCACCAGCGCGCTGCCGGGGCTGGCGCGCACCTCGTTGAACAGGTTGAACAGCGCGATCTGTTGTGCATCGGCGAGTTGGTCGACATCGTCAACTGCATAGATCGCGACACGCGGATCGTAGCCGAACGCCGACAGTGGGCTGAGTGGTGCGACAAAGCGCGCACGGCCGCTCGATGCGCCGGCCACCAGCGCCTGCAGCAGGTGGCTGCGCCCGCTTCCGGCGTCCCCCCATACGTAGAACGTGCGATCCGCGACAGGCCCGGCCGCGAGGGCGGCGTCCAGGCCGGCGAGACGGGCGACCAGTTCGGCATGAGCGCCGGCGAAGAAGTTCTCAAATGTCTTCGGCGGCGGCGTGCCCAGGTCGAGTGTCAGTTGACGATGGAAAGCAGACGAGGTCAGCACGGGTGACAAGGGTCCAGGAATGCGGTTTTGACGAGATCGTGCGGTCGGCACACTCGCATCGGGTAAAATTGCAATTTTACCGACCTTCCCGCGAGCTTCTCGCGCTCTCGCCATGAATCAACCGAAATCCACTCCCGGCACGCAGGCGCCGGGCCTGTCCTACCGTGACGCGGGCGTCGACATCGACGCAGGAGACGCGCTCATTGATCGCATCAAGCCGCTCGCGAAAAAGACAATGCGCGACGGCGTGCTGGCGGGCATCGGTGGATTCGGCGCGCTGTTCGAGGTACCGAAGAAATACCGCGAGCCGGTGCTGGTCTCCGGCACCGACGGCGTGGGCACGAAGCTCAAACTCGCGTTCCATTTAAACCGGCATGATACGGTCGGGCAGGATCTGGTGGCCATGAGCGTCAACGACATTCTCGTGCAAGGCGCCGAGCCGCTGTTCTTTCTCGACTATTTCGCCTGCGGTAAGCTTGACGTCGAGACGGCGGCGAGTGTGGTTAAGGGTATTGCCGCCGGGTGCGAGTTGGCGGGCTGCGCGCTGATCGGCGGCGAGACGGCCGAGATGCCGGGGATGTATCCGGACGGCGAATACGACCTGGCCGGATTCGCGGTCGGGGCAGTCGAAAAAAGCCAGATCATCGACGGCAGCACGATCGGCGCTGGCGATGTGGTGCTGGGCCTGGCCTCGAGCGGCATCCACTCGAACGGTTACTCGCTGGTGCGCAAGATCATCGAGCGCGCGGCGCCGGATCTGCAAGCCGATTTCGACGGCCGTTCGCTGGCCGATGCATTGATGGCGCCCACGCGTATCTACGTGAAGCCCATGCTCGAGTTGATGCGGCAACTCCCGGTCAAGGGTATCGCCCACATCACAGGGGGGGGGCTCGTCGAAAACGTGCCGCGCGTGCTGCCTGAGCGGCTGTGCGCGGAACTGGACCACCGCGCATGGCCGTTGCCGCCCCTGTTCGCGTGGCTGCAGCAGCACGGTGGCGTGGCCGATGCGGAGATGCACCGCGTCTTCAACTGCGGGATCGGGATGGTGGTCATCGTCGCGGCCGAGCACGCGCAGACGGCGGCCGGCGTGCTGTCGGCCGCCGGCGAGCAAGTGTGGACGCTCGGCACGGTGCGCGAGCGCAACGCTGGCGGCGCACAAACGATCGTGGTGTGACGTCACGCACGCAGACGTGAGCCGCGCGCGGAGGACGTAACGCCGCGCATGGGGGAGGCGACGCCGCGTATTGCAGCGTCGTGTTTGGGGGCCGTCGTGGCGCCGCCGCACCGATCGATCGTGGCATCGGCTACGTCGGTGCCCATAGTCGCCGCACTGCGTCGGCGGCACGCAGGCCGGCGTCAGTGCCAACACAGTCGACGACGATCCGCTCGGGCATTGAGCGCAACCATGTCAACTGCCGCTTGCAAAGCTGGCGTGTCGCGAAGATGCCCTTGTCGCGCATCGTCGCGTAATCGTATTCGCCGTCCAGGTACGCCCATACCTGTCGGTATCCGACGCAGCGCATCGACGGCAAGCCGGGGTGCAGGTCGCCGCGCGCACGCAATTGCTGCACTTCATCGATCAAGCCGGCGTCCAGCATCGCGTCGAAGCGCCGTGCAATGCGCGCGTGCAGCACCGACCGGTCGGAGGGCTCCAGTGAAACGGCAGCAAAGCGGGGCGAAGGCGGCGGGTCGGCGCGCATCGCACACGCATCGACGTCTCTCGCGCATGCATCGACGTCGCCTGCGGTCTGGCGCCCGACGCTCGGACCGGTGGCCGGGTTGAGCGTCGGGCGCAGCAGCGTGGACATCGGCTGCCCGGTCAGCCGCCAGACCTCCAGCGCACGCTGGATCCGCTGCGAATCGTTGGGCGCAATCCGCGCTGCCGATACCGGGTCGATTTGTGCCAATTTCGCGTGTAGTGCCGGCCAGCCCTCGCGCGCTGCATCCTGCTCGAGTGCGGCGCGGATCGACGCGTCGGCGCTCGGCAACGCATTCAAGCCATCGACCAGCGCTTTGTAGTACAACATGGTTCCGCCCACCAGCAATGGCAGCTTGCCGCGCGCAATGATTTGAGCGCACAGGCGCAGCGCGTCGGTGCGGAACTGAGCAGCCGAGTAGGCGTCGAGCGGGTCAAGGATGTCGATCAGATGATGGGGCACCGCGGCGCGTTCGGTTGCGCTGGGTTTGGCGGTCCCAATGTCCATTTGCCGGTAGACGAGGGCCGAATCGACGCTGACGATCTCGACTGGGGCACGGCGCGCAAGCTCGAGCGCAGCAGCGGTTTTACCGGATGCGGTTGGCCCGAGCAGGCATGCGATGACGGGGGCGGGTGGCACGGCGCGACTATTGGCCCCGCATGAACAACCGGTCCAGCTCGTTGAGCGTAAGCTGGAACCAAGTCGGACGACCATGATTGCATTGATCGGCGCGCTCGGTGGCTTCCATTTGCCGCAACAGCGCGTTCATCTCGTCGATGCTCAGGCGCCGGTTCGCGCGCACCGCATGGTGGCATGCCAGCGTGCCGAGCAACTCGTGCTGGTGCTCGGTCAGCACCCGCGAGCCGCCGTACGCGTGCAGGTCCGCAAGCACTGCGCGCGCCAGCGAGACCAGGTCGGCATCCTTGAGCAGCGCGGGCACCGCACGGATGGCCAGCGTGGTCGGAGACAGCGAAGCAATGTCAAAGCCCAATGCATCGAGCGTCTCGCGTTCCTCGCCGGCCACGCCGATTTCGACCGCATCGGCTTGCATCGTCACCGGGATCAGCAGCGGTTGCACGGCGATGCGCCGCTGAGCGAGCGCGTGCTTGAATTGCTCGTACAGAATGCGCTCATGGGCTGCGTGCATGTCGACTAGCACCAGTCCGCGCGTGTTCTGCGCCAGCACGTAAATGCCGTGCAACTGGCCGAGCGCGAATCCCAGCGGATGCTCGTCAAGCGGCTGTGCCGACGCTGCCGCCGGTCCGTTAGCGGCGGACGCGGGCTGGACTGCGTGGGTGGCAGACGTGGGCTGGGCTTCGTTGGTGGCGGACGCGGGATGAGCCTCGCTGGTGGCGGAGGCGGGATGGGCCTCACTGGTGGCGGACGGGCCGGATTGCGTGCTTTCGGCGTCCATCGGTGACGATGCCTGGTCCGCTGCTGGGCCGGATGCCGGCGAAGGTGCGGCAGAGGCGTCATCGTGCGTGGGCAACGCAGGGACGGCGGCCGTATCGCGCCGGCCGAACAACGCATCGTAGACGGCCAGCGGTTGGGCGACCGGTAGCACGCCCTGGCGCATCCGCGTATGCGATATCCAACTCGAAGACCCCGGTGTCGCGGCAGGCCCGCCACGGCGCAGTCCGGCAGATTGCCCGCCGCTCTGTGGCGGCGCCGCGCCGGACAACGCCGACGCAGCACTGGATCTGGCCAGCGAACCCGCGCCCACACCGCCGCTCGCTCCGGCTTCCGGGCCCGCCGTGTCCGGCATGGCAGGCGTCAGATGTGCCGCGTGGCCTGCCGCGGTCGTGTTGGGCGAGGCGCCGGCGTGCCGGGCCAGCGCGCGCTGGACCGCATGGAAAACGAACTGATGGATCGAGCGCGAGTCACGAAAGCGTACCTCGATCTTGGATGGGTGGACGTTGACGTCGACGCCTTCGGGCGGCAGGTCGAGGAACAGCACGTAGGCCGGATAGCGGTCGCCATGCAGCACATCCTCATAGGCGGCGCGCACCGCATGGGTGAGCAGCTTGTCCCGTACAAAACGGCCATTGACGAAGAAATACTGCTGATCGGCACGGCCGCGGCTAGCGGTTGGCAGCCCAGCGAAGCCGTAGATCGCAATTGGGCCAGCGGCCTCCTCAAGCGGCAGATGCGACGTCGCGAACGCCTCGCCTAGGATCTTCGCGGTGCGCGCGGCGGCACTGGCCGCGTTCCAGTGCTCGACAGCGCGGCCGTTGTGCAGTACCGAGAAGGCGACATCTGGGCGCGACAGCGCGGCGCGCCGAATTACTTCCAGGCAGTGCCCGAACTCAGTCTGCTCGCTCTTGAGAAATTTGCGGCGCGCGGGGGTGCTGAAATACAGGTCGCGCACCTCGATCGTCGTGCCCACGCCGCCGGCGGCCGGCGACAGCGCGCCGGTCTGCGCATCGATGCGGGTGGCGTGCGGCGCGTCGGCGGTGCGGCTCGTGATGCTAGTCTGCGCGACCGCTGCGATCGACGCGAGTGCTTCGCCACGGAAGCCCAATGTGCAGACGCTCTCAAGCTCCGCCAGTGAGCGGATCTTGCTGGTGGCGTGGCGCATCAGCGCCAGCGGCAATTCGTCGGCCTCGATGCCGCAGCCGTCGTCCGCGATCATGATGCGCTTGACGCCGCCTGCGTCCAGCGTAATGCGCAACGCCGTCGCGCCTGCGTCCAGCGCATTCTCGACCAACTCCTTGACGACCGATGCTGGTCGCTCAACGACCTCGCCCGCTGCGATCTGGCTGATCAACTGATCCGGCAACGGCTGAATGGCGCGCGTCGGCATGTCGCGCCGCTGCACGGCAGGCCCGTCGGTGGGGGCTGGATCTGCGACGGGGGCCGGATCGGCGGCGGAGGCCGGATCTACGGCGGAGGTCGGATCTACGGCGGGGGTCGGATC
>NZ_JAHKSP010000007.1:0-7921 GCF_021733735.1 Mycetohabitans sp. B2
GCGCCGGGGGCCGGATCTGCGACGGAGGCCGGATCGGCGGCGGGGGCCGGATCTACGGCGGAGGCCGGATCGATGACAGGGGCCGGATCGACGACAGGGGGCGACGGCGTCGCCGGTGGCGATTCGCCGTCAACGGGTGGGCGCGCCGCGTCGGACATGCTCGGCTCAATGGACTGTGACATCCATCTATTATAGCGAGGCGCCGCTGCCCGGTCGTGACGGGGTTGGGTGCGCTGGCGACCGGATGGATTCATCGAAGCAGACGGAGTATTCCGGTATCATCCACGCCAATTTCCGTGGTTTCAAGGATGTCTTTTGGATACCTTCCTGCAATTTCTTAGCCTAGTTCTGCATATCGACAAGTTTCTGGGCGACTTCATCCAGCAGTACGGCGCTTGGGTGTATGTCGTGCTGTTCCTGATCGTGTTCTGCGAAACCGGCTTGGTCGTGTTGCCGTTTCTGCCGGGCGATTCGCTACTGTTCATTGGTGGTGCGTTCAGCGCGTCCGGCTCACTGGACCTGCTATTGCTGAACGTGCTGTTACTAGTGGCGGCAATCGGCGGAAACACGGTGAATTATCTGATCGGCGGCTATATCGGACCGAAAGTCTTCGATGCGCATTGGAAGTTTGGCGAACGCTTCCTGGATCGGGCTGCGCTGATGAAGACGCATCAATTTTACGAGCGCCACGGCGGCAAGACGATCGTGCTCGCGCGCTTTGTACCGGTGGTGCGCACGTTTGCACCGTTTGTAGCCGGCGTATCCGGCATGAGTATGATGCGCTTTCAGCTCTACAACGTGCTAGGCGCGTTGCTGTGGGTCGTACTGCTGACCGTGTGCGGTTATTTGTTCGGCAATATTCCGTTCATCCGCGACCACCTGAATACGATCGTACTGGTCGGCGTAGCCACGGCTGTTGTACCGGTGGTACTGGGCGCGGGCTGGAAGATGTTGCGCCGGCGCCGAGCCGGCTAGCCGTAGGCGCGCTGACGCATTATGCCATCCGGTTCTTCGAGAGCGGCGGATTCGCGGCGAAGTAGCGCTTGATGCCCTTTAGGATCGCATTGGCCATCTGGTCGCGGTACGCTTCGGAGTTCAGCCGCTGCTCCTCATCCGGATTGCTGAGGAACGCGGTTTCTACGAGGATCGATGGAATGTCTGGCGCTTTAAGCACCGCGAAGCCGGCTTGCTCGACGCTGCCTTTGTGCAGCTTGTTGATGCCACTGATCTCCTTGAGCACGTAATTGCCGTATTTCAGTGAGTCGCGGATTTGTGCGGTCGTTGACATATCGAACAGCGCCCGCGTCAACGTCACGTCCCGGGTCTTAAAATCCACGCCGCCGATCTGATCGGCGGCGTTTTCCTTTTGCGCGATCCAGCGCGCCGCGGCGCTGGTGGCGCCGCGCTCGGACAGCGCGAACACCGACGAGCCACGCGCCTGCGGCGAAGTGAACGCGTCCGCATGAATCGACACGAACAGGTCAGCGCCGACGCGTCGTGCCTTTTGTACGCGTACCGCAAGCGGCACAAAAAAGTCCGCGTCGCGCGTCATCATCGCCCGCATGTTCGGCTGCGCGTCGATTTTCGCGCGTAGCCGCTTACCGATGTCCAGCACAACATGCTTCTCGTAGGTTCCGGCGCCGCCAATCGCGCCCGGATCCTCGCCGCCGTGCCCGGGGTCGATCGCTACGGTTAGCAGGCGGACCGTGCCGGACTTGCCCGGCGGCACTTTGAAGCCGTAGCCGTCGTTGTCGCGGCGCGTCGCCAGCGCGCGCCCATCGGTGTTGCCGTTGGGCCGCGGCGGCGCCGACGGCGGTTGGCTGGGCTTGGCCGATGGGGTGTCCCGTGGCGGCACCGCATCGCTTTGCGCAAAGCGCTGGAAGAACGCATCGCTGTTGTCGCTCGCATGGCCGCGTCCGCTGGCCGGCGGTGCGATGCCGGCCAGCGTGTCGCGCCCTGGGGCGCCGTCGGACGGCGACGGCATCGCGAGCGCCGGACCCGACAGCGTCGCGCCCGGAACCGAGCGTTGCTCGAGCGCTTCCTCCTTGCGTTGCGTCTGCGCGAGCAGCTCCATCAGCGGATCGGGCGGCACGGCCGGATACAGGTCGAACACGAGCCGGTACTTGTACGAGCCGACCGGGGTGAGCGCGAACACCTGCGGCTTGACCGACCCCTTCAGGTCGAACACCATCCGGACCACGTGCGGCTGGAACTGGCCCACGCGTACCGATTGGATTTGCGGGTCATTGGGCGTGATCTTCGCAACCAGATCCTTTAGCGTCTGGTCCAGCTCCAGTCCATCGAGATCGACGACGAGCCGGTCCGGTTCCTGTAGTAGTTTTTGCGAGTTCTGCAGCGGTTGGTCCGACTCGATCGTCACACGCGTATAGTCACGCGCCGGCCACACGCGCACGCCCAGCACTGCGGCCGCGTGCGCGGTGCGCGGCGCGGCCAGGCCCAGTAACAGTGTCGAGGCGCCCGCGCGCAGGATCTGCCGGCGTCGCCAGCAATGCGATGCGGTCGCGGCGGATTCAATCGAGCGGAACGGTTTGATCAGCATCGGGCAACGCACTCTTTTCCGGTTTCGCTATAGGCACGCGCAGTCAGCTTGCGGCCTTCGCCTTGGACTTCAAGCTCGATCTGCAAGTCGGGTACGCCAAGCACGCCGCCGGCGCGCTGCGGCCATTCGATCAGGCACAGCGCCCCGGTGTCGAAGTACTCGCGAAAACCGGCATCTTCCCATTCCGCCGGATCCGCAAAGCGGTATAAGTCGAAGTGATAGATCGACAGCGGCGCGCCGTCGACATTCTCGATCGTATAGGGCTCGACAAGCGTGTAGGTTGGGCTGCGCACGCGTTGCGCGTGGCCGAGTGCGCGCAGCATCGCGCGCACCAGCGTCGTCTTGCCGGCGCCAAGCTCGCCGATCAGGTGCACCTGCATGCCATGCGCGGGCGCGGCCCGCATCGCCGCCGTGATCGCCGCGGCCAACGTTGCGCCGAACGTGTTAGCCGCGTGCTCGTTCGGCAGCGCGAACACGCGTTCTGTCAATGGACGAGGCGAGGCTTGTGCATCTGGCATTGCGTACAATAGAAAGGATGAAACAACCGCCGGATACCGAGATTCACCGCGCGATGCTCACCGACGCCGACCTTGCGTCGCTGGCGCGGCGTGTGCGCGAATGGGCGCGCGAGTTGGGCTTCAGCGCCATCGGCATCTGCGATATCGATTTGTCCCATGCCGAAGCGGGACTGGCTGCGTGGATCGACGCAGGTTATCACGGCGAGATGGATTATATGGCCAAACACGGCATGAAGCGTGCGCGGCCGGCCGAACTTGTGCCCGGAACGCAACGGGTCATCAGCGCACGGATGCCGTATCTGCCTGCCGGGACGCCGGCGTCATGGCGCGCGCGCGAGCATGCGCGACTGGCCGATCCGAGCGCGGCGGTGGTCTCGATTTATGCGCGCGGTCGCGATTACCACAAAGTGATGCGCCAGCGCCTGCAGCGATTGGCCGAGCGGATCGAAGCCGCCATCGGCCCGCTTGGCTACCGCGTGTTCACCGACTCGGCGCCGGTGCTGGAGGTCGAACTTGCGCAAAAGGCCGGACTCGGATGGCGTGGCAAGCACACATTGCTGCTCGATCGCGATGCCGGTTCATTGTTTTTTCTCGGCGAGATCTTTGTCGATGTGCCATTGCCCACCGATGCGCAAAGCCAGCCGTCGCGTGTGCCGCAACAGGCGGGCGCGCATTGCGGTGCCTGCACGCGCTGTATCGATGCGTGCCCGACGGGCGCCATCGTGGCGCCGTACAGGCTTGATGCGCGCAAGTGCATCTCCTACCTGACGATCGAGTTGCGCGGCAGCATTCCGGTCGAGTTGCGCGAGGCGATTGGCAACCGCGTGTACGGATGCGACGATTGCCAGCTCGTGTGCCCATGGAACAAGTTTGCGCAGCCGAGCGGGTGCGCGGACTTCGATGTGCGCAATGGGTTGGACGGCGCGCAACTGATCGAATTGTTCGGCTGGAGCGAGCAGGATTTCGACACGCGCCTGGCGGGCAGCGCGATCCGCCGGATCGGCTACGAGCGCTGGCTGCGCAATCTCGCGGTCGGACTCGGCAATGCGCTGCGCGCCGGTGGCGGTGTGCAGGGGCGCGATGCTGTGCTGGCGGCGTTGCGCAAGCGCGAAGACGATCCGTCTGCGCTGGTGCGTGAGCACGTGCGCTGGGCGCTGGGCTACGAATAGACGTCGCATATCAGCCAGCCGTCGCGATGCCGCAGACACGATTCGGACGTAGAATCGACCCGTTCGTGCCGCGTACCGCCGCGCGCACCCAGGAGGATTGGCATGTTCAATGCCGTGATCGATGCACCATTTGGACGGGTCGGTATCCGCAGCGATGACCGGTTTGTTCATGAAATTGTTTACCTGCCCGGCACGACCTTGCTGCGCGAGCCGGACAACGCGCTGGCCCGGCGTGCAGCAGCGCAGATCGTGGCCTATTTTGAACAGGCCGATACGGTGTTCGACTTGCCGCTGTCGCTCGCCGGCACCGCGTTCCAGCGCCGGGTATGGGACGGCATCTGTCGCATTGCACCCGGCACTGTCTGGACCTATGGGCAGCTGGCGGCGTCGATTGGCGCGGTGCCGCGTGCTGTCGGACAGGCGTGCGGGTCCAACCCTGCGCCACTGGTCGTTCCATGTCATCGCGTCGTGGCGGCGAACGGCCTCGGCGGCTTTGCGCATCATGCCGGCAAGGGCTTTTTTCATGACGTCAAGTGTTGGCTGCTGCGCCATGAAGGCATCCGCGTGCCGCAGCAGGGTGAGCTGTACGCATGAGCGACGTGCAAGCCCAACAGTCGAGCGCGTCTCGCGACACGAGCGCGCAAGCGATCGACGCATTCTGCGACGCGCTATGGCTCGAGCATGGGTTGTCCCGCAATACGCTGGATGCGTATCGGCGCGACTTGTCGCTGTATTGCGACTGGCTCGCGGCGACGCACGAGCGCACGCTTGACGCGACGCGCGAGTCGGACTTGAACGGCTACCTGGCGGTGCGCAGCGATGGCAAGGCCAGTTCCGCGAACCGGCGCCTGTCGGTGTTCCGGCGCTACTTCGCGTGGGCGCTGCGTGAGCATCGCGTCGCGGCCGATCCGACGCTGCGCATCCGCTCGGCCCGGCAGCCGCCCCGTTTTCCGTCCTCGCTCAACGAGGCCCAAGTCGAGGCGTTGCTGGGTGCACCGGACCTGGACACGCCACTTGGATTGCGCGACCGCGCGATGCTTGAGCTGATGTACGCGAGTGGGTTGCGTGTCTCGGAGTTGGTCACGCTCAAGACGGTCGAAGTGGGGTTGAACGAGGGTGTGGTGCGCGTGATGGGTAAGGGCGCGAAAGAGCGCCTGGTGCCGTTTGGCGACGAGGCCCGAGGCTGGCTGGAGCGCTACCTGCGCGACGCGCGCGCGGTGCTCCTCGGGACGCGTGGCGCCGACGCCCTATTCGTGACGGCGCGCGGCGGCGCGATGACGCGTCAGCAATTCTGGAACATCATCAAGCGATATGCGTTGCGTGCCGACATTCACGTGCCGCTGTCGCCGCATACGTTGCGGCATGCATTCGCGACGCATCTGCTCAATCATGGTGCGGACCTGCGCGTGGTGCAGATGCTGCTTGGCCACAGTGATATTTCGACGACCCAGATCTACACCCATGTCGCACGCGAGCGCCTCAAGGCGCTGCATGCGATACATCATCCGCGTGGTTGAGCGGCGTGGGACCGATTGGCTTGGTGGGCGGTGAACCTTGGCGCCTTCAGGACTGAGCTTTATTCACAAGCTATGGACCTGAATTAAGGATGCGGAACATCTCGGTGATTTCGTGTAAGGCGAGGAAGCCGCGCCAGATGAGCGTGGCACCGGGTGGTGGATCATGACGGCGATTCAGGTAGCCGCCCAGGGTGGCAATCCATCGTATCGCCTGGCGCAGCGACGGCACCATGTCTGGTGGCAAAGTGGTTCGATGCACGCGGCAATACAGAGCTTGCCATTCGAGTGGCGCGATATCGGCAGGCGGTTCTTAAGGAGAATCCAACCATGCAAAGCATGAATATTTCGTTGCCGGAACCGCTCAAGCAGTTTGTGGATAGGCAGCCTGAGCGTGCATCGCATGTTAGCAGAATGCGCCCGTTATTTTGATGAAGAAGCGACGTTGGCTGCGGCCACCCGGAGAGAGGCTTGAAATGCGCCACCTGGACGTTCGGTAGTCAGCATGATAAATACAAAGCCGGTTAAAGCGCCGATTGCAGACAATTCATACACAAGTACACGTGTATTTCCAGTTGGCTCCTCCAAGGTTTTATCTTCTAACACGTCGAAATTCATCCCGGGTCGTTTGCTGCCTTCGACTATCTTTCTGAACATGGACTCAACTTCGTCCGCCTTAGCTGCTTGCGCATAGACAGCGCATGCTTGCGTCTGTCCGCGTATAGCGAGTGCGAAATTTCCGTAGCGAGTTGGCACGGCCCAGGCCTTTCCTTTCTTTCCCTCTCCGACGAAAACATACAATGGGATAGGATCGGTGATTTCACGCAAATGCATTTTTTCTGCTCACTTTTGCACATCCTCTGGTTTTCCCATGTTGGGTATGCATGCGTCTATAAATAGCCTAACAACAGTATGGGCAGCTAGATCCGCTGCCAATGCGGTATGAGAGGTTAGGGACAGCGCTAAGGCTAAAAACAGCACAAGGCTACTCGTTCGGATGCGCATAGGACTTCGTCAAAAAGACGGGAAAACGGATGGAGATCGACACTATGTGCCCGCTTACAACTGCGCGCTCAGTCGAAAGCCGACTGTGACGCGGGCCGTTGATAATGCCGATGGACGATACAGGGGCGTGCCGGCAGACAACTCGTACGTGTAGGTGGCCAAGCGCGTGGGCACCGTGCCGCGCAACCCTAGCGCCGCGCCGGCAAGCTGCGTGCCGCCCTGGCCCTGTGTTAATGGACCAAAGACTTGACCATAGTCAAGCGCCGCGTAAGCGTGCTGCCCGGTGTGCGCAATCGGCGCTTGCAGTTCGTTGCGCCAGTAAAAGCCGCGTTCGCCGGCGAGCATTGTCTCGCCATCGAAACCGCGCACGGTGTAGCGGCTGCCAATGGTGAGGCCATCTAGATAAAAAAGTCGGTTGTTGGTGAACTGCCCGTGTGCCGCGCTGACGTAGCGCAACGGCTGGCTCGCGAGCGTGAACGGCACGGACAGATTCGCATCGAGCGATGCCATGCGCAGTCGATACGTTGGATAGCCGCGTGGCAACGCTGGCGTTGCGCCAAGCCAACCCAGACCCTGCCGGTATGCGAGCAAGCCATCAAACTGTGCGCCGCCGACATAATGCCGGTGAGTCAAGCCCAGCTCGATAAACGTATTATTACGTCGTTGTGGTTTGATTTCGGTGTCTTCAATAAAGCTCGCGCCAAAGCGCTTAATGCCGCCGAGCAGCAGGGCCGCGCACCCTGCAAGCGGACCAGCGTAGCGAAGGGGTACCAGTGCTGTCGAGGTTGGCAAAGCAGGTGTTCCTTAGCAAATAGGGGCTGGCGCGGCCAGCGGGGGCCTGATATTGGCATGGCGGGGCGGCCCACTGGGGTGGGCCGGTCCGTCCCGCGCAGTATTTTTTCCGATCGAATGGGGGCGGTGTCCGGGGCACGGCACAGGTGGTTGGGCAATGGCGAACCTTTATACTAAAGTGGTTAAATTGCCCGACGAGGCTAACCTATATGGCAACGCGTTGGATTTTAGTGGGTGTTGAGCCAGTGTGGCGTGTGGGCCGGGCCCGCTTCGTGGCGCTCGGGCTAAGCGCGTGGCCAGCATGGGGCCTTGCGCAAATCGTGCCGGCTCCTGGGGGAGAGACTCGAGTCATCCAAACGCAAA
>NZ_JAHKSP010000008.1:0-27698 GCF_021733735.1 Mycetohabitans sp. B2
ATGTACTGATAGCGGGCGCGAAGCAGACGGTGTCAGGGCAGCCGGAATCGACCTATTTGAATCAGGCGTTGACGGGGCTTGGCTTGTCGCCGGGTGCGGCGAGCTTGCTTGAAGCCGGATTGGGATTGGGCAGTGCAGTGACGGCGGGAGCGGTGGCGAACGCGATCACTGACCGGGCGGCTGCGTTGAACAAGCTGGGCGCGGCTAGTTATAAAGAGTTCGTGACCGATGGCGTTAAAGTGCCGCCAGAGATGATGCATTTACCACAAATACAAGCCTTGATTCGGGAGATTCAGATAGGGAACCCGGGCATGCCTAAGGCGGACATTGAGAGAATTGCGCAAGGCTACATGAGGTCAGGTGCGAATTTGCCCAAAATGGGGACAGCATCGCCTGGTACGATGTTGGTGAAGGTGGTGCCAAAGGGCGGTAGTATTTCGCCGTATAGTGGTTTTTGGATGAGTCCTGAGCAGGCCCGCGCAATTGCAACGATGAAGCCTGAACAAGCAGGCCGGGTGTTGGGTTTACCGACAGCCCAAGCGGCTAACATGATGGGTAAGGGCGTGGATTACTACGCGATTACGCCCAAAGCGGGCGTTGCGCCAAATGTGTTTGTATCGGAAGTTGCGGGAACTTCGCAGGGCGCAGCGATGATGCCTGGCGGAGCGCAGCAAGTCATTGTGCCAAACCGAGGCCAGTGGACGGAGCCGGCCAAGATTAACCCATTCACATTGCGTTGAGGTGAAGTGTGGATAAGGTCAGGAATTTGCAAGAAAAGGCGCGTGCATTACACGAACTATTGGCTCGCTATGCCAAAGTAGATGACGATGCGGAAATGGTGCTGGGTTTTATGAGCAGCTTATTTGAGGAGATTGAACAGGGGAAGGTGGTGCCTCCGGTGGAAGACAGATATCTATGGTATTTTGCGAATACTGAGGGGCCGTTGTTCAAATATGCGGACCTGCTTCATGTATTTTCTCAATATTCTCGTGCTTTAGAAGGTTGGGAAATGTGATTTTGCATGGGCGGTTGCGTTTGCAAAGAGCCTTGAGCAATGCGGTATCACAGGAGCATAAAGCCCGGCGTTGCCGGGCTCCGCATTTTATGGTGCGTTAGCTGGAGTAATGACAAGCTTTCCTTTGCTGACTTGCACGAGCACGAGCTTAATAGTGCTGATTGGGATAGCGTTAAAAATGGGTTGGATCAGCGGGATTTAATCTATTTAGACTGAACCGCTTACCTGTTATTGGCGCAGGCATTGCTGGCGGAATAGGAGGGAGGTGACCTGCCCGGTGATTTTCGGCCCAGTTGAAACTTGAGAGAATGGCTTCCAACGGAGAAAGGAAGTCATGAAGAAGAGCCGGTTTGCGGAAGAGCAGATGGTTACGATCCTGCGCGAGGCGGACAAGACGCCGGTCGTGGAGGTAGCGAAGAAGCACGGGATCAGCGAGCAGACGATCTATAACTGGCGGCAGCATTTCGGCGGCCTGGAAGCTGCGGACGTGAAACGGCTGAAGCAGCTTGAGCAGGAGAATGCGCGACTCAAGAAGATGCTGGCCGAGCGTGATCTCGAATTGGACGTGATGAAGCAGATCAACGCAAAAAAATGGTGAGCGCGCTCGCGCGGCGCAAGCAGGTTGCCTACGCGAAGGTGCGGGGGCTATCGGAGCGACGCGCGTGCGCGCTGATGTCGGTGGCAAGATCGGCGCTGCATTATGAATCGAAGCTGGCCGAGCGGGATGCTCCGGTGCTTGCTGCAATGAGCATCCTGTCGGCGCAGTATCCGCGCTACGGCTACCGCCGCATCCAGATTTTTCTGGAGCGGCAGGGTCATCCGATGAGCGCTGATCGGGCATGGCGGTTATGGCGTCTGGCAGGCTTGCAGGTTCCGCGCAAGCGGCCTCGTCGGCGCGTGTCGGTGCATCGGGCTCGGCCGCAACCGGCGACGGCGGCACGGCACGTCTGGGCCGACGACTTCGTGTTCGATGCATGCGCCAATGGCCAACAGTTAAAGTGTCTGACTGTGATCGACGAATACACGCGCGAATGTCTGGCCATCGATGTCGCCGGATCGATCCGCTGCGCACGGGTTGTTGAAATCCTGTCGCAGCTGGTCAGCATGCATGGTGCACCGTGCTATCTACGCTCAGACAACGGGCCGGAGTTCGTGTCGTGCGCCATCCTGAAGTGGGCGGCGGACAACGGCATGGACATGGCACTGAGCGATCCCGGCAAACCCTGGCAGAACGGCGCGGACGAAAGCTTCAGCGGCAAGTTCCGCGACGAATGCCTGAGTCTGGAATGGTTCAGGAGTCGCCCGGAGGCGAAGGTGGTGATCGAACAGTGGCGGCGCCACTACAATGCCATCCGACCACATTCGAGCCTGGATTACCTGACGCCCAACGAGTTCAAGCAGCGGTATTGTTCAACTGAAGCAATCGAGGCCGTTCTCCAAGATTGAAACGGTCCGAAGAAATCAGGCAGGTTAATGTCCCATCGATGAAGGTCAGAGCCTCAATTTGTTTGCAACAGTTTGGGCACAGCTTGGAATATAGAGGAAATTTGTGGTTCGATTGCGCTTGCTGGGATAAATTTATTTCAGACTAAAAGTACAGATGTGATTGAAGCTAAACTTACGGATATGAGCTGTTACTTTGCTTTAACGTTCTGTACAAATTCTGAGTCTGGTAAACCAGAGATCTCATGGGAGGTGAGAAAGGTTAGCGTAACGGGTGCTGTAGTTACGGCAACATTTAGGTCAGCGCTTGACGCTGATACTTTAAGATATGCGAAATTTCAGTTCAAAGAGTTTGCTCGATGGTGATAGTAGGCGATAAGGTTCTCCCTGTTTTTGCGTCCAAAAAACCAGAGGTTATGCAGCGGTCCTCTTTGCGTTCTGAACTTTGGTCCAGTTCTGAAGAAATTGTTCCGGAGAAACAAAGCTGAGTGACCCTGGTCCGCAGAACTGCTCCATTCTCAAGCCAGGGCGGGGGCAGTGCCAGTTTCAACGTGCAAAACGGTAACGCGCTTGGCAACTACGCGAGCGTTGCCGAGCAGGCGGGGATAGAGGCTGGCCAAGGCGGTTTTGACATGGCCGTGAAGGGCAACACCGATCTGAAGGGGGCGTTTATTGCGAGTGAGGCGGCGAAAGCGCAGAATCGCCTGAAGACTGGCACGCTGAGCTATTCGGCTATCCTAATCGCCAATCGCAATAATCTGGTTCAACTGTTCGCATGCGGACGCGAACACATCATCCGGCACGCGCTTCCACGGATGTGCCTTCGCTCCCCGCGCTCGCCAGTCAAATGACTTGGGCTGGTGTCCAAGCACGTAGCCCGGGACGTTTTTCGGCCCCTGAAACTTGATAGCAAACGGATTCGTGTCATTGGAGTCAGCAGTTGTCATCGCAAGCCCGATGACAATGCCGGTTCGCTCGTTGAACAGTTTCGGTGACAGGACCAGCATCAGGTGCAAATCCTTCATTTCACGACCGGCCTGCGGATTGCAACCAATCCAGATAATGTCACGTCGGTCAGGCACCCATAAAGCACCTGTCATTAAAACACCTCCGCACCAACGCGGCTTGTTGCCATCGCCTCACCGCCGTGCTTTGCTGGATCAAACCGCGCCAATTTCTCCGCGAGCGTAAGCTTACGCGGACCCACCGGCTTTACTGTTACACCAACTTCATCCGTCGTCACCTCTACCTCCTGGCCAACCTGGAAATGCGCCGCGCGTGCAACCGCAGCGGGAATGCGCACAGCTAGACTGTTTCCCCACCGTTGGATCGTGAGCGTCGCGGTTTTTGCCATGATGTCTCGTTCCTTCCTATCATCGTATAAACGAGTATATACAATGATGCCGGAAGTTTCGACATGTTTATACATTCTGCGCCCCGTGCGACGGGGCAAAATAGGGCAAGCGCAGGACGGAGGCATCATACCTGTGCGACGTGAAAGTTGCGCAGTTTGTTGTTTCACCGCCGATGTTAGACGGCGGTGCAGGCATGGGAGTGTAGAAGCGAAGGTCGCCATTGTAATGGGCGAATAGGGGTTGTGTCGCAAGTCGAGGCAAGGAGGTTAGCTTGCTCAAGTACTGAGTCGGGTTGACATCCTGAAAATCGCAAGCCATGACTGCGCCGCCCAGGCGTTGCAAGCGGTGCTCGCCCATGAGCTGCTGCTTAGCGAACGTGGCTTCAGCCAAGCCGACCGCGGGCAATAACGGTGGGGCTCAGGCGCTCAAGGCGGTGTTCGAACATGGGCCAGCGCTCACGCAAGCAGGGCGTTCGAACAAGGAAATTGTGGACATGGCCGCGCACAGAGACGCGGCCAATCAGATACGGAAGATGGCTATACAGTTGCGGGAGCGGCAATAGGTGCAGCAGTTAGTCACATCGAGGGCACGCGACAATGCGATGCGCGTCGACAGCGCCGCGGTGACAGCACGGTTACCGGTCATCATCTTATGGAGACGATCCAGGGCAGAACACGTCCGTCGCAACTATGAGACCAGCAATGCAGCATAGTCATCTGCAGCTGGAGTCTACCGAGGCGAGCGGGCCGCGTTAGCGACCAGATGCTGTAGTAGGCATTCTACTGCTTCCTAGATTGGCGAACATAACGAGGCAGTAGGAAGGTGTCAAGGCCAACCACTTTTCGTTTCGCAGGTCGGTCCTTCCGATTTGACAAAACTACTTGGTCGTAGTCACTGTATTTTTAATTGACTAAATCAATTTTTGCCAAAAATGAAGATACTTAGCCACAGTAGGGTTGTTGCCGCATTTTCGTCGATCAGAGATTTGCCGAGGCAAATCAATAGCAAAGCTCTATCGCAGAGTTTGCGGAGTCCTATTCTTCAAAGTTTGCAGAACTTGCGTGAACCTAAAAAAGAGAATTATACTGGTTTTCGTGCCAGCCGGATGTCAATAATTGGTACCGATGCGCAACGAAAAAACCCTTTTGGCGACAAGAAAATAGTAAGTAATTTTTGGCAGAAGCCTAGCAGTGTGTCTAGTAAAAAACGCGATGCTCTTATAAAGAAAGCCAACGATTTGCTAGGGCAATTAGCCAATGTGGAGGATGTTGCTGATAAATCAATTAATGCCACCCTCAACAAAATGAAAAATCATAGTCGAGGTATGCGAGCAGATCAACAATATGAGGCAAAAGAAATATATCGCAACATTACTCGAGACATCGAATTAACAAAAAGCAAAATTTATGGAATTCTGCAAAATAACAATTTATCGCTCCACCATAAGGCGTCGTCGCAAAAAACAGAGTTATCTCAAAAGCAATATGCTGAGATACTAAAGCATTTTGATAATGTTGAGCGAGATTTTAAATCTAGTCTAGAGGTGGCCAAAATCAGACTTGGTGAGATAAATAAAGCATAAGATTATTTCGAAATGCCGTAAATCATTAATCGGCGAGTCGCATGGTCAGGCTGCGTCAGTCTTTCCCATACGCCTCGCTAGATGGGCGTTATCTCATCGCCGGCCTAGCCTTGCCTTGATCCAATCGACGATGGGTCGCCGACGACGTTCGCTATCTGCGTGACTAGCCGCCTTCCGTCGGTCGGGATCTTCCCACCATGTCACCGGTAACGGGTCAGGATCAAAGTTATATCGTGGTTCAGGCGCCAATTTGGCTCGTTCGTCGCGGATGCGAGCGTGTATCGGCAACAACAGCTGTTCCTGCTTGCTCAACGTCTTGTCAAGAAATTTAAAGTCTAACCACCCTTCGAGGTCAAGAAGAAGCCTTCTACGTGTGGACGGTGGAATACCGCTACTCAGGTCGAGGACACGCCCCAGCGTCTCGGGAGAGTACGTATGCTTTGAGTTGCAGCAAATCTCTAAGATTATTTTGCTAAACCGTTCCTTATCCATGCTCTGGCCACCGGACGTCCTATCAAAAGTATCAAGCGCTAGCGCTAGCGCAAAGTCGGGGTTGTTCCCTTCAGCCAAGTTGCTAAATGCAGCGATCAATCCTGCAATGATTGGCTCCTGATCGCATAGATCCAACCTTGGCAGGATTTCATACTTCCACTGTTGCAGCCTTCGGTTTTGTTCGGCAGCGGTCAAGCCAGCCAGCGCTTCAGGTAATCCCGCCAACGCCTCGCCTTTGCCTATCGACAACCGCTTGGCTGCTTCGAGCATGGATTCGTAGGTAGCAAGGCGTGTGTGTTCAGGCAGCCATCGGATCGCACGACCCAGCGCCTTGCGGGGTTTCGATTGAAGCTTCTTGGGAAGCGCTTCGACGTAATTGAGCAAGCGCCGATAACGCTCCAGCACAAGCGTTCGATCCAGACAATGAAGCATGAACAATTGCTGAGCGAGTTCCGTGCTTAATTCTGCCCGTCCGAGGTCGTCCAGCCGCGCCATTTCGTTCAGCAGCCGATCAAATCGCGTTGTCAACTCTGGCCTCGGGTTATAAGGCCGTCCAGGAACAGCCGCCCAATTCTGATACCCGGACCAATGAGAAGAGTCCAGTTGCAGCGCGAGGAATGGCAGTACCTTGCGCCGCTCCTCCAATGGGCTATCGATCGTGCGGTTGAGAATTGCATCGAACATTGCGATCATCGACTCAGCCGGCACAACATGATAGGAACCCAGCCCTGCGGTGCTCACCACATTATAGTCAGGTTCAAAATGATGAATCATCTTGTCCTGCAGCGCCTTACTGTTCGGGATTTTCACCACCTCAGCAAAGATGTGAGCAAATGCTTCAGTTTGTGCTTCAAAAGGAAGTCCACTAATGCCAGACATGGCGAGCTTGTCTAGTGCTGCCAATAGGACGTTCGGATTTGCAATGTCCCTATTCAGCCCATCCAACAGCTCACGCAACGCTCCTATGTGAACCTCCCTCTCGATGTCCTTCTCACGCAACGTCTTTAAGAACGCGTTAACGCGTTCCATAGGCGCCATGCCGGCATAACTGGCTGACGCTTGCCGCTGAGCCGTATGGGGGTCCCCGACGCTGAAGAAACCGCTTGGAGGCGAGTTGCCAGGACCGCTCTTGTGCGAGTCGATGGACGCATAGATGGCGGCATTGTGAAGGTTTGGCGGTGGCGTAGTATTGAAATCCATGCTAGGCGTATCGAGGATGAAAGAAAAACTAAGGTCGCAATGCCCCCGGGCGGATGCGAATATGAGTGCGCCGACTATATAACGCATGGGTGAACAGTTTTCCGAACCATTGCTGATAAGGCATGCACAAAGTCGTTTTCAATGGCTTTGTTGCATCAACACAATAGGATAGAATTGCAGGCCGCCAAGGTCCTGCTAGTTGCGACTGTGGTAGTTCAAAGACGGCTTGCCCGCTGCCTGTTGCCGCGGTATCGAAGCCTTGTGCTACTCGCTGGACGTGATCTTGTTGTCTGGAAAAGGGCGGCGCTAATCTGGCCAATCAAAACCGCAATTCGCGGAACAAAAAATTGACAATCTGAAGCGCGATTTGGCATAACGCCGTAAATCAATAATAGGCGACTGCGTCAGTCTTTCCCATACGCCTCGCCAGATGAGCATTATCTCATCGCCGACCTAGCCGTGTCTTGATCCAATCGACGATGGGTCGCCGACGACGCTCGCCATTTACATGACCAGCCGCCTTCCGTCGGTCCGGATCTTCCCACCATGTCACCGGTAATGGATCAGGGTCAAAGTTATATCGTGGTTCAGGCGCCAATTTGGCTCGTTCGTCGCGGATGCGAGCCTGTATCGGCAAAAATAGCTGTTCCTGCTTGCCCAATGTCTTTTCAAGAAATTTAAAGTCTAGCCATCCTTCGAGGTCAAGGAGAAGCCTTTCACGTGTGGACGGTGGAATACCGCTACTCAGATCGAGGATACGCCCCAGCGTTTCGGGAGAGTACATGTGCTTTCGGTTGCAGCGAATCTCTAAAATTATATTACTAAATCGGTCTTTATCCATGCTCTGGCCACCGGACGTCCTATCAAAAGTATCAAGCGCCAGCGCCAGCGCAAATTCGGGATTGTTCCCTTCAGCCAAGTTGCTAAATGCAGCGATCAATCCTGCAATGATTGGCTCCTGATCGCATAGATCCAACCTTGGCAGGATTTCATACTTCCACTGTTGCAGCCTTCGGTTTTGTTCGGCAGCGGTCAAGCCAGCCAGCGCTTCAGGTAATCCCGCCAACGCCTCGCCTTTGCCTATCGACAACCGCTTGGCTGCTTCGAGCATGGATTCGTAGGTAGCAAGGCGTGTGTGTTCAGGCAGCCATCGGATTGCACGGCCCAGCGCCTTGCGGGGCACTGATTGAAGCTTCTCGGGAAGCGCTTCGACGTAATTGAGCAAGCGCCGATAACGCTCCAGCACAAGCGTTCGGTCCAGACAATGAAGCATGAACAATTGCTTAGCGAGTTCCGTGCTTAATTCTGCCCGTCCGAGGTCGTCCAGCCACGCCATTTCGTTCAGCAGCCGATCAAATCGCGTTGTCAACTCTGGCCTCGGGTTATAAGGCCGTCCAGGAACAGCCGCCCAATTCTGATACCCGGACCAATGAGAAGAGTCTAACTGTAGTGCGAGGAGAGGTAGTATTTCGCGTCGCTCTTCTAATGGACCAGCGATCGTGCGGCTGAGGATTTCATCAAACACTGCAATCATCGACTCAGCAGGTACAACATGATAGGAGCCCAGCCCCCATGTGCTCAGACGGCGATAGTCTCCTTCAAAATGGTGGACCATCTTGTCCTGCAGCGCTTTGCTCCCCGGGGTTTTCAGCACCTCAGCAAAGATGTGTGCAAATGCTTCAGTTTGTGCATTTAACGGAAGGCCACTGATACCGGACATAGCCAGTTTGTCTAGTGCTGCCAGTAGGATGTTCGGGTCTGCAACGTCCCTATTCAGTCCATCCAACAACTCACGCAGCGCTCCTATGCGGACCTCTCTTTCGACGTCCTTCTCACGCAACGTTTTCAAGAATGCCTGAACGCGCTCCATAGGCGCCATGCCAGAGTAATTGGCTGGCGCCTGCCGCTGAGCCGTATCGGGGCCCCCGACGTTGAAGAAACCGCTTGGGGGCGAGTTGCCAGAACCGTGCGAGTCGACGGACGCATAGATGGCGGCATTGTGAGGATTCGGCGGTGGCGTAGTATTGAAATCCATACTGGTCCTATCGAGAATGAAAGAAAGCCTAAGGTCGCAATGCCACCCGGGCAGAGGCGAATAGGAGTGCGCCGACTATATAACGCATGGGTGAACGGTTTTCCGAACCATTGCTGATCAGGCATGCATAAAGTCACCTTCAATGGCTTTGTTGTATCAACACAATAGGATAGAATTGTAAGCCGCCAAGGTCCGGTAGGCGCGACTTTGTTGAGGTCAAAGACGGCTTGCCCGCTGCCGCGGTATCGAAGCCTTGTATTACTCGCTGGACGTGATCTTGTTGTCTGGAAAAGGGCGGCGCTAATCTGGCCAATCGAAACCGCAATTCGCGGAACAGAAAATTGACAATCTGAAGCGCGATTTGGCATAGTGCTGTAAATCAATAATAGGCGACTGCGTCAGTCTTTCCCATACGCCATCGCTAGATGGGCGTTATTTCATTGCCGGCGCAGCCGTGCTTTGATCCAATCGACGATGGGCCGGCGGCGGCGCTCGCTATTGGCGTGATCAGCCGCCTTCTGTCGGTCCGGATCTTCCCACCATGTCAGCGGGGGCGGGTCAGGGTTAAGGTTAAGTCGCGGCTCAGGCGCCAATTTAGCGCGTTCGTCGCGGATGCGAGCCTGTATCGGTAAAAATAGCTGTTCCTGCTTGCCCAATGCCTTTTTAAAAAACTTCCAATCTAGCCACTCCTCAAGGTCGCGGAGAAGCCTTTTTCGTGTCGTTGGGGAAAGATCACTGTTCAAGTCGAGGACACGTCCCAGTGTCTCGGGAGAGTAAGTGTGCGTTAAGTTGTGGTAAATGCCATGAATTATGCTTTGGAACCGGTCTTTATCCATGCTTTGGCCGCCGGACGTTATGTCAAAGGTATCGAGCGCCAGCAACAGCGCAAAGTCGGGGTTGTTCCCCTCTGCTAAATTGCCGAAGGCTTCTAGAAGCCCTGCAACGATTGGTTCCTGATCTTTTAGGTCCAACCTCGGCAGGATTTCATACTTCCATTGTTGTAACCTTCGGCTTTGTTCAGCGGCGGTCAAGCCAGCCAACGCTTCGGGCAATCCTGCCAACGCTTCACCTTTACCTGTCGTTAATCGGTTTGCCGCCTCCAGCATGGATTCGTAGGTAGCGAGGCGTGTGTGCTCTGGCAGCCAGCGAATTGCACGACCCAGCGCCTTGCGAGGTGTCGATTGAAGATTCTCGGGAAGTGCTTCGACGTAATTGAGCAAACGTTGATGTCGGTTCAACACAAGGGTGCGATCCAAACAGTGAAGCAGAAATAACTGGTTGGCAAGGTCCGTACTTAAGGTTGCCCGTCCGAGGTCGTCCAAGCGCGTCATTTCGTTCAGCAGCTGATCGAATCGCGACGCTAACTCGGGCCTTGGATTATAGGGCCTGCCATGAACGGCCGCCCAACTTTGCTCCCCGGTCCAATGAGAAGAATCCAGTTGCACCGCGAGGAGGGGCAGTATCTCGCGCCGCTTTTCTAACGGACTATCAATCGTGCGGCTGAGGATTTCATCAAACACTGCGATCATCGACTCAGCAGGCACAACATGATAGGGACCCAACCCCCATGTGCTCAGACGGCGATAGTCTCCTTCGAAATGGTGGACCATTTTGTCCTGCAGCGCTTTGCTCCCCGGGGTTTTCAGCACCTCAGCAAAGATGTGTGCAAATGCTTCAGTTTGTGTATCCAAAGGAAGCCCACGGATGCCAGATATGGCCAACCTGTCTAGTGCTGCTAATCGGATGTTCGAATCCGCAACGTCCCTATTCAGCCCATCCAACAGCTCACGCAACGCTTCTATGCGGACCTCCCTTTCGACGTTTTTCTCGCGCAACGTTTTTAAGAATGCCTGAACGCGCTCCATAGGCGCGATGCCAGAATAACTGCCTGGCGCTTGCCGCTGAGCCGTATCGGGGCCCCCGACGCTGAAGAAACCGCTTGGGGGCGAGTTGCCAGAACCGTGCGAGTCGATGGACGCATAGATGGCGGCATTGTGCGGGTTCGGTGGTGGCGTAGTATTGAAATCCATACTGGTCGTATCGAGAACGAAAGAAAGCCTAAGGTCGCAATGCCACCCGGGCAGAGGCGAATAGGAGTGCGCCGACTATATAACGCATGGGTGAACGGTTTTCCGAGCCATTGCTGATCAGGCATGCACAAAGTCGTTTTCAATGGCTTTGCTGCATCAACGCAATAGGATAGAATTACAGGCCGCTAAGGTCTGGTAGGCGCGAATGTGTTGGGGGCCAAGACGGCTTGCCCGCTGGCTGTTGCCACGATATTGAAGCCTTGTGCTACTCGCTAGACGTGATTTTGTTACCTGGAAAAGGGCAGCGCTAATCTGGCCAATCGAAAACTCAATTCGCAGAACAGAAAATTGGTAATCTAAAGCGTGATTTGGCGTAGTGCCGTAAATCAATAATAGACGAGCTGCATAGTAAGGCTGCGTCAGTCTAATCCATCCATCTCACCAAGATTGACGTTATCTCATTGCCGGCGCAGCCGTACTTTGATCCAATCGACAATTGGCTGGCGACGACGCTTGTCACCTGCGTGGCCAGGTGCCTTTCGCCGGCTAGGATCTTCCCACCATGTCACCGGTAACGGGTCAGGGTCAAGGTTAAGTAGCGGTTCAGAAACCAATTTGGCTCGTTCATCGCGGGCGCGAGCCTGTAGTGGTAACAGCAGCTGTTCCTGCTTGTTCAACGTCTTGTTCAACAACTTCCAATCCAGCCACCGTTCAAGGTCGAGGAGATGCCTTTCTCTTGTCCGAGCCGGAATATGGCTACATAAATCGAGGACACGTCCCAGCGTCTCGGGAGAATACGTGTGCGCTAAGTTGGACTCAATTCCTAGAACAATGTCGTCGAACCGTTCTTCATCCATGCTTTTGCCGCCGGACGTCCTGTCAAAGGTATCAAGCGCCAGCGCCAGCGCAAATTCGGGGTTGTTACCCTCGGCCAGTTTGCCGAACGTAGCGATCAATCCTGCAACGATCGGGTCCTGATCTGAGGGATCCAACATGGGTAGGATTTCGTACTTCCATTGTTGCAACTTTCGGTTCTGTTCGCCGGCGCTCAAGCCAATCATCGCTTCGGGCAATCCAGATAAAGCTTCGCCTTTACCGACCGTCAATCGGTTAGCTGCGTTCAGCATGGATTCGTAGGTAGCGAGGCGTGTGTGTTCAGGCAGCCATCGGATCGCACGACCCAGCGCCTTCCGGGGCCTAGATTGTAGATTTTCGGGAAGCGCTTCGACGTAATTAAGCAAGCGGCGATACCGCTCCAGCACCAAGTTTCGATCCAAACAATGAAGTATGAATAACCGGTCGGCAAGTCGCGTGCTTAATGCCTCTCGGCCGATGTCATCCAGCCGCGCCATTTCGTTCAGCAGCCGATCAAATCGCGCCGTCAACTCGGGCCTTGGTTTATAGGGTCTGCCGTGAACGGCTGCCCAAGTCTGCTCCCCGGTCCAATGAGAAGAGTCCAATTGTAGCGCGAGAAATGACAGTATCTTGCGCCGCTCTTCCAAGGAACTCTCGATCGTGCGGTTGAGAACTGCATCGAACACTGCGATCATCGACTCAGCAGGCACAACATGATAGCAGCCCAGCCCCGAGGTGCTCACCACATGATAGTCAGATTTGAAATGATGAATCATCTTGTCCTGTAGTGCCTGACTGTTCGGAATTTTCACCACCTCAGCAAAGATGTGAGCAAACGCTTCAGTTTGTGCCTCGAAAGGAAGCCCACTGATGCCAGACATGGCTAGCCTGTCTAATGCTGCTAATAGGATGTTCGAATCCACAACGTCCCTATTCAGCCCATCCAACAGCTCACGCAACGCTCTTATGCGGACCTCCCTTTCGACGTTTTTCTCGCGCAACGTTTTTAAGAATGCCTGAACGCGCTCTATAGGCGCCATGTCAGGGTAACTGGCTGTCGCCTGCCGCTGAGCCGTATCGGGGCCCCCGACGCTGAAAAAACCGCTTGGGGGCGAGTTGCCAGAACCGTGCGAGTCGACGGACGCATAGATGGCGGCATTGTGAGGGTTCGGCGGTGGCGTAGTATTGAAATCCATACTGGTCCTATCGAGGATGAAAGAAAGCCTAAGGTCGCAATGCCACCCGGGCGGATGCGAATAGGAGTGCGCCGACTATATAACGCATGGGTGAATGTTTTTCCGAACCATTTCTGATCAGGCATGCACAAAGTCGTTTTCAATGGCTTTGCTGCATCAGTACAATAGGATAGAATTGCAAGCCGCCCAGTTCCATTAGGCGTGACTGTGTTGGGCCAAAAACAGCTTGCCCGCTGGCTATTGCCACGGCATCGAAGCCTTGTATCTGGAAAAGGGCAGCACTAATTTGGCCAATCGAAAACTCAATTCGCGGAACAGAAAATTGACGATCTGAAGCGCGATTTAGCATAGCATTTAAATCAATAATAGGCGAGCCGCCTGGCAAGGTTGCGTCTTGCCAGGCGTGCGTTATTTCATTATCGGCGCAGCCGTGCCTTGATCCAATCAACGATTGGCCGGCGACAACGCTCATCACCTGCAGGGCCAGCCGCCTACTACCGGCTGGGGTTATCCCACCATGTCACCGGTAACGGGTCGGGTTCGAGATTAAGTAGCAGTTCAGCAACCAATTTGGCTCGTTCTCCACTCTGTCGATCAATCAGCTAGACTGTCGACTAGTCGACGACAAGAAGGGGCTCGAATATGACCACGGCAAAAACAGTCCGCAAAAATGCCAAGCACGACGACAAGACGCAGATCGTCGGTATCCGTATGGCCCCGATGCTCGCGCAGGAAGTCAAGATGGAAGCGACCAAGCGCGGCATTACGCTGAAAGTTCTCTTCGCTGAGCTATGGGAAAACCGCAAACACCGTGTTCAGTCATGAATAGCATCCAAACGGAAAATGACCTGATCGCCGTCGCTGCGGCACTAGTCGGGCCTTCGGCCGTGCTCTCTCCGGGCGAAAAGGCGCTTCTAAAAAAAGTCTCCAAGCGAGCCATTGAGCCGGCCTACTTGGGCACGATTCGCGACGATATCCTCGCCGGAAACGATCCGCTAGGTAATGCGTTTGCTGCTATTCGCTCCGCCATCGAGCGTCGTGCGGCTGGAGCCGTTTACACGCCCCTGCCAATCGTCCGCTCGATGATGGCTTGGTTATCCGCTCAAAGCACGCCGAGCCGCATCGTTGATCCGGGTGCGGGCTCGGGTCGCTTCATTCTCGCCGCAGGCGAAACTTTTCCGGATGCCCAACTTGTCGCCGTCGAGATGGACCCCCTGGCCGCGCTGATGCTGCGAGCCAATCTGAGCGCACGCGGCTGGACCGACCGGGCGACCGTGCTGGTCAACGACTATCGCGAGATCAAGCTTCCTCTCTGTACCGGGATGACGGCCTTCATCGGCAATCCGCCTTATGTGCGGCATCACGACATTGCCGAGGACTGGAAAGCTTGGTACGCCTCGAATTTCGCCAAATTCGGCATCAAGGCCAGTGCTCTGGCTGGTCTGCACCTGCACTTTTTCCTGCAAACTCGGCTACTCGCGAAGCCGGGCGACATGGGCGCGTTTATTACCTCGGCTGAGTGGATGGACGTGAACTACGGTTCAGCGCTGCGCCGGCTGCTACTTGAGGAACTGGGCGGCATCGCCCTGCACGTGCTTGAGCCAACCGTCGAAGCCTTCCCTGGTACGGCGACGACTGCTGCGATCACATGCTTTTGCGTCGGGGAGAGGGATGAGCCGGTGCGCGTTCGCGACGTCGGCGAGCTAGAACAACTTAACGGGTTGGCCAAGGGAACCGAGATTCCACGTGAGCGGCTACAAGCTGCTCCGCGCTGGTCGATCATTGTTCGACCGTCTGAACCTGCTACGGCCGGCGACATCGAGCTTGGCGAGCTGTTCCGCGTGCACCGAGGTCAGGTCACAGGCGCAAATGATATCTGGATTGCAGGCGAGCACGCAAAGGATCTGCCCGAGCGCGTCAAGCTGCCGGCAGTCACTAAGGCCAAGGATTTGATCCTGGCCGGCGCTCAACTGCAGTCGGCAGAGGCCCTACGGCGTGTGATTGATCTTCCTGCCAAGCTGGATGATTTTACCCAGGAAGAGCGTTGCCGCATCAACGCCTTCCTCTCGTGGGCGAAGTTGAACGGTGCTGATCAGAGCTACATCGCGCAACACCGTAAGGCCTGGTGGTCGGTGGGGCTCAAGGCTCCGGCCCCGATCCTTTGCACCTACATGGCTCGCCGGCCGCCGCAATTCACGCTCAACGCATGCGACGCGCGGCACATCAACGTTGCGCACGGCCTCTACCCGCGCGAGCCGCTGGCCGATGGCCTGATGGTTCGGCTGGTGACGTGGCTCAACAAGAACATCAACACGGGGAGCGGCAGAACGTATGCCGGCGGTTTGACCAAGTTCGAGCCCAAGGAGATCGAGCGCCTGCGCATCCCAAGCCTAGAAACGCTTCTCGCATGACCAGTGCACCACCTCGATGGACCACAGCTGCACTTGCCAAAGACGCTGCTACCTCTGCTGGCCAGTTCCGGGCCGAGCGCCTGGCTGTCTCTGACTCCTGGGAAACGCACTACACTCAGGCGCGCGGCAAGTTCGAGCTGCTTTTTAAGAAGCTGAGCGACCTCAACCCAGGCGCGATCACCGACGACAACCTAGCCGAAGCTTACAACTTGGGTCTTGGCGAAGCGTTGCGCTACTTAGCCGGCCCGCCGATTTCGGACGACGACTTGCAGGTGATCGCCGATGTCGACTCGATCGCTCCAGGCGTCTTGAAGAAGAACCCCGAGGCGCTGCGTAAGGTGTTCAAGGTCATTGAGCGGGTGATCGACCTGCATCGGTTCCCGTGGATAGAAGCCGGCGGCGCACCCACCGAGCAACAGCGTGAGGCAGCATTGCTGGCCTCCTCCGTGCTCTTGGCCGCACAGCGCATCGCCACCGAGCGTCGTAACGAGGGTAAGGAGAACCAAGAAACCAAGGTTAAGGACTATCTTCGCAGCCTGGGCTTCACCGAGGCCCCAGCCGTAGCAATCAATACGATTGTTAAAGGTCCGCAGGCCATGCAGTTCTGCGCCGAGTGCCAGCTCGGTGAGCGCAAGGCCGATGTCGTCGTGCGCTTGCACGACACGCGACTCATGGCGATCGAGTGCAAGGTGTCAAACAGCGCCACCAACAGCGTGAAGCGCCTGAACAACGACGCCGCCGTGAAGGCTGAATACTGGATCAAACAGTTTGGCATCGCGCAGGTCGTACCGGCCGCCGCGCTGGCGGGCGTCTTTAAGGTTCTTAACCTCGAACAAGCGCAAGCGCGCGGGCTTTCCCTGTTCTGGTCACACGATCTCGACAAGCTTGGCGCGTTCATCGAATCTACCAAGTGAGCCGCGCATGACACGGCCACCTTAGTTTTCGGCTGGTCACAGATCATCCTGGTTCGCGCGTGCGTCAGTGGGATCGGCTCATTTCGATTTCAGGCCGCACCAAACAAACTTCACGGACGCATCGGCGCGCGCCGATTCGGATAGCGTATGAAAATGTAGAAGACTTGCGCCAGCGAGGATGAGCGCGCACACGACAACCGTACCAGACGAAGCCGAGGGCGAGGCCCGCCAGTGCTCATTCCGATACGAAACAGTTTAAATTCGCTCAAGGCAACAGCCGAATCTTGCTGCCCAAGCTAGGCTGGCTGCGCTACCGTCACTGTCGCTGCGTGCTCGGCACGGTGAAAAACGTCACCGTCAACCTGTCGTGCTATAAATAGATCGTGCCGATTCAGACTGAGTGAGAGGTCGAACCGCCGATTGCGAACGGCGGCGCGGTCGGCATCGACATGGGTGTGGCCCGCCTTGCCTGTGAAGTGAGCGGTGTTGTCATGCCGCTAGTAGCAGGAACTCACTGAAGCGGCTCACTGCGGCTCGATGCCGAGGCGAGCACCGTAGAAATCCCCAGAATTTAAGCGGGAGAATGTCAAGACTGATCTCCATGGCAAAAAACAAGCACGTTTCACAAACGCCGGCCACCCAGTTGCTGCGCCAGCATCACATCGAGTTCGGCGAGCATTCCTACGATTACGTGGAGCACGGCGGCACTGCCGAATCCGCACGGCAACTCGGCGTAGAAGAGCATTGTGTGATCAAGACGCTGGTGATGGAAGACGAGCACGCGAAACCGCTGATCGTGTTGATGCACGGCGATCGCACGGTATCGACCAAAAACCTGGCGCGGCAAATTGGCGCCAAGCGCATCGAGCCATGCAGGCCCGACGTCGCGAACCGGCATTCGGGCTACCTGGTCGGCGGCACGTCGCCATTCGGCACGCGCAAGCCGCTGCCAGTGTATGTGGAACGCACGATCCTCTCGCTCGAGAGGATTTACCTGAACGGCGGGCGGCGCGGCTACCTCGTGAGCCTCGCGCCGGCAGTACTCACGGCACTGTTGGCCGCCACGCCGGTGGACTGCGCGAGCGGGGACTGAGCGCGTGGGATCGCAGCGCGCTGCCATGCGCCAGCACAGCAAGCTCTCACGCGCGCCTGGACAGGGCCGTGTTAGGTAGAATGACGCGCTTTAAACGAATTGCACGACCTTCTCCATGGCTAACCTGCTTGTCGCCGTCGTTGCGTACCTGATCGGCTCGATATCGTTCGCGGTGGTGGTCAGCGCCGCGATGGGCCTGTCCGACCCGCGCACCTATGGCTCGAAGAACCCCGGCGCGACCAATGTGCTGCGCAGCGGCAACAAGGCGGCGGCGATTCTGACGCTGCTTGGCGACGCTTTCAAAGGATGGCTTGCCGTGTGGCTCGTCAAGCATGCTGGCGCCGCATACGGGCTCGACGCATTCTCGGTGGCGCTGGCATCGATCGCCGTATTCGTCGGCCATCTGTATCCGGTGTTCTTCCGCTTCCAGGGCGGCAAGGGCGTGGCCACCGCGGCCGGCGTGCTGCTCGCAATCGACCCGGTACTCGGCATCGCGACTGCTGCCACGTGGCTGATCATTGCTTTCTTTTTCCGCTACTCGTCCTTGGCCGCACTGATCGCGGCGCTGTTCGCGCCGTTGTTCGACCTGTTCATGTTCGGCAGTAACCCGGTCGCCGGGGCCATCATTGCCATGAGCGTGTTGCTGGTGTGGCGGCACCGCGCAAACATCAGCAAGTTACTGGCCGGGCAGGAGAGCCGGATTGGCGACAAGAAAGGCGCACCGGGCCGCGGCGGTGACGGCGGGGGCCGCTAAGCAACGCGCCGCTCAGTCGCGAAAATTATTGAAGTCGAGCGGGGCGTCGCTCACCTCCTTGCGCAGTATCGCAATGACGGATTGCAGATCGTCGCGCTTGGTGCCGCTCACGCGCACCGCGTCGCCCTGTATGCTGGCTTGCACTTTGATCTTGCTGTCTTTGACTAGCTTGACAATTTTCTTCGCGAGATCGCCCGCCACACCCTTTTTAACAGTGACGAGTTGCTTGACCTTGTCGCCGCCGATTTTCTCGATTTTGCCGTAGTCGAGAAAGCGCACGTCGACCTGACGCTTGGCCATTTTTTGCAGCAACACGTCCTTGACCTGGCCGAGCTTGAAATCATCGTCGGCGAATAGCGTCAACTCACGTTCCTTCTGCTCGACGCGCGCATCCGATCCCTTGAAGTCGAAGCGCGTCGAGATTTCCTTGTTCGACTGCTCGACCGCGTTTTTGACCTCGACCATGTTGGCTTCCACGACTACATCGAACGACGGCATTGCATTTTCTCCCGAAAGAACTGCTAGCACGGCTGCACGATACCCGGTGTGCTGTGCCGGGACGATCGTGACGAGCCGCTATAATGCGACACATCTTGTCATTTTACCGATGGCCTGCGTTTTGCCAAATCGCGCGCCACGCCTGCCGTGCCATAGCGGGCTGCGTGCGCGTTGGCGGCGTTGACCCATAACGGCCTTTGCGATGTCCCGATTGCCTGACGCTGACCTGGCGCCCAATGCGCTGCAGGCGGACTATTCACTGCGAGATCACAATACGTTTGGCTTTGACGTGCGCGCGCGACTGGGCGGCGTGATTCGCTCGGAAGCCGCCCTCGCCGCGCTGCGCGCCGACGGGCGGATCGTCGGCATGCCGCGCCTGGTGCTCGGCGCGGGCAGCAACGTCGTGCTCACGCGTGACTTCGATGGCTTGGCGCTCGTGATCGACTTGCGCGGCAGGCGCGTCGTCGCGCAGACCGACGATGCCTACATCGTCGAGGCCGCTGCCGGCGAGCGCTGGCACGACTTCGTTGACTGGACGCTGCAACAAGGCATGGCCGGATTGGAGAATCTCGCGCTGATCCCCGGTACGGTTGGCGCCGCGCCGGTACAGAATATCGGCGCATATGGCCTCGAGCTCGCCGAGCGCTTCGAACGGTTGCGCGCGCTCGACATGGTCGATGGGCGTATCGTGGAACTCGATGCACCAGCCTGCGCGTTCGGCTATCGCGACAGCGTATTTAAGCATGCGGCGCGCGATAGGCTGATCATCCTGTCCGTCACGTTTCGCTTGCCGAAGCGATGGCGCGCCCGCGCTTCGTACGCGGACGTTGCAAGCCGGCTCGCCGCGAGCGGGATTGGCGAGCCGACGGCGCGACAGATCTTCGACGCGGTTACCGCGATCCGACGTGAAAAGCTGCCTGACCCGGCGGTTCTGGGCAACGCAGGCAGTTTTTTCAAGAATCCGATCGTCGACGCCGAGCAGTTTGCGGCGCTGCGCGCGAAGGAGCCGGATATCGTGTGCTACACGCAGCGCGATGGCCGCGTCAAGCTGGCTGCCGGTTGGATGATCGATCGCTGCGGGTGGAAAGGGCGCTCGATTGGCGCGGCCGCCGTGCACGAGCGCCAGGCCCTGGTGCTGGTCAATCGCGGTGGCGCGACCGGCGAACAGGTACTGGCGCTGGCGCAGGCAATCCGCGCGGACGTCAGCCAGCGATTCGGCGTGGTACTCGACATGGAGCCGCTGGTCGTCTGAATCCGCGCATGCGAGGTGCTAGTGCTGGCGGGGGCGCGGCTGTCCGCCGCAATCATGGGCGGCTGGCGTGCGTCCGGTGTTGCGCATCCGAGGTTGCGCACGGCCGACGAGAGGACTCAATGATTCAGGCGGCCGAGCATCAAGAACTCCATCAGCGCCTTTTGCACGTGCAGCCGGTTCTCGGCCTCGTCCCACACGACGCTTTGCCGACCGTCGATGACATCGGCGCTCACTTCCTCGCCACGATGCGCGGGCAGGCAATGCATGAACAGCGCGTCAGGCTGCGCGAGCGCCATCAGTTCCGCATCGACGCACCAATCCGCGAACGCGGCTTTGCGCGCGTCGTTTTCTTGTTCGAAGCCCATGCTGGTCCACACATCGGTCGTGACCAGGTGGGCGCCTTCGCAGGCGGCGCGCGGATCGTCGGTTTCTTCAACCGATGCCAGGTGCGCCGGGTCGATCGATGCGTGATCGAGCCTGTATCCCGGCGGCGTCGATACGCGTAGCTTGAAACCGAGGATGTGCGCGGCCTCGATCCATGTATAGGCCATGTTATTCGCATCGCCTACCCACGCGACGGTTTTGCCGCGGATCGGTCCCCGATGCTCGTGGAACGTGAAGACGTCGGCCAGCACCTGGCAGGGGTGATACTCGTTGGTCAGTCCATTGATGACCGGAACGCGCGAATTTTGCGCAAAGCGCCGCAGGATGTCCTGGCCGAACGTGCGAATCATGATGATGTCGACCATTCGCGATATGACCTGCGCCGCATCCTCGATCGGTTCGCCGCGACCCAGCTGCGTGTCGCGCGTGCTCATGAAGACCGCGTGACCGCCCAACTGGAAGATCCCGGCTTCGAACGAGAGCCGGGTGCGCGTCGAGTTTTTCTCGAAGATCATGGCCAGCGTGCGATCGTGCAACGGGTGGTAGGTTTCGTAGTTCTTGAACTTCTGCTTCAGAATTCGGGCGCGTTCCAGCACGTAGTCGTAATCGTCGGCGGAAAAATCCCGGAATTGCAGGTAGTGGCGAATCGTCTTGGTGGAGGTCATAAAAACAGATACGGCGGACTGAGCCGGTCAGTACGCCGGGTGCCGCCGCTTGCCATGTGGATCATTCTATCCAGCATAAAGGATTTCGGCGCCTTTGACGAGTCGGCCTACGTCTGCTGCCGTGCCGGACCGGGCATCGCTACTTTGTACTGCGCCGGACGGTTCTTATAGGCGGGCGACGCGGCCGGGTCGCCGGCGGGCAACAAGGCGACGCGCTTCAGCTTGCGTACGTCTCCGGTTCGGCACGACGACTGCTCAGCGGGCAGGCAACTCAGCGCGACGGTGGCGAGAACAAGGAAACGACGGGAAAGCGCGGATCCGGTATTCCGGGCAAGATGGTGCACTGCGGCAAGGGACCACGTGCGCTATAATAAACGGCTTTCGCGGCGAGCCTGCCACCGTGGTGTCGCGCTGTGCGCGCGGCGGAACACGGTGTGGGAAACACGTCCGTGCGTCGCGGAGCCTCATTTGCCCCGTTCGCGGGTGCCGTCGAGTCGGTGCTGGCGGGGCGGTCTTTCAGGTGTTCCACATGGGCGACTCATCCTCAACCGAATACTTCATTCAAGGCATTACCAAGAGCGGAAAGAAGTTTCGGCCGAGTGACTGGTCGGAGCGGCTATGCGGTGTGATGTCGTCGTTTGGTCCAGGAGCGACGGGGCCGAACGCGAAGCTGAAGTATTCGCTATACGTGCGGCCTGTGATGCTCGGTGACATCAAGACGGTGATCGTCGATTCGCGGCTGCGCGACATTGAGCCGATGGCTTTCGATTTCGTGATGAATTTCGCGCGGGACAACGATCTGGTGGTGACCGAAGCCTGTGAGTTGCCGATCGAGCATCCAGTACAACGCGCCACGCCCAAACGCGAGGTTGGCTAAGCGGGGCGGCGAGCGACTGTTGCGGGCAGCGCCTGCTGCCGAATTGGCGTGGCCGCGCAGCGCCCTGCGGTTTGGGTTGTCATCTAAGCGCAAAAGCCCGCGATTGCGGGCTTTTTGCTTCGACTACTCCACTCCATCGCTGCACCACCGGTGTTGCGCCGGGCCGACTCGGTGCGTTTTGGCGAAACCGAGTCTTGTCTTCACACGACGTGTCCGCTTGACGGGCCGCGCCGTGGGCGATCAACCGGTGTGGGGCTTTACGCTGCAGCCTGCGCCAGACCCTTGATAGCAGCGGCCAGGCGGCTCTTGTGGCGAGCGGCCTTGTTCTTATGGATGATTTTCTTGTCGGCGATGATGTCCAGCGTCTTCGACGATTGCTTCAGCACCTCGGCAGCCTTTGCCTTGTCGCCGGATTCGATCGCCTTGCGCACGGCCTTGATCGCGGTACGCATTTTGGAGCGCAGCGCAGAATTGTGTGAGTTGGCTTTTGCGGCCTGACGGGCACGCTTGCGAGCTTGTGCGGAGTTAGCCATGACGGTTCCTTATCCTGTTTCCAGCGGTATTGGAGTATGAGCCGCGGGGAACGGTTGCCCGGCGGACTATCGAAACGGCGGATTATAACAATAAAACAATGGGATGCGCAATCGGCGTCCCCGCCCCGAATCACCATCCGAGTCCCAGGACTACCGCCACGTCGCGCTGCCATCGGTCAGCGCGGCTACCGCGGCGTGCCGTGGTCGTGCCCGTCGCATAGGGTCCGTATAATTCCCCCGCATGAATCTACTCCGCGCCCTCGTCACCGTCAGTGGCTTCACCTTGCTTTCTCGGATCACCGGATTGGCGCGTGAAACGCTGATTGCCCGCGCTTTTGGCGCCAGCCTGTACACCGACGCGTTTAATGTCGCGTTCCGTATCCCAAACCTGCTGCGGCGCCTGTCCGCCGAGGGCGCGTTTTCGCAGGCGTTCGTGCCGATCTTGGCCGAGTTCAAGAATCAGAAGGGGCACGAGGCGACGCGTACGCTGGTTGACGCGACCGCCACCGTGCTCGCCTGGGTGCTGGTCGGCCTGTCGGTGCTGGGCATCGCCGGCGCCGGGTTCGTCGTGTGGATGGTCGCATCGGGGTTGCGTCACGATGCTCAGGCGTTCGAGATCTCAGTGACGATGACGCGGATCATGTTTCCGTACATCGCGCTGATCTCGCTGACATCGCTGGCGTCCGGCGTCTTGAATACGTATCGGAATTTTTCGCTGCCGGCATTTGCGCCTGTCCTGCTCAATGTCAGCTTCATCGTCGCGGCATTGGTCGTTGCGCCGCGCTTGGCCACCCCAATCTACGCGCTCGCTTTCGCGGTGTTAGCCGGCGGCGTGTTACAGCTGCTTATGCAACTGCCGGGGCTGAAACGGGTCCAGATGATGCCCCGGATCGGGCTCAATCCGGCCCGCGCGCTGGCCCATCCCGGGGTCAAGCGGGTCCTGTGGAAAATGATGCCTGCCAGCTTCGCGGTATCGGTCGCGCAGCTATCCCTGATCGTCAATACCAATATCGCTTCGCACCTGGCGCCCGGCAGCGTATCGTGGTTATCGTACGCGGATCGGTTGATGGAGTTCCCGACCGCGCTGCTGGGCGTTGCGCTCGGCACGATTCTATTGCCCAGCTTGTCCAAGGCGCATGCGGATGCCGATGCATCGGAATACTCGGCGCTGCTCGACTGGGGCTTGCGGCTCACTTTCCTGCTGGCTGCCCCTAGTGCTGTCGCGCTGTTCGTCTACGCTGAACCCTTAACAGCCACATTGTTCAATTATGGACGGTTCTCGGGCCACGACGTCATGATGGTGTCGCGTGCACTGGCCGCCTATGGGGTGGGGTTGCTCGGGCTGATCCTGATCAAGATCCTCGCGCCCGGTTTTTATGCTAAACAGGACATTAAGACACCGGTGAAGATCGCGTTGGCGGTGCTAGTCGTCACGCAATTGTGCAATGTCGTGTTTGTGCCCCATCTTGCACATGCGGGCTTGTCGCTGAGTATCGGCATCGGCGCATGCGTGAATGCGCTGCTGCTGTTCGCCGGCTTGCGTCGGCGCTCGATCTATGTACCATCGGCCGGATGGGGACTGTTTTTTGTGCAGTTGGCCGGCGCGTGTCTTGTGCTTGCTGGCGTGATGCGCTGGTTCAACCAGTCGTTCGATTGGGTCGCACTGGGGCTCCACCCGGGTATGCGCATTGCAGCATTGGGTGCTACGCTGATCCTCTTTGCCGCACTATATTTTGCCATGTTGTTTTTGATGGGCTTTAAATATACGTACTTCCGCCGCCGCGTGAAATAACGAACCGATGACGACTTCCCGAATATTCGATTTTTTCACCACATTAGTCGCGCAGGACGAAAGCCTGCCGCTGACCGAAGCCGCCTTGTCACTGGCCCAGGATACCTATCCGGATTTGGATGTGCAGGGCACCCTCACGGACATCGACGCGCTGGTGGTGCGGCTGCGTCGACGCATGCCGCAGGGCGCTGACGTAGCGCAGAAGTTATCGATGCTGAACCGCTTTTTCTTCCGGGAGTTGGGGTTTTGCGCGAACCTGAACGACTACTATGATCCGGACAACAGCCATCTGAACATGGTGCTCAAGAAGCGACGCGGTGTTCCGATTTCGCTCGCCGTAATCTACTTGGAGATGGCCGAGCAACTCGGATTACCCGTCAAGGGCGTGTCGTTCCCGGGTCACTTCCTGTTGCGGGCAACGATCGCGGAAGGCGAAGTGATGCTGGATCCGACGACCGGCGAGTCGCTGAGCGAGTCGCGTATGGTCGAGATGCTCGAGCCGTATTTGGACAGAGGCGGGCAATCGATCGCCGGCACGCTGCACGCGCTGCTGCAGCCGGCCACCGAGCGGGAGATCATCGCGCGGATGTTGCGCAATTTGAAAGCGATCTACCTGCAGACCGAGCGCTGGCAACGGCTGCTGGCTGTCCAACAACGACTCGTCATCTTGCTGCCGGAGAACATCGAGGAAGTCCGCGATCGCGGCTTCGCGTATGCGCGGCTGGACTATTTACGACCGGCACTGGACGATTTAGAGCGCTATCTAGAGCAGGAGCCCGATGCAGCCGATGCGACCGTTATTGAGTCGCAATTGCAGGAGTTGCGCCAGCGTACACGTCACGGCGATTGACGTCCCGACGCGGCGGCAACCGGTCCGGGTCCGGCTTGGGCCGTGCGCGAAGTGACTGCGGTTGCAATACAGGCCGTCTACCACGGTGATCAGGAGGCCCTGCATCAACGCCCGCTCATGTGAATGGCCACCGCCGATTCCATCCTCAAAAAGATCGCGCGTTGATGCAAAGTGATGTCTGGGACAAGACACCAGCTAGATCTGTTGCCAAGGCGGTATGAGATGCCAGGGACAGTGCTAAGGCTGAAAATAACACAAGGCTACTCGTTCGGATGCGCATAGGACTTCGTCAAAAAGACGGGAAAACGGATGGAGATCGACAATAGTGCTCGCTTACAACTGCGCGCTTAGTCGAAAGCCGACCGTGACGCGGGCCGTTGATAATGCCGATGGATGATACAGGGGCGTGCCGGCAGACAACTCGTACGTGTAGGTGGCCAAGCGCGTCGGCACCGTGCCGCGCAACCCTAGCGCCGCGCCGGCAAGCTGCATGCCGCTCTGGCCCTGTGTTAATGGACCAAAGACTTGGCCATAATCAAGCGCCGCGTAAGCGTGCTGCCCGGTGTGCGCAATTGGCGCTTGCAGTTCGTTGCGCCAGTAAAAGCCGCGTTCGCCGGCGAGCATTGTCTCGCCATCGAAACCGCGCACGGTGTAGCGACTGCCAATGGTGAGGCCATCCAGATAAAAAAGCCGGTTGTTAGTGAACTGCCCGTGTGCGGCACTGACGTAGCGCAACGGCTGGCCCGCGAGTGTGAACGGCACGGACAGATTCGCATCCAGCGATGCCATGCGCAGTCGATACGTCGGACAGCCGCGTGGCAACGCTGGCGTTGCGCCGAGCCAACCCAGACCCTGCCGGTACGCGAGCAGGCCGTCAAACTGTGCGCCGCCGAAATAATGTCGGTGAGTCAAGCCCAGCTCGATAAACGTATTATTACGTCGTTGTTGTTTGATTTCGGTGTCTTCGATAAAGCTCGCGCCAAAGCGCTTAATGCCGCGCAGCTGCACACCGAACACACCGGCCTGGCTGCGCGCTAATGTGCGATGCACGCGCGCGTCGACGAACTGGCTGTTGCCGCTCGCGACAAAGGTATGGTTCACGCCGGCAATCTGTTGGTAGTAGGTGTTGGTACTGGCGGACAGCGATGCTGTCCAGTACCCATACGGGATCGAATAGGAAGCGTTCCAGCCGTGCGAGCCGAGGCGCTTGTCGCCGAAACTCAGGTCATGGTTGGCCCCCACGTTGAGCATGTCGTTCAAGCCCAGCGGGTTATCGACGCCTACGCTCACTTGGCCTTGCAGCTTGCCGGTCGCCCGCGCGCCTGAGTTATCGACGGATGCGACAAAAGTCCACGGCTTGGCGCGCCTCACCTGGATCACCACGTCACTCTGACCTGGCATCTGGGCGGGCTCAATCCGCATGTCAACGTCCTGGCTCGGCACGCGCTTGAACTGCTCCAGGCCTTGTTCGAGATCGCGCAGATTCAATGCGTCGCCGGCTCTAGCCGGAAATGCGGACTTCCATGTGCCGCCTATCGTTGGCTCCGAAAAACGCACGGCATGAATCACGCCCGGCACGAGCGTGACGGTCAACTTGCCGTGCGAGAGATCCTGCTCGGCCAGCATCACCCGTGATGTGATGTAGCCGCGGCTCAAAATCTCCTGTGCTAGCCCGCTGACAATCCGGTTCAAGCCTTGTTTGCCGACGCATTGACCCGCATAGTGCGCAAGCCATTGACGTGCAAATGCGAAGCGGTCCTGGGGCAACGCCGAGGCACCTTGTGCGCGCACGGCTGCCGGCAGCTGCTTGGGCACCTCAAGCGCGAAGTGCTCAATGCGAAAGCACGGCTGCTCGGTGGGCAACACCGGGTAAGCCGCGGCGGGCGGCGCGCTGGAGCGTACAGCCGGAGTGTTAATGGCCTGTTCGCGCTCTTGGGCCTGGCGCTGTTGCTCAAGCCGCTGTTCCGGATAGGCTGTCTGCGGCGTCGGTTCGGGCGGGTTTTGCGCGAGCGCCCCGGGGCTGGTACCTATGCCGCCGAGCAGCAGGGCCGCGCACCCTGCAAGCGGGCCAGCGTAGCGAAGGGGTACCAGTGCTGTCGAGGTTGGCAAAGCAGGTGCTCCTTGGCAAATAGGGGCTGGCGCGGCCAGCGGGGACCTGATATTGGCATGGCGGGGCGGCCCACTAGGGTGGGCCGGTCCGTCCCGCGCAGTATTTTTTCTGATCGAATGGGGGCGGTGTCCGGGGCACGGCACAGGTGGTTGGGCAATGGCGAATCTTTATACTAAAGTGGTTAAATTGCCCGACGAGGCTAACCTATATGGCAATGCGTTGGATTCTAGTGGGTGTTGAGCCGGTGTGGCGTGTGGGCCGGGCCCGCTTCGTGGCGCTCGGGCTAAGCGCGTGGCCAGCGTGGGGCCTTGCGCAAATCGTGCCGGCTCCTGGGGGAGAGACTCGAGTCATCCAAACGCAAA
>NZ_JAHKSP010000009.1:0-768 GCF_021733735.1 Mycetohabitans sp. B2
TGGGGCCTTGCGCAAATCGTGCCGGCTCCTGGGGGAGAGACTCGAGTCATCCAAACGCAAAATGGTTTGCCGCAGGTCGATATCGCCCGGCCGTCGGGGGCAGGGGTGTCGGTCAATCACTACCATCAGTTCGACGTCCAAGCGCCCGGCGCGATCCTGAACAATGCTTCGGCGGTTGTTAAAACGGATCAAGCAGGCTATATCAACGGCAATCCGCACTTCGGTCCGAATCAGTCGGCGCGCCTAATCGTCAACGAGGTTCATAGCCTAGAGGCAAGCCAGCTGCGTGGCCATGTGGAAGTGGCAGGTCCGCGCGCCGAGGTGGTGGTTGCTAATCCGTCGGGCATTGTCGTGAACGGCGGGGGCTTCATCAACACAAGCCGGGCGACGCTGACGACCGGACAACCTTACTATGGCGCGGACGGCTCGCTAGCCGGCTTCAATGTGTCGCGTGGGCTGGTGACCGTGCATGGCGCAAAGTTTAATGCGTCAGACATTGATCAAGTCGACTTGATCGCGCGCGCAGTACAGGCGAACGCTAAAATTTACGCAAAAAACTTGAACGTGGTGACCGGCGCGAACCAAGTGCCTTACGACACGTTAGCGGCCACGCCAATTCATGGCGACGGGCCGGCGCCAAGCGTATCGATTGACGTTGGCCAACTTGGCGGTATGTACGCTGATAGGATCGTCATGGTCGGCACCGAATACGGTGTGGGGGTGCACAGCGCGGGTGAGATTAGCGCGCAGGCCGGTGATTTGACGCTG
>NZ_JAHKSP010000010.1:0-5564 GCF_021733735.1 Mycetohabitans sp. B2
ATACGGTGTGGGGGTGCACAGCGCGGGTGAGATTAGCGCGCAGGCCGGTGATTTGACGCTGCACTCGAACGGCAAGCTCACGCTCACGCCAACGAGCCAAACCAATGCAAGCGGCTTATTAAGCGTGCGCGTGCAGGCCGACGTTCAAAACGATGGCAAGCTTTACGGCAAACAAGACGTGTCGGTTTCAAGCGAGAGTTTGCTGACCAATACGGGTACGCTCGCAGCTCAACGCAACTTGAAGGTCACAGCGCACAGCATGAACTCAAGCGGTGGGTTGGGCGCCGGGGCTGATGCCGACGGCGTGGTCGACAGCACAGGCGAGCTCGAGGTCAAGACCACCGGTTCGCTGGTCGCCACGGGCCATCAATTGGCGGGCGGCAACATGACGCTTGAAGGCGCCGCCGTTGACCTGAAGCACAGTGAAACACTTACCGACGGTCATTTGGAACTTCATGCGAAGTCTGGCGATATCGACCTGACCGGCGCGGAAGTGGTGTCACAAGGCACTGCGCGCATCATCGCGGATGATGGCATAGTGAACCATAACCGAGGCAAGCTGTCGTCAGGCGACACACAGACGATCCGCGCCGCGGCATTGTCGAATCAGGACGGGCAGATTTTTTCGGAATCGACATTGGATATCGACGTAGCGGGGAAAATGGACAATCTCCGCGGGCTTGCGCGAGCAGCCGGGCGCGTCTTTGTGAAGGCCGGCTCACTGGACAATACGGCTGGGCGCGTCACATCGAGAAGCGATGACGAGCTGTCGGTGACGACGGCGGGCCAGCTGACGAACGCGGCGGGCCATACTGTGATAGGTGACCAAGGAGGCGTAATTGGCGGCAATGGCAACGTCAAAGTGCAAGCTGGCACGCTCAACAACAGAGGCCGCGTCTCCGCAAAAGAAATACTGAAGGTCAGAGGCCAGTCCATCGATAACACTGACGGCACGCTAAGCGCGAAACGGTTAGATGTGAAGGCCGATTCGCTCACGAATGAGGGAGGGTTGATTGCACAAACGGGCAAAGGCGACACCAAGGTCAGCGTAACTCACAAGCTCGATAATGCATTGGGCACGATCCGGAGCAACGGCGCGAATCTGACGCTGAGTGCCGGTAGTCTGATGAACAATAAAGGCACGCTTTACTACGGCGGCAGCGGCACACTGAAAGTGACTGAGGCCAGCACGCTGATGAACCTCGGTGGTTTGATCGATTCGACCGGCGCGATCGATGTGGATGGGCAATCGATTGACAACACCGGCGGTGTCATCCGTACGAAGTCCGGCTCTGTCACGCTCACCTCTGCGTCGACGCTCAAAAACAATCAAGGTGTCGTGCAAGGCGGGAATGGGCTCAAAGTGTCATCCGCCGACACGCTTTTCAATCAGGAGGGCACGCTCGTCAGCCTGAGCCCCACCGGCACGCTCACTGTATCTGCCCAAGAGCTCGACAATACGAATGGTCAAATTGCCGACACCGGTACGGTTCACACGTTGATTAAGGCCACGTCGATCCACAATGCCAATACGAACAGCCAGACCCATAGGGGTGTCATTCGCGGCAAAGGGGACGTGACGATCGACAGCGCCGCCGTGCAGAACGGCGCGAACGGCCAGATTGTCGCGGATCGGGACCTGACTTTTAAGAATACGGACCAGCTCACGAATGCAGGCCAGCTCACGGCGGATGGTGCGCTGACCGTCGATCAGCCGGACGCCACCTTATCTAATGTGGACGGCCAGATCAGCGCGACGAAGGTCAAGCTGACTGCCGCGAGCCTTGACAACACGGGCGGCCAGATCGCGAATCCGAAAGGCTCAAGTGGCGACATCAAGATGCAGACCGGCGTGCTGACCCATCATGCCGGCACCATCGCAAGCGCACGGGACCTGCAGCTCAGCGCGGCGTCGCTCATCGGCGATGGCCAACTCATCGGCGGTCGCGATGCGGCCATTTCGCTGCAAGGCGACTACACGCACGGTGCGAACAACCGGATCACCGCAAACCGCAACTTGATCTTCTCAACGACGGGTCAGCTGACGAACGCTGGCAAGCTGTTGGCAGTCGGTAATCTGACCACCCGCTCGAACGGTTTAATCAATCGAGGCGAGATCGGCTCGGGCACGCACGGTGTTCCCGGCACGGGGATAACTACGCTTGAGGCCGGCGGCGGCGAGCTAACCAACGAAGGGAAAATTAACGGCAATGCGATTACAACGACCAGCCAGCATCTGACGAACACGGGCTCGATCATCGGCGACACACTCACGCACACGGCAAACACGATCGTCAACGATGGTGCGCGGGCGGTCATGGCGGGCACGCAGCAGGTCAACCTCTATGGAGCCAACACTGTCACGAACCGGAACGGCGCAACGCTTGTTAGTCTCGGCGACTTAAACATCGCGAAAGACGACCAGAAGGATTCAAGCGGCAGACTGATTAATCAAATTGACACGGTGAACAATTTGTCGTCGACGATGGAAGCGCATGGTCTGATGAACATCGCGGCCCGTCAGCTCAACAATATCCGTCAAAAGGTACAGATAGAGACCCGTTCGTCGAGTTCGACGCACACCATGCGCCAGTTGCCGTGGTGGAGGCCCTTTCCGCCGGGTAGTTCGCCCGCGTTCCAAGATGCGAATGTGCACATGCACCACGCGTACTATGTCAATCCAGCCGACATCATCTCATCGACGCCGATCCTGACGCCGGACGGCCATTGGGTAACTCAGCTTGTCGTGAACCTGCCATGGAACGCATCGGTGTTCGAGTGGAAAAATAGTGGCCTAACTTATTGGCGACCCAATGGGGGCTATCAAGCGCAGTATCAGCAAGATTCGCGTGTTACGCTCCCAGCCGGTCAAGTGACACTCTATGCGTATGATGTGAAACACGGACAGTCGAATCCGGATCAGCAAGGCGGTACTGCGTGGGCTGAAAAATTTTCAAAAAATATCTATCTGAGAAGTTTTGGCAATACGGCTTACTCGAACCAGTACGGTAATTGCACAACAAACTGCGTGCGAATCGAAACTTATCCGGGCTATACCGACCCGAACACGCAGTTTATGAAAGAAACAGAGAGACGTCGCGAAGGCCATTGGCCGGTTGAGACCCAGCGGATCGCTCACCAGACGGTGACCGAGACCGAATTGTCGCCCAACAGCGGTGCGCCCGCGCTGTTGACCTCAGGCGCGGCGATGAACTTGACGATCGGTGAGTTGGTGAACAACGACAATGGCACGATCGCCGCGGGTGGCGACTTAAACGTCAATGGCCAAAAGGTGCCGAACGGTCATGGCGCCGCGGTGATCAAGAATACGTCAACGCAGTTGACTAAAACGTATTCATTCACTAACCAATCCGGGTATAACCACGTAAAAGATCCCTATCCTGGCACTCCAGCAGAGTGGGTTACGTGGACCAACCCATCCATCACCTTCACGACTGGCATCGTGGGTGGCACGGTCACGAGCAACCAGGCTGTCACCATCGATGCGGGCGACATTCGCAATATCAGTGTGCAGGCGACGCCCGTACCTGTAGGCGCGGACGCAGCCGTACTAGGTCTGACGGATGTGGATTTTGGCAAAGGCCACGGCGTGGGAGCCCCGAGGAGTGCAAAACATCGCTCAGGTGCGCCCGGTGTAATTAAGACGGTCGCGGGCGTGCGCACCAGCCGGCCCCAATTGAAATTGCCCACAAGTGGTTTGTTTACCATCCAATCGGCGCCGAATCATCCGCATCTGGTTGTCACCGATCCGCGTTTCACCAGCTACACCCAGTTCGTCTCGAGTGATTACATGCTTGGCCAGCTTGATTTGGACCCGCAAACCGTTCAAAAGCGGATCGGTGATGGCTATTACGAGTCGCAGCTGGTCATGGCGCAGGTGACTCAGCTGACGGGCAAGCGCTATCTGGAGGGCTTTACCAGCAACGAGGATGAATACAAGCAGCTGATGACCCATGGCGCGGCGTTTGGCAAACAGTTCAGTCTAAAACCCGGCATAGCGCTAACGGACGCCCAGATGGAGGCACTGACGACGGACATCGTCTGGTTGGTAAACCAAACGGTCACGCTAGCGGACGGCAGCCAGCAGACGGTACTTGCGCCACAAGTGTACCTCGCGAAGTCGAACCACGTCGATGTGACGCCGAGCGGTGCACTGATCGCGGGCAATACGGTCCAGATCAAAGGCACGGACATCGTGAATCAAGGTGGGACGATCGCTGCAGAAGGCGATGCGGCACTGGCAGCAAGCAACGACATCCAGAATTTAGGAGGAGCCGTCCATGCCGACAACCTCGCATTGATGGCCGGCCACGACATCATCAATCAGTCGCTCATTAATACAGAGGCCCAGCATTTCACGACCGGCGCGTCGACGCATGCGTCGATCGGCGCGCTCGGTACGCTAAACGCGAGCGGCGAGATGCGGATGCAGGCCGGTCATGATCTGACGGTGAAAGGCGCGCAGGTGACAACGGGGGGCAATCTCGGCGTGATGGCAGGCCACGCGGTAAACATTGGTACAGTGGAGACGGGTTCGACCATTCAAACGCACAACGATGCGCGCAATACCAGTGCGTACCGGAATACGACACAGGCGGGCAGCGCGTTGCAGACGGGCGGCAGCCTCGGCGTAACCAGCGGTGGCGATATTGGTGTGATGGGCAGCACGCTGACATCGGGTGCGGATATGGCGCTTGTCGGCACCGGCCATGTCACTATCCGGGGCACGACGAATCGCGCCACCGTGAATTTGAGCGGTGCGCATGATCGTGATTGGGCGTATGACAATCATATGGTGGAGACGAACGTAGCTAGCCAGCTGTCAGCAGGCGGCAGCGCCACGGTGGTGGCGGGTCAAGGTGCGTCTGGCAAACAGCTTGAAGTGCTGGGCTCAAACATTGTGGCTGGCACGAAAGGACAGGGTAATGGAGCAGTGAACTTGGCTGCGTCGGGCGACGTAACGATCGCCGAGACGCGTACTCGTACCCGCGGCGATGCGGCCAGCCATTCAGAAGCAGACAAATTTTTGTCGAGTTCATCAACGGATACTGCGCGCAGTTATGCGGGCAGCAACGCGAACGGCTCGCTGGTGTCAGGCGAGACGGTGAGCGTGTCGGCCGGCCACGACCTGAACGTGCGGGGCAGTGCCGTGGTGAGCACGCACGGCACGGCATTGGCGGCAGCGAACAACGTTAATATCGATACCGCGCAGAGTACGGCGCAGGAATCGAGTGACTATAAGCACCATCAATCGGGCCTACTGTCCGGAGGCGAACTGGCCGTGACGATCGGCTCGCGTAGGCAATCGGACCAGGCACAGTCATCGTCGCTCACGCATCACGGCAGCGTGGTCGGTTCGGTCAAGGGCAGCGTGACGATCGAGGCGGATAACGAACTGCACGTGAAAGGCAGCGAGCTGATCGCCGCGAAGGACGTGGTGGGCACGGCGAAGACGGTGAAGCTGCAGAGCGCAACCGATGAGCAGCACCATAGCGGACAACATGCGATGCGGCAAAGCGGCGTGACGCTCGGGGTTCAAACGC
>NZ_JAHKSP010000011.1:0-688 GCF_021733735.1 Mycetohabitans sp. B2
CAGCACCATAGCGGACAACATGCGATGCGACAAAGCGGCGTGACGCTCGGGGTTCAAACGCCGGGCGTCGCAGCGGTGAGTAATGTGGTGCAGCAGGCCAGCGCGGGCGCCCACAGTCAAGACGATCGGGTACGGGCACTGCGCGGGATAGCCGGGGCAAGCGGCCTGTACGACGCGTACCAGTCGGTGCCGGGCGAATTAGGCACGCTGGCCAAGGGCGAGATGCCCGAAGCGAAGCTGACAGTGAGTATCGGCTCGTCCGGCAGCCGCTCAGCGTTCAGCGAGGACAGTACGCAGGCGCGCGGCAATCACGTACAGGCAGGCGGGCTCGCAAAATTCCAGGCGACGGGCGAGAAGGACCAAGGCCAGGGGAACGTGATCATTCACGGTTCGGATATCGATGCGAAAAACGTCCACCTTGAGGCCACCCACCGGGTCGATCTGCTTAACAGCACCGACACCGAGCGTATGCGTAACGACAATGGCTCAACAAGTGGTAGCGTCGGCGTATCGATCGGCACGAAGGGGCTCGGGGTGTCGGCGTCGGCCGCGCGCGCCAACGGCGACGGCAATTCGGACTGGGCGATGCAGAACAACACGCACGTTCGCGCGAGCGACACTGTGACGCTCAAGAGCGGCGGCGATACGAACGTCGTGGGCGCGAACGTGAAGGGCAATCGGGTGGTCG
>NZ_JAHKSP010000012.1:0-2924 GCF_021733735.1 Mycetohabitans sp. B2
TGCTGAATCCTTGGTATCGGCAGGAGTGGGTGGATGTTGGGATGGGGATGTCGAAGTATGTTGCGCCAAGTAAGCTTCCGTCATGGTTGGGCGGGGCTGCTGGTGGCGCGGCGCAAGAAAAAATGGGTGCTACTGTGCAGAACAAGCTTGACGAAGAAGCTGCAAAGAAATGAAGCCGAAGACAAGCTTTGAATTGTTTCGTTGGACATATTATTTTCTGTTCTGGTTTATAGGGATGGGGCTTTGCATCACTATCATCGAACTTGCCGCTGGCCCTGCGGTGCTATGGCTGCTGTACGACTTTCCGTATCAATTGCCAACGTGGAATCGGGCTGGCCGAATGGCAGTGTTTGTTGTTCTGTTCAGTTTGTTCGCAGGAACAGTGACGTGGTTCAGTGAAAAGAAGTCATCAGGCCGATAGTCTGAAATGGTGAACAACCAGCATATGCTGAGTTCATCGTCTGCGGCGTTTGCCTGCTGCGGTGTCAGGGGATAATGGGCACGTCGGCGATCATGTAGTGATGTCTGATGTGGTGGTAATGCGTGGGTGCCGATAACTGACGCTAAAGAGGACATGCTGACCGGATAGGAATCCGGCGTGAGCAAGCAGGTCATTGGTGATCTGCATCCACGGGAAACGATGCGTCGGGCCTGGGTGAACGTGCTGTTTACGCTTGCGTTTCGCAAGTCGGCGGGCAAGAACGCAGAGCGCGATCAGCGCTGCTGAGATCGAGATCACGAACCCTGATCAACAAAAGCAGGCTATCGCGGGGCTGAACCGCGATGCGACGAATCTGAACGGCCAGGTGGACAAGACGCCGGACGTCCAGCAGACCTTGCAGAATCAGGGTGAGCTGATGAGCGCGATGCGTGACGCCGGTGAGGCGGTTGCGCGGCGGATCGGGGACGTGGCCGATGCCAAGCGCGACGCTTTGCTCCAGGTGGCTAGCGAGAGCGACGATCCGCAACAGAAGCAGCAGTATTTGGCCGAAGCGGAGCAATGGGATGAGAGCGGGCGCTACCGTGTTGGTCTGCAGAGTGCGGGCGGCTCGCTGGTGGGAGGCATTGGTGGAGGGCTGTTGGGGGCGGCGCAAAGCGGCGCGGGGTCGTTGGTGTCGGCGTTGCTGGCGAATAAGCTTGATGCGGTGAGCCGGCAGATTGCGGATCAGAAGCCGACCGGTAATGCGGATTTGGACAAGACGCTGGGCAACATTGTGGCGAATGTGATGTCGAGCGTGGCGGGGGGCGTGGTTGGGGGAACGCAGGGTGCGCAGGCGGCGTACAACGTCGATCGCTTTAATCGGCAGACTAACGACAATGAAAAGAAGGCGATTGCGGAAAAAGCGGGCAGCAATAAGGCGGAGCAAGAGCGGCTAGTCAAAGCGGCGTGCTACGCGGTGAAATGCTGGGCCGAGTACAAGCCGGGTAGTGACGAGTACACAAAGCATTATGTGAGCCAGCTTGAGGCTTCACAACTTCAACCAGAAATCGATTGGGTGAATCAACAGAAAGAGGCGGGGCTGTTCAAGTACACGCCAGGTCAGAAGATTGGCGATGCGGTGAAGAGTGACCCGGTGGGGGTGGCAAAGGATGCGGCGAAGGTTGTTGTTGGAGGCGTGACAGCGAAGACAGGTGTTGGACTTTGCACGACAGGACTTGGCTGCACGGTCGGCGGCTGGATGGCGGGTTTTGGGTTGAGCGAAGTGGTAGAAGGTTCGACCGGGTTAATGAATCGCTATGGTGGCACTGCCTCGCCCGGAGTCAATCCATTGCGATTTGGCTTTAATCAGTTGGCCCCACAATGGGGGAGCACAATATATGATGGCATCAATTTCGGGATGTCCATCCTTTCTTTGAAGGCTCAGGTTCCGTTAAACGTTGGGATTGCTGATGGAATAAATAGGCCTGCTTCGATGTTTGGCGTGACAATCCCACGTATCGATAATGTGAATCTGCTGCCATTTATTAAGCAACCTTGGCCATATGGCACGACGCAAGGCGTCTTGCTTTACGGTGTTGGAGCGAAGGGAGCTGCCGTCGTCAACGATGTTCGGCAAACAGGAGATGAAAAATGAACTGGCGCAGACTGTATGCGACATTCCAAATCTGTTCTACTGTTTGCTTGGCCTCCGTAGTTGGCGCTGGATGCTGGTCATTTCTTATTGCAGGGATATGCCGTTTGGTATTCAAATTGGATGAAGTTGTGGCGTTGCTTTCGATCGGGTTACCGTTATTTATTGTTCTGTTCGTCGTGTTTGCGAATTACTTGCCAAAACCGTTGCGCAAGTCGGGGATGCTGAGCGACGATCCGGAGAAATTCGGTCCGTGGTTCAGGTGAGAATTTGGGCAGCAGAAGCAGGCTATCGCGGGGCTGAACCGCGATGCGACGAATCTGAGCGGCCGGGTAGACAAGACGCCGGACGTCCAGCAGAGCTTGCAGAATCAGGGCGAGCTGATGAGCGCGATGCGTGACGCCGGCGAGGCGGTTGCGCGGCGGATCGGGGACGTGGCCGATGCCAAGCGAGACGCTTTGCTCCAGGCGGCTAGCGAGAGCGACGATCCACAACAGAAGCAGCAGTATTTGGCCGAAGCGGAGCAATGGGGTGAGAGCGGGCACTACCGTGTTGGCCTGCAGAGCGCGGGCGGCTCGCTGGTGGGAGGCATTGGCGGAGGGCTGTTGGGGGCGGCGCAAAGTGGCGCGGGGTCGTTGGTATCGGCGTTGCTGGCGCATAAGCTTGATGCGGTGAGCCGGCAGATTGCGGATCAGAAGCCGACCGGCAACGCGGACCTGGACAAGACGCTGGGCAACATTGTGGCGAATGTGATGTCGAGCATGGCGGGGGGCGTGGTTGGGGGAACGCAAGGTGCGCAGGCGGCGTACAACGTCGATCGGTTTAATCGGCAGTTGCATCAGGGCGAATACG
>NZ_JAHKSP010000013.1:0-5094 GCF_021733735.1 Mycetohabitans sp. B2
GAAGCCGACCGGCAATGCGGAGTTGGACAAGACGCTGGGCAACATTGTGGCGAATGTGATGTCGAGCGTGGCGGGGGGCGTGGTCGGTGGGGCACAAGGGGCGCAGGCGGCGTACAACGTTGATCGGTTTAATCGGCAGTTGCATGAAGACACGAAAGCGAAGGAGCAGACGCTGGCGAAGAAGCTAGCGGCGGAGAGCGGCGGCAAGTACACGGTGCAGCAGATCGAAGACCAGATGGCGCAGATGAATCTGATGACGTCGGATGGCGGGATGTTGCCGGGAAATGTGCGTGTGGCGTCGGGAGATAAGCCGCAGGATGGTACAGCTTGGACTCTTTATGGGGTGAATAGGGCGGGTCAGACGGTATGGACGCAAAGCCTTGGATCGGGCGATGCGGATTTGCAAACGTATATTGTAAAGGGAGCACAAGGTAGCGGGTTCTCGTATCAACCGACAACGGATAAATTTACCCAATATTCTGCCGGTGTTTCGGGAACGTTGATGCTGCCGTTCGTTGGTGCCGGTGGAGGCTTGAGTATGGGAATTTCCACAGATGGAACAATGGCGGGAACATCACCGTTCATTCAGGTTCAAGCTAACGGCATGGCAAGCGCGGGAGCGTACGCTGGGGTAGGCGGAAGTGTGGGCGTTAGTCATACAAATGGTCCTCTGACGTCTGGCGCTAGCACTGGAGGATACGCAGAATTGGATGCGGGCTTTGGACCGTCAGGCGGAGCAAATTTCTCAATTAACGATAACGAAACCATTGGCGGAATTGGTGGGGCAGCACCTATGAAGGTATTCCCTGGTGTTGGCTATGGAGCTGGGATCGGCGCAGGTCTTTCGACGACATCCACAATTGTTCTCCCATCGTGGAATGATCTATTCGGGCATAAAAAATGAACTCTAGAAATGCAGATATCTTTAAAACAATTGTTATCTATGCTCTAGAGGCTGCATTTTTCTATGCGCTTTCTTTTTTTGTGGTCTACCTTGTCGCCCCTTCTAAGGCGGTGTTTCTTGCAGGCTTGTCATTATTTTTCTTTGTGTGCGCATGTCTTATTGGGCGACCGGCAGCGCCGCATTTATTGTTCATGCTGCTTACTCGTCCAGCAATTTTTCTTATGTGCTTCGTTGTGATCGGCTTTGGGGTATTCGGAACGGGAGAGCCTGATTTGACGGTATTTGCTCCTGCCCTTTCACTATCTTTGCTCGGTGCTGCATTTGCAGAACGAGTAGAAAAATCACATCATAAGAAAGATAAGGCAGACGAGTGATCGGCTCAATAGGACGTTGCATTCGGATGCAAATCTGCGCAAGGACGAAAGAAAGCGCATTGAACGAGATATCGCGCCTGCGTATGCGGCGGCACACGCCGGAATGACGATGGAGGATGCTACCGATAGGCTCGCGGCCCAGTTGTTGCGTCAGGTGGATACGGCGGCGGCAAGTCAGGGCGGTTGGGACCAGGATGCATCGAACTATTTGAATGCGTATGCGGCGGCTCATCCCGGTGAGACGATCGGGAAAGACCAGTGGGGCAATGCGGTGCCGTTGTTTGGTACGGCGGCTGGGTATCAGCGTAACGACAGTACGATTTTCAGTGTGGCGCCGCAGACGACGAACCCGCCGCCTCAGTTAGGCTTGGGTGCGGTCGGAGGATACTTGGCCGGGATGGGATAAAGGCTGGCTGACACGATCGGACATCCATTGGATACGCTGTGAGGTGGGGTTAAAGGCGCCTATGGGCTTATCACGGATCCTCAGGAATGCAGGAGGCGATGCGTCATGTGGTGACGCAGGCAGGGGGAGGGAACTTTGGGCCGGCTGGTGAGCAGGTGGGGCAGCAGTTTGGTTTGATGGTCGTGAATACGGCGGCAGGTATTGGGACTGGGAAGACGGGGATGAAATTTGTGCCGGTGTTCATGACGGGAGTCGGCGGTGCGTTGACCGGCTCAGCACTGCAAGGTCAGAACCCGAATGCGGCGATAGGGGGCGCGGCGGTGGGGACGGTAATTGGGTATCCGATTGCGGCCAAAATTGAGGGCAAGCTCAATGACGTGCTGAATCCTTGGTATCGGCAGGAGTGGGTGGATGTTGGGATGAAAATGTCGAAGTATGTGCCGCCGAACTTTATTCCATCATGGACGGGCGGTTTCGGAGGTGGCGTTATACAAGAAAAAGCCGGCGCGGCTGTGCAAACAAGATAGATGAAGCCGGTAAGAAATGACATCGAAGACTGCCTTTGGATGGTTTCGTTGGGTACATAATGTGTTGCTCTGGTTTATCGTGGCAGCCCTAATCGTGACAATAAGTGAACTGATTGCCGGCCCTGTGCTGCAATGGCTGCTGTACGACATTCCGTATCAATTGCCCACGTGGAATCGGGCTGGCCGAATGGTGGTGTTCGTCGTGGTATCCAGTTTGTTGATTGGCACATTGATATGGTTCTACGAAAAGAAGTCATCAGGTCGATAGTCTGATGAACAACCAGCATATGCTGAGTTCATTGCCTGCTGCAGTGTCTGGAATAATGGGCACGCGCCGGTGATCATGCTGGTGTGATGGTAATGCGCGGGTGCCAATAACCGACGCTGAAGAGGACGTGCTGACCGGATAGGAGTCCGGCGTAAGCGAGCAAGTCATTGGTGATCTGCATCCACGGGAAAGCGATGCGTTAGGTCTGAGTGAGCGTGCTGTTTACGCTTGCGTTTCGCAAGATGGCGGACAAAAACGCAGAGCGCGATCAGCGATGCCGAGATCGAGATCACGAACCCCGATCAGCAAAAGCAAGATATCGCGGGGCTGAACCGCCATATGACGAATCTGAACGGCCAGGTGGACAAGACGCCGGACGTCCAGCAGACCTTACAGAATCAGGGTGAGCTGATGAGCGCGATGCGTGACGCCGGTGAGGCGGTTGCGCGGCGGATCGGGGATGTGGCGGATGCTAAACGCGACGCTTTGCTCAAGGCGGCCGAGGAGAGCGACGATCCGCAACTAAAGCAGCAGTATCTAGCTGAAGCGGACCAATGGGATGAGAGTGGCAGCTACCGCGTTGGCCTGCAGAGTGCGGGCAGTTCACTGGTGGGGGGCATTGGCGGAGGGCTGTTGGGGGCGGCGCACAGTGGCGCGGGTTCGTTGGTGTCGGCGTTGCTGGCGAATAAGCTCGATGAGGTGAGCCGGCAGATTGTGGATCAGAAGTTGACTGGCAATGCGGAGTTGGACAAGACGCTGGGCAATCTGGTGGCGAATGTGATGGCGACCGCGGTGGGGGGCGTGGTCGGCGGGGCGCAAGGAGCGCAGGCGGCGTACAACGTTGATCGGTTTAATCGGCAGTTGCATCTAGAAGATAGGCAGCGTATCAGAGAACTCGCAGGAAAAGATGAAATTAAAGAAGCTCGGCTGGCGGCAGCAGCCTGTGCGACGGTGAAATGCTATGCGGAATACCCAGAGGACAGTGCGGCCTATCAGCATTTCAAGCAAATCGCGGAATTCGGTGCGAGCGATGCGTTGGCCGATGAACGCCGGATACTTTCGCAACAAGATGGCCTGTTCGGTTATACGACGTCGGGCTTATTCAGTGACGCGAATATCGATGCTGCGAAACAGTGGAACAACACGTATCAGTTCACGTCTCGGGGTGCGGGGGCAGCGCAAGCGACATTGGGTGCGATGGGTGTTGCCGGAGCAGTAGCGAGTGCGCCTATAACGTGTACGACAGGCCTTGGCTGCGTGGCGAATGCATTTGTGGCGGGTACAAGTGCGGATGTACTGATAGCGGGCGCGAAGCAGACGGTGTCAGGGCAGCCGGAATCGACCTATTTGAACCAGGCGTTGACGGGGCTTGGATTGTCGCCGGGTGCGGCAAGTCTGCTTGAAGCGGGATTGGGATTGGGCAGTGCAGTGACGGCGGGAGCGGTGGCGAACGCGATTACCGACCGGGCGGCGGCGTTGAACAAGCTGGGCACGGCCAGTTATAAAGAGTTTGTGACCGATGGCGTTAAAGTGCCGCCAGAAATGATGCAATCACCCCAAGCGCAAGCATTGATTCGGGAGATTCGGATAGGAAACCCAGGCATGTCTGAAGAACGTGTTACGGAAATTGCTCAACGCTACATGAGGTCAGGCGCGAATTTGCCCCAAATGGGGACGGCAGCGCCCGGTGCGACGTTGGTGAAGGTGGTGCCGAAGGGCGATAGCATATCGCCGTACAGTGGTTATTGGATGAGTCTTGAGCAGGCCCGCGCAATCACAACGATGACACCTGAACAGGCGGGCCGGGTATTGGGTTTACCGGCAGCCCAAGCGGCTAACATGATGAGTAAAGGTGTGGATTACTACGTTATTACGCCCAAAGCGGGCGTTGCGCCGAATGTGTTTGTATCGGAAGTTGCGGGAACTTTGCAGGGAATGGTGACGATGCCTGGAGGGGCTCAGCAAGTCATTGTGCCGAACCGAGGTCAGTGGATTGAGCCGTTCAAGATTAATCCATTTACGTTGCGTTGAGGTGAAGTGTGGATAAGGTCAAGAATTTGCAAGAGAAGGCGCGTGCATTGCACGAACTATTGGTTCGCTATGCCAAAGTAGATGACGATGCAGAAATGGTGCTGGGTTTTATGAGCAGCTTATTTGAGGAGATTGAACAGGGTAAGGTGGTTCCTCCGGTGGAGGACAGACATCAATGGTACTTTGCAGATACCGAGAGCCCGTTATTCAAATATGATGATTTAGGTGAGATACATGCTCAATATTCTCATGCTTTAGAAGATTGGTAGATATGACGTCACATGAATGTTTTCGTTCGCGCAGCGCTTCGCTTCAGACGGCAGTTGCATCCGCAGGAGAGGAAGTGAATCAGTGATCGTGAAGCGATGTATGCGAAGCGCTACGGTTTGACCGCTGAACAGGCGCGTGAAGAGTTGACAATACAGGCAAACCTGCAAATACAGAATGACTCGCCAGGCGAATGGAATCAGCGAACCCTTGAATTTCTGAAATCACGGCAGCGTGGTCAGTTCGGTCAAAGGCCGCGTGACGATCGAGGCGGATAACGAACTGCACGTGAAAGGCAGCGAGCTGATCGCCGCGAA
>NZ_JAHKSP010000014.1:0-74595 GCF_021733735.1 Mycetohabitans sp. B2
GAAGCCGACCGGCAACGCGGACTTGGACAAGACGCTGGGCAACATTGTGGCGAATGCGATGTCGACCGTGGCGGGGGGCGTGGTCGGTGGGGCACAAGGGGCGCAGGCGGCGTACAACGTTGATCGGTTCAATCGGCAGTTACATCAAGGCGAATACGATTTAGCGAAAAAGCACGCAAAGCTAGTGGCGCAGAGGCTTAAGATTAGTGAACAGAAAGCGGAGGGGCGAATCGTCGCGGAGATACTACGCAATTCGGATCGGCAGACGGCGGAAGCGTCTAGCGGCAAGCACGATTACGAGATTCGCAGCATCGTGGGCTGCCAGAATCTAAATTGCTACGGTGATAAGAAGGATCCGCAATATGCGAATCACGATTACAACCGCAAGTTCATCGAGCCGAATCAAGAGGCGTATGACGCAGGGCAGAGCCAGCTTGGGCAGGGACAGACATATAACGAGCTAGTGACGTCTAATATTCAGAAAGATCCGGTTGGTTCAACATTGGCGGGTGCGGGAATGATCGGTTTGGGTGTTGCAACGGCAGGAGGCGTACCATCTCTGATGAGAATGGCGGTTGGTGGCAGTATTGGCGCTGGGGTAAATAGCGGTGTGCAGTATGTATTCAACAATGGAAAAATTGACCCAGTCGATGCAGGGGCAGCGGGTCTGGCAGGTGCGCTGACGTTTGGTACAAGCTTACTACCTGGTATGTTGATGCAAACAGGAGGTGCCTTGCTGAGCTCTGCTGTTAAAGAAGAGAATCCAAATGTTGGTATGGCAGGTGCTGCTGCTGGCTCACTGATAGGTTATAAAGTAGGTGGTTCTCTTGAGAAAGCCTTGAACGCGAAATTGAAACCGTGGTATCAGCCGGAGTGGGTTGATATGGGCTTTGGCATGTTGAGATATGTTTCTCCAAGTGTGTTGCCTTCAACTCTCGGTACCATTGGAGGAACAGCGGCTTCAGAGGGAGCTAATAATGCTACAGGCCGGATACTTAATCCTCCTGAATCGAAAAAGTGAGTACAAGAATGAGTCGTGATGTTCAAGCATTATTTTTGTATATATTTATATGTTCAATAACATTATCTGTCTTGGCGTTGGTTACTGAGTTTGGTGTGATTCCGATAATTGTTTGGATGCATAATTCCTCAGTTTACTACTTGCCGGACTTGGCAAGGATGTATGCGTGGTGCAAGTTAATATTGTTTGCAGCAGTTGTGGGCGGTGCCGGTGCTTGGCTGTATGACAGAAAGCGGATCGGTCGATAGTCAGAGGTGTTACAGGTGAGGTAAGTAAGATAAGTGACACCGGCACTGTACCGCTTCAATTGGCAGTTGCATCAAGATGCGAATCCGCGCAAGGACGAAAGAAAGCGCATTGAACAGGATAACGCGCCTGCGTATGCAGCAGCACACGCCGGAATGACGGTGGAGGAAGCTACCGATAGGCTCGTGGCCCAGTTGCTGCGGCAGGTGGATACGACGGCGGCAAGCCAGGGCGGTTGGGACCAGGATGCACCGAACTATTTGAATGCGTATGCGGCGGCCCATCCCGGTGAGACGATCGGAAAAGTCCAGTGGGGCAATGCGGTGCCGTTGTTTGGCGCGGCAGCCGGATATCAGCGCAACGACAACCGGCTTGCCGCCGTGCTCGGGCCAGCATCCGGGCTGTGCCCGCGCCCAAGCCCAAAGCGCCACCCGTGATGACAAACACGTGGTCGCGGATCTGCATGCCGATTGTCTCCTGATGCCGATACGCGTGCAGCCTCGTGAGCCGCGCCGCATGGGCGGCGCCACGATCGTGGCAATCCTGGATCGTTGTGTCCTGGATGGTGCTGCTCTGTGCCGGTTACTGCAGTGCGTCGAACACCCGTTGGCGGATCTCTTCGACGGTGCCGAGCCCGGAGATTTTCCGGTACTGGGGGGCCTTCAGCCCATTCTCGTCACCGCGCTGCGCCCATTGCATGTAGTAGTCGATTAACGGGCACGTTTGCGCGACGTAGACGTCCAGGCGCTTGCGGACCGTTTCTTCCTTGTCGTCGTCGCGCTGGACCAGGGGCTCGCCTGTCACGTCGTCGACCATGTCGACCTTCGGCGGATTGAACTTGATGTGATACGTGCGCCCCGAGGCCGGGTGCGTGCGGCGCCCGCTCATGCGCTCGATGATCTCGTTGAACGGCACGTCGATTTCCAGCACGTAGTCGATCGCCACGCCAGCCTGCTTCATCGCGTCGGCCTGTGGGATCGTACGCGGAAAGCCGTCGAACAGGTAGCCGTTCTTACAATCGGCCTGCTGAAGCCGTTCTTTGACGAGTCCGATGATCAGTGTATCCGGAACGAGCTCGCCCGCGTCCATGTAGCGCTTGGCCTCGACGCCGAGCGGCGTGCCGGCCTTCACGGCCGCGCGCAGCATGTCGCCGGTCGAGATTTGCGGGATTGCAAACTTGTCCTTGATGAAGTTCGCCTGGGTGCCCTTGCCCGCGCCAGGGGCGCCTAACAGGATCAAACGCATGATGATTATCTCCGAGATTGCTTGTGAATTCTGTGAGCGGGCAGACCATCAGCGTCGCACGCCAATCTGACTGCAACCTGATGCACGGTGCGTGTGCGCGGCGGGTAACGCGTCGCCAATGGGCACCGTACATGCCGCCTGTCGCGCCTGTCGTTACCGGGCGCGTAGCATAAGCGTCCGATTATGCCACGCGGCGCACGATCCTCAGCCTCGTTGAGCGAGAATCGCGCGAACTCGTGCCAGATCCGCCGGCGTGTCGACACCGGGCGGCGGCGCGTGCGGCGTAAGCAGTACCGCGATCCGTTCCCCATGCCACATCGCCCGCAGTTGCTCGAGTGCCTCGGCGATTTCGATCGGCGCCTGCGAAAGGTTGGGGTAGCGGCGCAGGAAGCCAGCCCGGTATGCGTACAGGCCGATGTGACGATGTACCGTGGTGCTTGACGCTGGCAGCCGCGCGATATCGACCACAGGCGCCGCGCCGCCCTCCGGGCTCCACTGCGGCTGGTACGCGTCGCGTGACCACGGGATCGGCGCGCGGGAAAAGTACAGGGCGATACCGCGGGCATCGAGAACCACCTTCACGATGTTCGGATTGAAGACCTGCGCTGGCTCGGTGATCGGATGGGCGGCGGTGGCAATCGCACAATCGGGATTGGCGGCCAGGTGCGCGGCGACGCCGGCGATCAGCCGCGGCTCGATCAGCGGCTCATCGCCTTGCACATTGACCACCAGCGCGTCGTCGGGCAGTCGGCATGCTTGGACCACCTCAGCCAGCCGGTCGGTACCGGTCGGATGGTCGGTGCGGGTCAGCAGCGCCTCGATGCCATGTGCTTGGCACGCATTGAGCACAACTTCGGCGTCGGTGGCGATCAACACTCGGCTCGCGCCTGACGCGCGGGCTTGCTCGGCCACATGTACCACCATGGGCTTGCCGGCTAGGTCGGCGAGCGGCTTGCCCGGCAGGCGGGTGGACGCGAGGCGGGCCGGAATGACGACGATGAATGGCACTGCGACGTGCATCAGATTAGTTGCCGGCCGGCTCGATCGGCGTGCCTTCGACCGTCTGGCGCGCCTCATCGGCCAGCATCACTGGAATGCCGTCGCGGATCGGATACGCGAGTTTATCGGCATGGCAAATTAATTCCTGCGCGTTGCGATCATGGTGCAGAGGCCCCTTACACAGCGGGCAAACGAGGATTTCAAGCAGGCGAGCGTCCACGAAGTTTCTCCACAACGAGCGCAATCAGGCGCGGGTCGAGCGTGGCGTCGACGGGCACCGCCCATAGACGCGTGTCACGCCAAGCCGTGCATTTTACCGCATCCTTTTCGGTGATTAGGATTGCATCGGCTGCATCGGTCACGAACGGGTTCTCATCGAAAGGATAGTGGTCGGGCAGCGCGCGTGTTGCGGGCACGAGGCCGCTCGCCCGCAGTGTCGCGAAGAAACGCTCCGGCGCGCCGATGCCGGCAGCGGCCAGCACGCGCTCGCCGGCAAACTGCGCCAGCGGCCGGCGCAGGTGCGGATGATCCAAGTGCCATGCGTCGGCGGGCTGCAGCGTCAGCGCGAAAGTCGCCGGCCACGGTGGCAAGCTGCGCCCGTAAGGGTTGTTGATCAACGTTGCGTCGCGGGCGCGACTCAGCGGTTCGCGCAACGGTCCGGCGGGCAGCAGGAACCCGTTGCCCCCTAGCCGGTGATCGAAGACCACCAGCTCGATGTCGCGCGCGAGCCGGTAGTGCTGCAGGCCGTCGTCGCTGACGATCACATCCACTTCCCGATGGGCCTGCACCAGCGCGCGGGCGGCCGCGACCCGGTCCGGGCAGACCCACACGGGCACCCCGGTGCGGCGGGCGATCAGCAGCGGCTCATCGCCCGCCAGCGCAGGCGACGACGCGGGGCTAACCGCGGTGGGCTGCACGATGCGCGCGCCATAGCCGCGCGACACCACGCCGGGCGTGAAGCCTGCGTCGCGCAACGCCTCGATCAGCGCGATGACGGTGGGCGTCTTGCCGGTGCCGCCGACCGTCACGTTGCCCACTACCACGACCGGTACGCTGACGTGCCACGTCTTGCGCCAGCCGCGCGCATACGCGAGCCGGCGCAGCGCGCAGACGGCGGCAAACAACTGGGACAAGGGCCATAGCGTGTATGCGAGCACCCCACGGCGCTGCCATTCACGCGAGAACACATGCTCGAGACGGGCAATGATGGCACGGGACAGTGGTATAGGCATGGCGGTGGGTATGGATGGGGTAGGCGCCGGACAACGGCACGGCAGGCCGCAACTCTAACGTGCTGCGGGCGCGCGCGGCAAGCCGGCTGACAGGCCGGGTGGGCCCGATGTGCGCACGGGCGTGCCGGTCACTTTAGTCCACAATGGGTTCGACGCTGATGGATGTTCGATACTCCAGCATACTATCCCCAATTATTGTGGATAAATTTGTGGGAATCTCGGGGTTACCGCCGGTAAACCCAAGGAGCGGAAAGGTTTTTATTGACTTGCCGCCTACCGGAGCAGCGTGCAAAGGGAGCAGCGTGCAAAGCCTTGCGCGGCAACGGTTTGACGCTCCCGTGCGGGTACGGCCGACTGGTGCGGCGCAAAGACCGGTAGAATCGACTGTGTGGATAGCTGCGGCCCCGCCGGGGTCGTACCGGATCCTCTCGCCCCGAATACCGTCCGATGACAGCAGAATTTTCCCCCCCGGCCCCCTTTGTCGGCGGCGACGCGGTGATTCCCGTGTCCGCCTTGAATCGCGCGATCGGCACCCTGCTCGAGCGTGCATTTGCGCTTGCCTGGATCGCCGGCGAAGTCTCGAACTTTACGCGGGCAGCCAGCGGCCATTGGTATTTCTCGATCAAGGACGATTGCGCGCAGATTCGTTGCGTGATGTTCCGTGGCCGTGCCCAATATGCACAGTTCACGCCGCGCGAGGGCGACCGGATCGAGGTGCGTGCCACGGTGACGATGTACGAGCCGCGTGGCGAGTTGCAACTGAACGTGGAGGCGGTCCGGCGCACTGGGCAAGGTCGGCTGTACGAAGCATTTTTGAAGCTGAAGGCGCAGCTCGAGGCCGAGGGCCTGTTCGCCGCTGAGCGCAAGCGCGTGCTGCCGTCGCACCCGCGGGCCATCGGTATCGTCACGTCGCTGCAAGCCGCGGCGCTGCGTGACGTGCTGACTACGCTTGCACGGCGCGCCCCGCATGTACCGATCATCGTCTACCCGGCGCCGGTGCAGGGCGCTGAGGCGGCCGCGCGTGTTGCGGCAATGATCGTCACGGCCAATCGTCGTGCCGAAGTCGATGTGCTGATCGTGTGCCGCGGCGGTGGTTCGATCGAGGACTTGTGGGCGTTCAACGATGAATCGCTTGCGCGGGCGATTGCCTCCAGCACATTGCCGATCGTGTCCGGCGTTGGGCACGAAACCGATTTCACCATTGCTGACTTCGCGGCTGATGTCCGCGCGCCGACGCCGACGGCGGCAGCGGAACTGGTCAGTGCGCAGCGCACCATGCTGTTGCGCGAGTTGGACCATCGCCACGCGGCGCTGGCGCGCGGCTTCGGCCGGATGATGGAGCGGCGCGCGCAGCAGTTGGACTGGCTCGCGCGCCGGCTGGTGAGCCCATCCGAGCGAATCGCCCGGCAGCGTCAGCACCTGCGGCAACTGTCGCTGCGGTTGTGCTCGGCCGGCGCGCGTCCGGTGCGGGACGCGCGCGCGCGGCTGACGATGGTTCAGTTACGCTGGCGGCGCAGCCAGCCCGACACAGAGCGGGCGGCTGAACGGGTGCAACGGCTCGGGCAGCGCCTGCGCGATGCCTTGCACAGGCAGCATGAGCGTCGACGCGCGCAGGTATCCGAGTTGGCTGCACGCACCGAATTGCTCAGTCCGCGGCGCACGCTGGAGCGCGGCTATGCGGCGCTGATCGACCCGCACAGCGGCGCGGCGGTGCGCGCGCCGGACGCGCTCAATCCGGGCGGCCGCGTGACGGTGCATCTCGCGCACGGCAGCGCGGATCTGGGCATTGCGCATGTGCAGCCTCGCCTGGATGAGGAATTCTAAGGCGGCGCGCGGACGGCTTGCCCGATGGGCGGGTGGGTAGCGCGAAGGCGGGCGCGAAACCGGTAGGCCGGCGCATGAGTGTCCGGCGCATGCGTGTCGCCCGCCCGCGGTGCTGGCGATATCAGCGCTGACCGCCGCGCAGGATGGCGCACTGCCGAGCAGTTCTGACTCATTCACAGGAATAAGCAAAGCAATGCTGCGCGTAAAGGTTGGACGATTTGCGGGGTTATTCCAACTCACCTAGAATCGAGTGCTCGGCAGCATGACTTACCCTGGTCCCCAATTCGTTATAAAGGAAGCTTGCACCATGGCACAACATACGCTCCCCCCTTTGCCGTTCGCGAAGAATGCGCTGGCTCCGCACATCTCGGAAGAGACGCTGGAATTCCACTACGGCAAACACCACCAGGCCTATGTGACGAACCTGAACAACCTGATCCCGGGTACGGAGTTCGAGAACTTGTCGCTAGAGGAGATCATCAAGCGATCGTCGGGCGGCATCTTCAACAACGCAGCACAAGTGTGGAACCACACGTTTTTCTGGAACAGCCTGTCGCCGCAGGGCGGCGGCGCGCCGACCGGCAAGCTCGGTGACGCGATCAACGCGAAGTGGGGCTCATACGACGCATTCAAGGAAGCTTTCACAAAGGTGGCGGTCGGCACGTTCGGCTCCGGCTGGGCCTGGCTCGTGAAGAAGGCCGATGGCTCACTGGACATCGTCTCGACTAGCAACGCCGCGACGCCGTTGACGACTGACGCCACGCCGTTACTGACGTTGGACGTCTGGGAGCACGCTTACTATATCGACTATCGCAACGCACGTCCGAAGTTTGTCGACGCGTTCTGGAACGTCGTGAACTGGGATTTCGCCGCCAAGAACTTCGGCGTGTGAAGCTTGCGCGCGGCATCGCCGCGCGCGTACCCACCACGCGTCGCTCCTACGCGAGCGACGCGCCATCTCAGCCGATGTCTGCGCACAGCACTATTAGGCGGCCTCCCACCCATACCACCATCGACGCGGTCATGCAAAGCTGCGCGTCATTGATCGATAGGTACGGCGACGTGTACGCAGCCGTGCACCGCTTAGAGGGTCTCCGCATCGCCATCGTGCCTTCCGGGGCTGCGGATGTCCGGCGCCAGTTGCCCGAATATCCACGCGGATAGCGCGGTAATTACGCCAACGCAGACGAATGTCGCGTGAAATGCTGGCAGCGTCTGTGATGGCGCGTTGTGTCCGAACAGTGCCGTGAACGTGGCGAGCAGCGCGCCGGCGATCGTGACTCCCAGGCTCATCGACAGCATTTGCACAAGCGAAAACAGGCTGTTACCGCTGCTTGCCCCTTCGCGTCCAAGGTCTTTCAGCGTCAACGTATTCATCGCGGTAAATTGCATCGAATTCACGCTGCCGAAGATCGCCAGTTGCACGAGTCGGATCCACAGCGGCTGATCGGGTGACATCAGCGCAAAGCTGGCCATGGTTGCCCCGAGCAGGACGGTGTTGGCCAGCAGCACGCGGCGGTAGCCGTGGCGCATGATCAACGTCGTGACGATGCGCTTGGACGCCATGCCGGCCGCTGCCACCGGCAGCATCATCAGACCCGCATGAAACGGTGTGTAGCCGAGGCTCACCTGCAGCAGAAGCGGTAACAGATAGGGCATCGCGCCGCTGCCAATGCGCGCAAACAGATTACCCAGCAGGCCGACGCTGAACGTGTGAATATGGAACAACTCGAGCGAGAACAGCGGGTGCGGGCTGCGCGTCGCGTGCAGGGCGTAGGCCGTCAAGCATGCGAAGGCCAGCACCAGCAATACCAGCACGAGCGCGTGCGCCAGCCGCAACTCGGCTAGCCCGTCCAATGCCAGCGTCAATGCCAGTATGGCCGCGGCGAGCAACAAGTAGCCCTTCACGTCGAAGCGCCCGACTTTGTCCAGCGGCTCGCCAAGCATGAACAGCGCTGTCGCGATGCAGCCCGCCAGGCCGACCGGCACGTTGATCAAGAACACCCAGTGCCATGACGCGACGTCGGTGAGCCAGCCGCCCAGCGTCGGTCCGATCAATGGCCCGACCAGCCCGGGAATCGCCACGAAGCTCAGTGCCGGCAGGTAGCGCTCGCGTGGGAAGCTGCGCAGCACGGCAAGCCGTCCGACGGGCAGCAGCATCGCACCGCCCACGCCCTGCACCACACGCGAGGCGACGAGTTGCCAGAGGGCCGACGCGTTCGCGCACATTAGCGAGCCGAGCGTGAAAATGAGGATGGCGCTGAAGAACACGCGTCGCGTGCCGAACCGGTCGGCCAAGAAGCCAGAAACCGGGATCATCAACGCCATCGTCAGCGAGTACGCGATCACCACGGACTGCATTCGCAATGCCGATTCGCCGAGGCTGCGCGCCATGGCTGGCAGTGCAGTATTGACGATCGTCGTGTCCAGCGCCTGCATGAAGAATCCTGTCGCGACCAGCCACAGCATGATGGTCAGCTTGCGCTCCGCTGCAACGGCGTGGTGGGTGGGTCGAGACGGGGTTCCGGACATGGGCAAATCGGACGGTTTCGCAACACAAGCCGCTATTCTAGGTGGCTTTGGCCCGTCGCTCGCGCCGCTTCTCGATAAAGCGCCGCGCCCGCGCATCGGCCTGCGCATCGATCAGCGCGACGCTTCCACGCACTTCGGATTTTGGGCAGCCGAGCCGGTTTTCGGACCGCACAACTGCTCGAACGTTGCGACAATCTCGTTGGCGTTAAACGGCGTACCGTCGTGTGTCGCGAAAACGCACGTTCTTTCGCAGCCTGAACGTCCATACGCTGCCATTTGTCGATCGCGTGGTGCTGCAGCGGGGCGCGACACGCCGCGGTGCGCTGCATGCCCGACAGCGCCACGGCGCGGCAAGGGAGCATGGGTAGGGCTCAGCGTGCCGACTTCGCGTTGATGACGGCGTCGGCAACATGCTGCGGACTTTCCGCATAGTGCTTGAACTCCATCGTATAGGTCGCGCGCCCCTGTGTTAGCGAGCGCAACGTGGTCGAATAGCCAAACATTTCGGCCAGCGGCACTTCGGCGCGCACCACCTTGCCGCCGCCTCCTGCGATGTCCTCCATACCCTGGACGATGCCGCGGCGGCTGGACAGATCGCCCATTACGTTGCCCATGAAATCCTCCGGCGTTTCGACCTCGACCGCCACCACCGGCTCGAGCAGCACGGGCCGTGCGCGCCGCATGCCTTCCTTGAACGCGATCGAGCCGGCCATCCGGAACGCGTTTTCGTTCGAGTCCACGTCGTGGTATGAGCCGAATGTCAGCGTCACCTTGATGTCCACGACCGGATAGCCAGCTAGCACGCCGGCCTGCATCGCTTCACGGATGCCCCGATCCACCGCCGGGATGAACTCGCGCGGAATTACGCCGCCCTTGATCGCGTCGACGAACTCATAGCCCTTGCCGGGCGGCTGCGGCTCCAGTGCGATCACCGCGTGCCCGTATTGGCCGCGGCCGCCGGACTGCTTAACGAATTTACCCTCGACGTCCTGCACCGCGTTGCGTACCGTCTCACGATAGGCCACTTGGGGCCTGCCGACCGACGCCTCGACGTTGAACTCGCGTTTCATCCGATCGACCAGGATTTCCAGGTGCAGCTCGCCCATGCCAGAGATGATCGTCTGGCCTGACTCCTCGTCGGTTTTTACACGGAACGACGGATCCTCCTGCGCGAGGCGGTTCAATGCGATACCCATCTTTTCCTGGTCGGCTTTTGTTTTCGGCTCCACGGCTTGCGAGATCACCGGCTCCGGAAAGATCATCCGCTCCAGGATGATCACGTTGTTCGGGTCGCACAGCGTATCGCCGGTGCTCGCCTCCTTCAGGCCGACCGCGGCGGCGATGTCACCGGCGCGCACCTCCTTGATTTCGGTTCGCTCGTTCGCGTGCATTTGCAGGATACGGCCGATCCGTTCTCGCTTGCTCTTGGTCGGATTGAGCACGGTGTCGCCCGAGCTAACGACCCCTGAGTACACGCGAAAGAAGATGAGCTGGCCGACGAACGGGTCCGTCATGATCTTGAACGCCAGCGCGGAGAACGGCTCGTCGTCGGCCGGATGCCGCTCGGCCTGCTCGTCGTCCGGCGTGTGGCCGAGGATCGCCGGCACGTCAACCGGTGACGGCAAGTAATCGATGACCGCGTCAAGCATCGCCTGCACGCCTTTATTCTTGAACGCACTGCCGCACAGCATCGGCACGATCTCATTGGCGATCGTGCGCTTGCGCAGTGCCTCCTTGATCTCTTGCTCGGTCAGCGAATGATGATCTTCAAGGTATTTTTCGAGCAGCGCCTCGCTGGCTTCCGCTGCTGCCTCGACCATCTTGTCGCGCCATTGTTGCGCAAGCCCGGCCAGATCGGTCGGGATGTCACGGTACTCGAATTTCACGCCAAGACTGTCCTCGTCCCAAATGATCGCCTTCATTTTGACCAGGTCGATGACGCCCTGGAAATGGTCTTCCGCGCCGATCGGAATTTGAATCGGTACCGCGACGCCGCGCAGCCGTTCGCCGATCTGCCGCTGCACGCGGAAAAAATCCGCACCAACGCGGTCCATCTTATTGACGAACGCGATGCGCGGCACGTTGTACTTATTGGCCTGACGCCACACCGTTTCCGATTGCGGCTGAACGCCGCCGACCGAGTCGTAGACCATGCACGCGCCATCGAGCACGCGCATCGAGCGCTCGACCTCGATCGTAAAGTCCACGTGCCCCGGGGTGTCGATAATATTGATCCGGTGTTCCGGATAGTTGCCTGCCATGCCTTTCCAGAACGCCGTGGTTGCCGCTGACGTAATGGTGATGCCGCGCTCCTGCTCTTGCTCCATCCAGTCCATCGTCGCGGCGCCCTCGTGCACTTCACCCATCTTGTGGCTCACGCCGGTGTAGAAGAGGATGCGCTCGGTGGTCGTCGTCTTGCCGGCGTCAATATGGGCGCTGATGCCTATGTTCCGGTAGCGCTCGATGGGAGTTTTACGGGCCACTTGAATCTCCTTCTTCGCGATGGGATGGCCGGTCCGGCAGGCATCGGACACCGCGTCCGCCTGACGAACCGGGAAAAACGGCCTGCGCGGGCGCTCAGTCGCGCGCGCGCCAACAGACATAGGATAGCGTTGCGCGGGCCATTTTGCTTGATTCGGTGAGCAAACGCGTTGCCCGATGAGCGGGTCGGGCGGATAGCAAGTGAGGCGCCGCGGTGTGGGGTGTTGCGGTGTGGGGTGCGATCAGCGTGCGGGCGGCAAGCCGAGCACGCGCATGCCAGGCTTGATGCCCTTTGATGCAAACCATCCCTTGCTCATCTCGAGCGCGTATACGCCATTGTGAGCGGGACAGTGGTTATTTTGTGTCTGCGCCTGCATTTCGTCCAGATCCGTGATCGTGCCATCAGCGCGGATGAAGGCGATCGACAGCGGCAACGGCGTATTTTTCATCCAGAAGCAATGGATGGCGTTCTCGTCAAATACGAACAACATGCCTTCGTTCGGCGCCAGCGACTTGCGGAACATCAGCCCTTGCTCGCGATCGGCCGGGTTCGCGGCAATGGCCGCGTCGACCACGTACATGCCGATCGTCAATGAGGCACGCGGAAATTGCTCGGGGCGCTTCAGTGCGGCCGGCAGCGGCTGCGCCAGCGCGCCGCAGGTCCCCAGCGCGAGCGTGACGCCGGCTACCAGCGCGGCGGCAACACGGGCCAGTGGCGCTGGCCTCGAGGTATTGATGCAAAGCCGCGGTGAGGCGGGGCGGGCGTGCCGGGCGGGCACGCGGAACAAGCGGGACACAGACAGCGCGGATCGCACCGAAACAACCACGGCAGACTCCTCGTAATATGAATACGCGCATGTTACGCGAATCGCTGGGTAGTACAGACCAACAAAAAGGCAGATCGCCTTGCGGCAACCTGCCTTTGAATACCGTCGCAACGGCAGTGCAGCGTCGTTCTTGTTGCTTGGGGAGACGAAAAACTTAATTCGAAGCCGCTTCCGAAGCAGCAGCAGCCTTCTTCGCCGCCTTCTTGTGCGACTTGTGAGCCTTCTTGTGTGCTTCGGTCTTCGAAGCAGCTGCCGGCGCCGATGCGGCTTCCGGCGCCGACGATTGCGCGAAAGCAGCGGTGGCGAACAGGCCAGCGACCAGGGCAGCGATCAGTTTGTTCATGTTGTTTTTCCTCAAACTTAGTTAAATTAACCAAATGACCCGCTTGATGAGTCATGTCAATCAACGCGGGATCCAGCTTTCGGTTGACAGGCTCGTTTAACAATTCACGCGGGCCCACTGCGTTCGTGCCATCCTGCGTGTGGCGGGGTGGCGACGTCGGCCGATGCCGGAGCACGCTGTGGCGGCATCCGAGCTAATAACGCGGCGCCTGTCGGACTGGTTGACGTGTGGCAAATGGGTGAAAACCCTATGCCGGCAAGCGGCACGAGGCAGAGACCGGTTCGAGGGCAGCGGCAGCGCTAGGGCCAGGGACCAAAGGGCAGGGCTAGGGCCAAGGGACAGGGACAGGGACAGGGACAGGTGGCACGACGTGCGCGTCAGCGCGTGCCGTGCCACGGCGCTGACGGTGGCAGCGCGCGCCATTGGCCGGGCGCCAGGCCGAGCGCGAATAAATCCAGCGCGCCGATACCAACGCGAATCAGGCGCAACGTCGGAAAGCCCACCGCTGCGGTCATCCGTCGCACTTGGCGATTACGGCCCTCGCCAAGGGCCAGCTCGATCCACGTGGTCGGAATCGCAGCGCGATAGCGTACCGGTGGATCGCGCTGCCACAGGCCGGAGGGCGGCTCGATGAAACGGGCGCGGCAGGGTCGGCTCACGTAGTCCCCAAGGTCCACGCCGCGCTCTAGAGCGGCCAGTGCCGAAGCCGGTGCAGCGCCGTCCAGTTGTGCCCAATAGCGCTTGACCAGCTTGTGGCGCGGCTCGGCGATGCGCGCCTGTAGCGCGCCGTCGTCGGTGAGCAACAACAGGCCTTCGCTGTCCGCATCGAGCCGACCTGCTGGGTAGACATCGGGCACGTTGACCCATGTGGCCAGCGATGCACGTGTCTCGTGGGCGGAAAACTGGCAAATCGTGCCATATGGTTTGTTCAATGCAATGAGTCGCATGGGCGATGCACGGGCGCCAGGCCCGTCCCTATGGCAAACGGCGAGATATTAGCGCATAATACGGAACGCAAGTCTTGTGTCTTATATAAGACTAAGCGCATCGACGCGGTGCCGTGGTGTCTTGCCGGCGCTAGAATAACGCTTCGCCACGAGCGACCCGCGACCCGCGAGTCTCGGTGAGGCCGCCGCGAGCTGCCTTAGCAGGCGACGCAGGAATTAACGCATGTTGGCGCGTAGCCGCGCAGCATACTTTCAGCCCGTCCATACCATTGGAGTCGAACATGCCGTATCAGCACATCAAGGTTCCGGCCGGTGAGAAGATCACCGTCAACCAGGACTTCTCGCTCAACGTCCCGGATCAGCCGATCATTCCGTACATCGAAGGCGATGGCATCGGCTTTGACATTACGCCGGTGATGGTCAAGGTGGTCGACGCGGCGGTCGAGAAGGCCTATGGCGGCAAGAAAAAGATCGCATGGATGGAGATCTTCGCCGGCGAGAAGGCGACCAAGGTCTACGGGCCGGATGTGTGGCTTCCGGAGGAAACGCTGCAAATCCTGAAGGAGTACGTCGTCTCGATCAAGGGGCCGCTGACCACACCGGTTGGCGGCGGCATCCGCTCGCTGAACGTGGCGCTGCGCCAGGAGCTGGACCTGTACGTGTGCCTGCGTCCGGTGCAGTACTTCAAGGGCGTGCCTTCGCCGGTGCGTGAGCCCGAGAAGACCAACATGGTGATCTTCCGCGAGAATTCGGAAGATATCTACGCGGGCATTGAATGGGCCGCGGAGTCGGAGCAGGCCAAGAAGGTGATCAAGTTTTTGCGCGAGGAAATGGGTGTCAAGAAGATCCGTTTCCCGGAGACATCGGGGCTTGGCATCAAGCCCGTGTCGCGCGAAGGCACGCAACGGCTGGTGCGCAAGGCCATTCAGTATGCGCTCGACAATAACCGCAAGTCGGTCACGCTGGTGCACAAAGGCAACATCATGAAGTTCACCGAAGGCGCGTTCCGCGACTACGGCTATGCGCTCGCCCAGAAGGAGTTCGGCGCGCAGCTGATCGACGGTGGCCCGTGGATGAAGATCAAGCATCCGAAGAGCGGTGCCGAGATCGTGATCAAGGATGTAATCGCCGACGCCTTCCTGCAGCAGATCCTGCTGCGTCCGGCCGAATACGACGTGATCGCGACGTTGAATCTGAACGGTGACTACATTTCGGACGCGTTGGCGGCGCAGGTCGGCGGCATTGGTATCGCGCCGGGCGCCAACCTGTCGGATTCGGTCGCGATGTTCGAGGCCACCCACGGGACCGCGCCGAAATACGCTGGCAAAGACTACGTGAACCCGGGCTCGGAAATCTTGTCGGCCGAGATGATGCTGCGCCACCTAGGCTGGACTGAAGCGGCTGACGTGATCATTTCCGCGATGGAAAAGTCAATCTTGCAAAAGCGCGTTACGTATGACTTCGCGCGCTTGATGGAGGGCGCGACGCAGGTGTCGTGCTCTGGCTTCGGTCAGGTGTTGATCGAAAATATGTAACGGTATCCCGCACGGGCCGGCGTATCGTGCCGGAGCACAGGACCCCTGTGGCACAGGTAATGTGCCACAGGGGTTTTTTGCGTCGGCGCGGCGCGCGTTGCGCCGACCCTTCGCCGGCCTTGCATCGCGTCGCACCCACGCCATGGCGGGCTGCGGCAATTCGCCACTGACCCGCGGCGGTGGCTGAAATACAATTGAAAGAAGGGCGTTGGCGACGGATAATCTTGACCCGTCCGATTTCACGATCTTCACCGTCGTCTCTGCGACGCTTGTGCGTTGTTGTCCGATGCCCCATCGCCGCACCCAAAAACTGACCGCCTGGCTCGGCCTGACGGCGATCTGGTTGATCGTTGTGATGCCGCTCGCCTCGCAGTGGCTCAGCCACGCGGGGCGCGGCGTCGACACGGTACTGTGCAGTGCGGCCACGACGGGCGAACGGGCCTCGGCCCACGGATCGGCGCACGTTGGTGGGCACCTGGACGCATGCGGCTATTGCAGCCTGCTTGCCCACAGTCCGGCAATCGGCGCACCGCAGGTCGCGACGCTCATGCTGCAGCGCCAGCGCGCGGCCACGCTGCCGGTGAGCGAGGGCGTACCCCGGCCTACGTCGCGGCATCTTGTCTCTTACCCCCGGGCCCCCCCAGGCACGGTTTGACGGCGACTTCTTTGCTCATTCCGTAACCGATGCCTGCCGGACCGGCCATTCAACTGCCGGCCTGGAGGGTATGCCATGGGTTGTTTGCATGAAATTCTCTTTCCTGGATCAGGCGGCGTCGCGTCGCCTGGTCAACGCGCATCTTGTATTGGAACGTAACCGCTGTCGGCGTTGGGCGCCTTCGGTGTTCGCCGCGGCGAGCTTGTTGGGAACAGTGAGCGCGCACGCGCAAGCTGATGCGTCGCCGCCTGACGCGCCCCCGGCGGGCGCCGCGTCGGTGCTCGTGCCGATCGAGGTCATCGCCAATGCGCCGAAGCATCCGCTGGTCGTGGTGACCGACCCGAAGCAGCCGCGTCAGCCGCTGCCCGCGAGCGACGGCGCCGACTATCTGAAGACGGTGCCGGGCTTTTCGGCGATCCGCAGCGGCGGCACCAATGCAGACGCGGTGTTTCGCGGTATGTCCGGATCGCGGCTGAGCTTATTGAGCAATGGCGCGCCGATGCTGGGTGCCTGTCCGGGCCGCATGGATGCCCCGACCTCGTATATCGCGCCGGAGAGCTACGACAAGGTGACCGTCGTCAAGGGGCCGCAATCGGTACTTTACGGGCCGGGCGCATCGGCCGGCACGGTGCTGTTTGAGCGCACGACCCGCCGCTTCGACGCGCCGGGCATGCGCTTCGATGGGAGCCTGGTTGGCGGCTCATTCGGGCGCAACGACCAGAATGTCGACTTGAGCGCGGGCGTGCGCGAAGGCTATGCGCGCGTGATCGCCAATCACGCGCATCAACAAGACTACCGCGACGGCAACGGTAATACGGTGCCATCGCAGTGGGACAAATGGAACGTCGACACGGCACTGGGCTGGACGCCAAACGAGCATACCCGCATTGAAGCGAGCGCCGGTACTGGCGACGGCTATGCGCGCTACGCCGGCCGCTTCAAGGACGGTGCACGGTTCCGGCGCGAAAGTTATGGTCTGCGTGCCGAGCGCTCGCACCTGGGCGAGGTTTTGGACCGCGTCGAAGCGCAGGTCTACTATAACGATTTCGACCATGTGATGGATAACTTCACGCTGCGCTCGCCGGCAGGCGGCGGCAGGTCCATGCCGATGGCATCCGAAGTGCGACGGCGCACGTTCGGCGCTCGCAGTGCCGCGACGCTGCGGTTCACGGACCAGTTTAAGCTGGTGGCGGGCGTGGATGGGCAGCACCATGCGCTCGACAACCGGTCGCTGCAGCAGGCCGCCGCCAACGGCAACGGTCCGTGGAAGCCGTCGGCAACCTTGTGGAGCATTGGCGGATTTGGCGAACTAACCTGGTACGCGACGCAGGCTGAGCGGATGGTGACGGGGCTGCGGGTGGACCGCGCCGCGGCACGCGACCGGCGCGTCAACGTCGGCTCCGGCGCGATGCAAGCACCGAATCCGACGGCCAACGTGCAACGCGAGCGCACTTTGCCCAGCGGCTTCGTGCGTTACGAGCGCGATCTCGCGACGTTGCCCGCGATGTGGTACGTCGGGATCGGGCATGCCGAGCGTTTTCCTGATTACTGGGAGCTGTTCTCGCCGAAACGGGGCCCAGAGGGCTCGATCAACGCGTTTTCGTCATTGCGTCCCGAAAAGACGACGCAACTGGATATTGGCGCGCAGTACAGTGGCGAGCGCGTTGACGCCTGGGTGTCGGCGTATGCGGGCAGCGTGCGGGATTTCATCCTGTTCGACTACGTGTCCGAGCCGATGGGACCAGCCAGTCGTGCGACGCAGGTCGGTGCACGGATCCTCGGTGGCGAATTGGGCGCCACGTGGCGCGCCACGCCGGCGTGGCGGTTCGAGACCTCACTGGCGTACGCGTGGGGGCGTAATAACGACACGGGCGGGCCGCTGCCGCAGATTCCACCGCTGGAAGCGCGCGTTGGCGCAAATTACCAGCACGGGACGTGGTCGGTCGGGGCGCTGTGGCGCGTGGTGGCGGCGCAGCGCCGGTACGCGTCCAATGAAGGGAACGTGGTCGGCAAGGATTTTGGGCCGAGCGCCGGTTTCGGCGTCGTGTCACTGCATGCGCAGTACGCGTTCGGCAAGGCGGCCACGCTGACGTTGGGCGTAGACAACTTGTTCGACAACGCGTACACCGAGCACCTGAACCTGGCGGGCAACGCGGGCTTTGGCTACTCGGCCAATTCACCGGTCATGGAGTCCGGCCGCACGGTGTGGTTGCGCCTCGGCGTCAAACTGTAGCGGCGCGAAAAAAGGAAAACCCGGCTTGCAACCGGGTTTTTCTGCTTCACGACGCAAGCGATTCGAACGATCAGGCTGCCGCCTGGATATTCGAAGCCTGTTTGCCTTTCGGTCCTTGCACGACTTCGAAGCTGACCTTCTGTCCTTCCTTGAGGGTCTTGAAGCCGTTCATCTGGATAGCCGAAAAATGCGCGAACAAATCCTCACCGCCTTCGTCCGGCGTGATGAATCCGTAACCTTTGGCGTCATTGAACCATTTGACCGTACCAGTCGCCATCCTACTTCCCCTGTCACTCTCGTCCTTGCTACACGAGCACGCTCGAAAAGCTCCGTGCCCCATGCGGCCGGATCCCTCTAACAAGCTCACCCGGCATTTTTCCTTCGTCTACAACCGGAAAAAAGTGCCAGCTTGATTGTTGGTGGTCTAAAAGTCAGTGTCAAGGAAATTTTGAGACGCCCGAAACCCGTTGTATGGGCTCTAAATGCAGGCCTGCACCACGCGCGAGAGTCATCTTGACGTTATCTCAATGTGCTCTGTCCGACGCCCACGCAGCGCGTGCGCTTGAAAAGTCGCATAATGCACCGAGATAGCCATGGAACGAAGTTTGCGCAAGCAGGATCAGCGCAACGCTGTGCGCTTCGCCGTAGGGCGGGTGGTTACCGTTGGCAGGGTGCCGGAGAGGCTGTCGCGCTCTTCTGGTGACGAAAGGATGTGTGCCGCGCCGTATCGGGTGCCCGTTGGAGAGTTTTGGCGGGATTGCTTGCGTGGCCGAGTTGTTTAGAATGGGTGTATGGCCATTATCCCGGATAAGCAGGACGGTACAGTACTGGAGCGGCAGGAACACAAGGCCAAGCCGCCGTCGATGTACCGCGTGGTTTTGCTGAACGACGACTTCACGCCAATGGAATTCGTCGTGATGGTAATACAGCAATACTTCAACAAGGATCGCGATACGGCGACGCAGATTATGTTGAAAGTGCATTATGAGGGGCGTGGAATTTGCGGGGTCTATACGCGGGACATTGCGTCGACCAAGGTTGAGCAGGTTGTAACGCACGCGCGGCAAGCGGGACACCCGCTGCAGTGTGTGATGGAGGAAGCATGATTGCCCAGGAACTGGAAGTCAGCCTTCATATGGCGTTCATGGAAGCACGCCAGGCAAGGCATGAGTTCATCACCGTCGAACACCTGTTGCTCGCCCTGCTGGATAACCCAACGGCGGCGGAGGTGCTTCGCGCATGCGCCGCGAACATCGAGGATCTGCGCCAGAACTTGCGCAACTTCATCCACGATAACACGCCGATCGTGCCGGGGACCGACGACGTCGACACGCAGCCTACATTGGGCTTTCAACGCGTGATCCAGCGCGCGATCATGCATGTACAGTCGACCTCCAGCGGCAAAAAGGAGGTGACCGGCGCGAACGTGCTGGTGGCGATCTTCGGCGAGAAGGACTCACACGCGGTGTACTACCTGCAGCAGCAGGGCGTGACCCGGCTGGACGTGGTCAACTTCATTTCGCACGGCATCGCGAAGACTGCGGGGCCGGATGTGGCGAAGGCCGGTGAGCCGCCGGCCGACGGTGACGATGCCAGCGCGCAGAAGGAAACGCCGCTGGCACAATTTACCCAAAACCTGAATCAGCAGGCGCGCGACGGCAAGATCGACCCATTGATCGGACGCGAGCCCGAGGTCGAGCGGATGGTGCAGGTGTTGTGTCGGCGCCGCAAGAACAATCCGCTGATGGTGGGCGAGGCCGGCGTGGGCAAGACGGCCATCGTCGAAGGGCTAGCATGGCGGATCGTGCGCGGCGAGGTGCCCGATATCCTGGCGGATGCGCAAGTGTTTTCCCTCGACTTGGGGGCGCTGCTGGCGGGCACGAAGTACCGGGGCGACTTTGAGCAGCGGCTCAAGACGGTGCTCAAGGAGTTGAAGGACCGTCCGCATGCGATCCTGTTCATTGATGAAATTCATACGCTGATCGGCGCGGGCGCCGCCTCGGGCGGCACGCTCGATGCGTCGAACCTGCTCAAGCCGGCGCTGTCGTCCGGCCAACTCAAGTGCATCGGGGCAACGACCTTTACCGAATTCCGGGGCATCTTTGAAAAAGATGCAGCGTTGTCGCGGCGCTTCCAGAAAATCGACGTAACCGAGCCGACGGTCGAGCAGACGGTGGCGATCCTGCGTGGCTTGAAGTCCCGCTTCGAGGAGCACCATGGCGTTAAGTACTCGTCCGGCGCGCTGTCGGCGGCGGCCGAGTTGTCTGCACGATTCATCACCGACCGGCATTTGCCGGACAAGGCGATCGACGTGATCGACGAGGCGGGTGCGGCGCAGCGAATCCTGCCCAGGTCCAAGCAAAAGAAAACGATCGGCAAGACGGAGATCGAGGACATTATTTCCAAGATCGCGCGGGTGCCGGCGCAAAGTGTGTCGCAGGACGACCGCAGCAAACTGCAGACGCTGGACCGTGATTTGAAGAGCGTGGTGTTTGGCCAGGATCCGGCCATTGATGCGTTGGCCGCGGCCATCAAGATGGCGCGGGCGGGGCTGGGCAAGACGGACAAGCCGATCGGCGCGTTCTTGTTCTCCGGGCCGACCGGCGTCGGCAAGACAGAGGTGGCGCGTCAACTGGCCTTTACGATGGGCATCGAGTTGGTGCGCTTCGATATGTCCGAATATATGGAGCGCCACGCGGTGAGCCGGCTGATCGGCGCGCCGCCCGGCTATGTCGGGTTCGACCAGGGCGGGCTGCTGACGGAGGCGGTGACGAAGAAGCCGCATTGCGTGCTGTTGCTCGACGAGATCGAGAAGGCGCATCCGGACATCTTTAACGTGCTGCTGCAAGTGATGGACCATGGCACGTTGACGGACAACAACGGCCGCAAGTCGGATTTTCGTAACGTCATCATCATCATGACGACGAACGCGGGCGCCGAGGCGATGAATAAGGCGACGATCGGGTTCACGACACGGCGTGAGACCGGCGACGAGATGGCGGACATCAAGCGGATGTTCACGCCGGAGTTTCGCAATCGGCTCGACGCGATCATCAGCTTCCGCTCGCTTGATGAGGAAATCATCATGCGCGTGGTCGACAAGTTCCTGATGCAGCTGGAGGATCAGTTGCACGAGAAGAAGGTCGATGCGTTGTTTACCGATGCGTTGCGCAAGCACTTGGCCAAGCACGGTTTCGACCCATTGATGGGTGCGCGGCCGATGCAGCGGCTGATCCAGGATACGATTCGCCGCGCGTTGGCGGACGAGTTGTTGTTCGGCAAGCTGATGAATGGTGGGCGCGTGACGGTCAATGTCGATGACAACGACAAGGTGCAACTCACGTTTGACGAGAACGCGGCGCCGCGCAATCCGACAAACCCGGAAACGGCCGAAGTTGAGTGACCGCGGTGCTCGCGCAATAATAAGGCGCGGGCAACGTCCCGCGCTTTTTCTCGCTCAGTGCCGGCCAGTGCTGCCGAAGCCGCCGGCACCCCGTTCGCTGTGCGAGAAATCGTTGACCACGTTGAATTGCACCTGCGCCACCGGCACCACTACGAGTTGCGCAAGCCGCTCCATCGGATTCAGCGTGAACGTGGTCTCGCCGCGGTTCCACGTGGAGATCATCAACTGGCCTTGATAATCGGAATCGATCAGTCCCACCAGGTTGCCGAGCACGATGCCATGTTTGTGGCCCAATCCGGAGCGCGGCAAGATCAATGCCGCATAGCCTGGCGTACCGATATGGATGGCCAGGCCGGTCGGCACCAGCGCGGTGGCGCCCGGTTGCAGAATCAGCGGTTCGTCCAGGCAAGCGCGCAGGTCCAGACCGGCGCTGCCGGCAGTGGCATAGGCGGGCAGGGCATCGCGCATGCGCGGGTCGAGAATCTTAAGGTCGATGTTCATTAGTGAGTAGTGAGAGCAGCGTGCTGGCATCGCGGTATGCGTTATGACGCGCCGTCGCGGTGCTGGCGCGGTACGACGCGATGGCACCGCAAGCACGCAAAAGACTCGATTATGCCGTCTCGTGCGTTTGTGCGGCTAGATCGAATGCTTGTGCAAGCAATTCATACGAGCGCAGCCGTGCCTTATAGCTGGCCGCGACGGTGAGCACAATCAACTCGTCGGCGTTGAACTGCTGCTGAACGGCAAGCTGCGCAAGCTCGACGGTGGCGGCAATGGCGTCGGCGACCGAATAGCCGTCGATCACCGGCGTTTGATCGGGTATTGACAGTCAAGTCATGTGAGGACCGGATAGCGAGCCGTACGCGTGGCGGGCCGAGACCAGGACGCCGCCCGCGCGGGCGTGACTTACGCGAAAAGACTGCCCGGCACGCGCTGCGCAATCTCGTCGACCAACGTGCGCGCGAGTGATTGCTTGTCCGCGCGCGGCAACGGTGTCGAGCCAGTTGTTTCGAATAGTACGACTTCGTTGTCATCCTTGCCGAATGTCTTTGGCCCCAGGTTGCCAATCAGCAGCGGGACGTTCTTGCGCCGCCGCTTCGCTTCACCGTTCACGCCAAGCTCGCTACTTTCCGCCGCGAAGCCGACGCAGTAAGGCGGCGAGGGTAGCGCGGCGACACTGGCGAGGATATCCGGGTTCTCGATGAAGTCCAGCGGCGGCGCCGGCTGACCGGCAGCCTTCTTCAGCTTGTGCTCGGATACCTGAGCGACACGCCAGTCGGCGACCGCGGCGACGGCGATGAAAATGTCGGTGTCGGCGACGGCCGCCATGACCGCGTCGTACATTTGCTGCGCGGTCTGTACGTCCTCGCGGCTCACGCCCCACGGCGTGGCGAGCGCGACCGGGCCGGCGACCAGGTGCACGTGCGCACCGGCCTGCGCCGCGGCGCGCGCGAGCGCGAATCCCATCTTGCCGCTCGAACGATTGGTGATGCCGCGGACCGGATCGATCGGCTCGAACGTGGGGCCCGCCGTGATCAGCACGCGTTGTCCCGCCAGCTTCTTCGGCTGAAAAAAGGCGATGATCGCTTCGTACACCGCTGCAGGTTCGAGCATGCGGCCGTCGCCGATCTCGCCACACGCCTGTGGGCCGGAATCCGGACCGAGCACTGTGATGCCATCCGCGCGCAACTGGGCGACGTTGCGTTGCGTCGCTGGGTTTTGCCACATCTGGCGGTTCATCGCCGGCACGACCAGCAACGGGCAGTCGCGCGCCATGGCCAGCGTGGACAAGAGATCATCGCACAGCCCATTGGCTAGCTTGGCGATGAAGTCAGTCGACGCGGGGGCGATGACGATCGCGTCCGCACGGCGCGACAGATCGATATGCGGCATGTTGTTATCGATCCGTGCGTCCCACTGGCTGGTGTAGACCGGATGGCCGGACAGCGCCTGCATCGTGACCGGCGTGATGAATTGCGTGGCCGCCTGCGTCATCGCCACTTGGACGGTGGCGCCGGCTTGGGTCAGCATGCGCGTAAGCTCGGCCGACTTGTAGCATGCAATGCCGCCTGTCAGTCCAAGCACCAGGTGTTTGCCCGCAAGGTCCATATCGTTCCTTCCGCTATTGCGTGTGTCCGGTGCCGGCATTGTTTCTTGATCCGGGTTTTTCAGCGTGCCGCGCGCACGCGCCTAAGCTCGTCGAGCACCAGCAGTACCGCACCGATCGTGATGCCGCTGTCAGCAATGTTGAACGCCGGCCAATGCCAGCCGCCGACATGAAAATCAAGGAAGTCGATCACATGGCCGTGCACCAGCCGGTCAATAACGTTGCCCAGCGCGCCGCCAAGAATCAGCGCCAGCGCGGTGCAAAACAGTTTCTGCCCGCTATGGCGCTTGAGCAACCAGGCAATCACCAGCGCGGCGACGATGCCCAAGGCGGTGAACGCCCAGCGCTGCCAGCCGCCGGCGGTCGCCAGAAAACTGAACGCGGCGCCGCGGTTATAAACCAGCATTAGATTGAAGCATGGCGCAACCGGATGCGGGTCGCCGTACACGAACAGGCGCGATACCGCGATCTTGGACAACTGGTCGAGCAGGATCACGATTAACGATATGCCTAGCCACGGCATGAGCGTTGCCGAACGGGCGACGTTGCGGGATAAGATCTTCGCCATTTATGCAATGCTCCGGTGTTCGCCATCCCCGAATAGGTTCGCCGTGCAGCGCCCACACAGCGTCGGATGCTCAGCGTTCGCGCCCACTTCCTCGCGGTAATGCCAGCAGCGCTCGCACTTCAGGTACCGGGACGCGACCACGTCGATTGCTTCGTCGGCCTCGTTGTCGACCTTGATCACCCGCGCCGCGGAGGTGATTAGCACGAACTTCAAGTCGTCACCCAGGCTCGCGAGGGTATCGTAGCGTGCGCCATGCGCACGGATCTCGACTTCGGCCTGCAACGACGAGCCGATCCGGCCGGCTTCGCGCGCCGCTTCGAGCGCCTTGGTGACATCACCGCGCAATTGGCGCACGAGCGCCCATTTATCCAACAACGCTGCCCCTTCGGGCAGCGGCGGATAGACGTAGTACGTTTCAGTAAAGATCGTCGTGTGTCCCGGCTGGAAGATCTTCCACGCTTCCTCCGCGGTGAACGACAGGAAGGGCGCGATCAGCCGCAGCAGCCCCTGCGTGATGTGGTACAGCGCCGACTGTGCGCTGCGTCGCGCGGGCGAGTCAACCGCCGACGTATACAACCGGTCCTTGAGCACATCGAGATAGAAGCCGCCGAGGTCCTCTGAGCAGAAGGTTTGCAGCTTGGCCACGACCGGGTGGAATTCGTACGCGTCGTAGTGGTCGAGCACCTCCTTTTGCAGCGCGGCGGCGCGCGCGAGCGCGTAGCGGTCGATCTCGAGCCACTGCTCGGACAGCACCCTGTTGCGGTTCGGGTCGAAATCCGACAGATTCGCCAGCAGAAAGCGCAGCGTGTTGCGGATCCGGCGGTAGCTTTCCACCACGCGCTTTAGGATCTCATCGGAGATCGACAGTTCGCCGGAGTAGTCGGTCGAGGCCACCCACAGGCGAATGATTTCGGCGCCGAGCTTGTTTGAGACTTCTTGCGGCGCGATCACGTTACCGACCGATTTCGACATCTTCCGGCCCTGTCCATCGACCGTGAAGCCGTGCGTCAACAGCGCCTTGTAGGGGGGCCTGCCATCGAGCATCGAGCCGGTCAGCAGTGATGAATGGAACCATCCTCGGTGCTGATCCGAGCCTTCGAGGTACAGGTCGGCGGGCCACTGCAGTTGCTGGGCGTGCGAGCCACGCAGCACATGCCAGTGCGTCGTGCCGGAATCGAACCAAACGTCCATTGTGTCGCGGTTCTTTTCATACAGGTCAGCGTCGTCGCCGAGCAGCTCGCGCGCATCGAGCGACTGCCAGGCCTCGATGCCGTGTTGCTCGACGCGTTGCGCGACCTGTTCGAGCAATTCCAGCGTGCGAGGGTGCAGCTGGCCCGTCTCCTTGTGCACGAAGAAGGCCATTGGCACGCCCCACTGGCGCTGGCGCGACAATGTCCAATCGGGTCGATGCGCGATCATGTTGTGCAGTCGCTGCTTGCCCCACGCCGGATAGAACGTGGTGGCCTCAATGCCGTCGAGCGCGGTCTCGCGCAGCGTCTTGCCGCCACCGACGGGCGTCAGGTCCATGCCGGCAAACCATTGCGACGTCGCGCGGTAGATGATCGGCGTCTTATGCCGCCAGCAATGCATATAACTGTGCGCGTAATGGTTCGTGTGCAGCAATGAGCCGGCATCGCGCAACGCGTCGACGATCCTCGGGTTTGCCTCCCAGATCGACAGGCCGCCGAACAGCGGCAACGATTCGATATAGCGGCCGTCGCCCATGACCGGGCTTAGGATGTCGCCATCATCGATGCCATGCGCCTTGCACGACTGGAAGTCCTCGATGCCGTAGGCCGGCGACGAATGTACGACGCCGGTGCCGGAGTCGATGGTCACGTAGTCGCCGAAATAGACCGGCGCAGTGCGCTTGTAGCCCGGGTGCAGGTTGGCGAGCGGATGGTGGAAGCAGATCCCGCCAAGCGCGGCGCCTGGCGCCGACGCGATCACCGTGCCGTCCAGGCCGTACGTAGCCAGGCACGGCTCGACGCGCTCGGAAGCCAGGATCAGCAAGCCGCGCGGCGTGTCCACGAGGCTGTACGACAGTTCGGGGTTCACGTTCAGCGCTTGGTTCGCGGGAATGGTCCACGGCGTGGTGGTCCAGATCACGATCGCGCCGTCGGCACTGGGCAGCGACGGCAGCCCGAATGCGCCGGCGATCCGGTCGGGCTCGGCAAACGGAAACGCGACGTCCACGGCGGGATCGACACGGTCCTTGTATTCGACTTCTGCCTCGGCAAGGGCCGAGCCGCAGTCAAAGCACCAGTTCACCGGCTTCAAGCCGCGAAACACATAGCCTTTCTCGAGGATGCGCGCGAGCGCACGGATTTCGTTCGCCTCGTTCGCGAAGTTCATCGTGCGATACGGGTTGTCCCAATCGCCGATTAACCCAAGCCGGCGGAAATCGGCCTTCTGGCGCTCGATCTGCTCGGCGGCATACTCGCGTGCGTTACGTTGCACCAGCTCAACCGGCAGCGACTTGCCAAAGCGCTTCTCGATCTGGATTTCGATCGGCATGCCATGACAATCCCATCCGGGCACATAGTCCGCGTCAAAGCCGGCCATGTTGCGCGCCTTGACGATCATGTCCTTTAGGATCTTGTTGACTGCGTGTCCGATATGGATATCGCCGTTCGCATAGGGCGGGCCGTCGTGCAGCACGAACTTTGGCCGTCCCCGGCTAGCCTCGCGAATCGCTTCGTACACCTTGTTCTGTTGCCATTCTTGGACCCATTGCGGTTCGCGCTTGGGCAAGTCACCGCGCATCGGAAACGGCGTGTCGAGCAGGTTCACAGGGTATTTGGAAGGCTGCTTGGAATCGGTTTTCTTGTCACTCATGATCGGGATGGTGGAGAAGTTCGGTGGCCGCTAATGGCGCATGCCGGCCGTATCAGCGAAGCACGGCATGTCGCGCGGGCACGGGGCACATGTCGTCGGCCCCGACACGCGTCGCCGCGCACCTTACCGGTACGCGACGACCCAGCGCTATCTAATTCGGTCGGTGGCGGAGGTCGCAAAATCGCCGCCTGGGCCGGGGCCGCCACGCTGCTCGGGCTGCGTGGCGGGGTTGGCCGGCGCCGCCGTCCAGTCGGCGTGGGTCGGCGCTGCCGCCCGGTCGCCTTGTGTGGCGAAGTATTCACGGGCGGCGGCGACATCGCACGCGATCGCGCGGCCGAGCGCCTCCAGATCCACAAACTTCTGTTCGTCGCGCAATTTTTCAAGAAATTCGACCCGCACCAGCTTGCCGTACGCGTCGCCATGCCAGTCCAGTAGATGCACTTCCAACAGGACGCGGCCGGAATCGTCCACGGTCGGGCGCCAGCCCAGGCTGGCTACGCCAGGCAACGGGCCCGCCTCGATGCCATGCACCCGCACGATGAAGATGCCGGCCAGCGCGGGACGCTTGTGCGAGATCGGCAGATTCAGCGTCGGAAAGCCTAGGTCGCGTCCCAGTTTCATGCCATGCACGACGTGGCCGCTGATCACGATCGCACGGCCGAGCGCAGCGCGAGCCGCCGCGAGGTCGCCCGCCACGAGCGAGGCACGCACGGCCGAGCTGGAGATGCGCGCGCCGCACGGGTCCGCCACAGTGGGCATCTGCTCGACCTCAAAGCCATACTGCGCGCCGGCCGCCTTCAGCGACAGGAAGTCACCGGCGCGCTTTGCCCCGTATCGGAAATCATCGCCAATCATCACCCAGCGCGCGTGCAATCCGTTGACGATGATGTGCTCGACGAACGCGGCCGGCGATTGGCTGGCGAACGTGTGGTTGAAATGCTCGACCACGATCCGGTCCACGCCGTTGCGCCGCAATGCCTCGAGCTTGTCGCGCAGCATCGTGATGCGCGGCGGTGCGCCGGCTGGATCGAAGAACTCGCGGGGGTGCGGTTCGAACGTCATCACGCAGACCGGTAGCGCGCGCGCGGTGGCAGCGGCGCGCACCTGCGCCAGCAACGCCTGGTGGCCGCGATGCACGCCGTCGAAGTTGCCGATCGTCAACGCGCAGGGCGCGCGGCTCTCGGCATTTGGAAGACCCCTGAAGACTCTCACGATGATTGGCCGGTCGGGCTGCGGCGTTGGATGGCCGCGCCGACGCATCGCGCCGGCACGTTGCCGCAAAGCCCATAATTATAAACGCTCGCACCCGATTTCGGCGGGAACCGGCGGATCGGCGCAGGCGGCAGGGGTGCCGATGATAAAATCCATGGATGAAAAAACTCGTTATCCTGATTTCCGGACGCGGCTCCAACATGGAAGCGATCGTGCGCGCGTGCGCCGCGCAGCGGTGGCCGGCGCGCGTTGCCGCGGTCGTGTCCAACCGACCCGACGCCGCGGGCTTGGCGTTCGCTGCCGCGCACGGCGTCACCACGGCGGTTGTTGACCACACACGGTTTGATGGGCGCGAGGCGTTCGACGCGGCGCTGGCGCAGGTACTGGACGCGCACGAGCCGGACCTCGTCGTGCTGGCCGGCTTCATGCGCGTGCTAACGCCGGCGTTCGTTGAGCGCTATGCGGCTCGCATGATGAACGTGCATCCATCGTTGCTCCCCAGCTTTACGGGTCTGCATACGCATCAGCGTGCGCTGGACGCCGGCGTCGCGGTGCATGGCGCCACGGTCCATTTTGTGACCGCTGAACTGGACCATGGCCCGATCATTGCGCAGGGCGTGGTGCCGGTGCTTGCCGGTGACGACGCCGCTGCGCTTGCTGCACGGGTGCTGCGCCTGGAGCACGCGCTTTATCCGCGCGCGGTGCGCTGGTTTGTCGAGGACCGGCTGCGCGTGTGTGACGGCCGGGTGGAGCTGGCGGCCGCCGAGCCGCGGCTGGTGTTTGGCGAGGATACAGTATGAAGCTACATGGATTTTTGATCGGCCAGACCGAGACGTTGCTCGCCGACGTGCTGAAGTTTGCCGGTCCGGCTGACGCGGCCACGAGCCGATTCTTTCGCGCGCATCCGAAGCTCGGCCACGCCGAGCGCGGGGTGATCGCCGAGACGGTATTTGCGGTACTGCGCCGCAAGATGGAATATGGGCATTTGGCCGAGAGCGGCAGCGGCACGCCGGCACGTCGGCTGACGCTGCTCGGCCTGATGCAGATCGCCGGCCTGAACGCATTGCGTGCGCATCTGTCGCCACAGGAATTTGCGTGGCTCGACCATGTGTCGAAGATCGATCCGGCGAGCCTGCCGGCGCGCGTGCGCACAAACCTGCCGCTCTGGATCGAGTCTGCGTTGGGCGCCCGTTTGGCCACTCCCGATGCCGGGCCGGATGCGGTGGCGCAGGAGTTGGCGCGGCTCGCTGCGGCGCTGAACTATCCGGCGCCGCTGGATCTGCGTGCCAATCCGATCCGCACCAATCGCGATGCGGTGCTCGCCGCGCTGGCGGAGGCTGGCGTGCAGGCGGAGCCGACGCCGTATGCGCCGCTGGGCATTCGGGTGGCCGGCAAGCCCGCGATCCAGACGTTGGCCGCTTTTCGGCAAGGATGGTTTGAGGTACAGGACGAGGGCAGCCAACTGCTATGCCAGCTGGTCGCGCCGCGCCGCGGCGAGATGGTCGTCGATTTTTGCGCCGGAGCGGGCGGCAAGACGCTCGCGTTGGGTGCGATGATGCGCTCGTCCGGACGGCTGTACGCGTTCGATGTGTCCGACAAGCGGTTGGGCAAGCTCAAGCCCAGGCTCGCGCGCAGCGGCTTGTCGAACGTGCACCCGGTCGTCATCGACAGCGAGCATGATGTGAAGATCAAGCGGCTGGCCGGCAAGATCGATCGCGTGCTGGTCGATGCGCCGTGCAGCGGCTTGGGTACGCTGCGCCGCAACCCGGATCTCAAGTGGCGCCAAACGCCGCAATCAGTCGCTGAGTTGGCGGTGAAACAGGCATCGATCCTCGCCGCCGCCGCGCGACTGCTCAAGCCGGGCGGGCGGCTTGTCTACGCGACGTGCAGCTTGCTTGGTGACGAGAACGAGGGCATCGTCGAGCCATTTCTCGCCGCTCACCCGATGTTCGAGCGCGTGCCGGCGAGCCAGGTGCTGGCCGAGCAAAAGATCGCGCTCGATACGGGTGATGACCTGACGCTGTGGCCGCACCGGCACGGTACCGATGGCTTCTTTGCGACGGTGATGCAACGGGTAGCGTGACATGCAGGATCAAGTACTGACGCACCTGTTCGGCGACTTAATGCGCGAGATCGGCCAGCCGATGCGTGACCTCGGCCAGCCGGCGGTGCTTTGGCAAGTCGTTGCGCTGATCGGCGCGCTAGGGCTGGCATGGGTGCTTGCCGGTTACGCGCGCCAGCGGCTGGACGCGTATCGCCGCGCCCGCAACGCGGCGGTGCGCTTTGGCGCGGATGGGCTGAACAAGGCGTTGTTTCCGTTCCTCGGCTGGTTGATCGTTGGCGGCACGGGGCTCGTGCTGGGCCAGGCGATGAAAACGCCACTACTGGACCTGGCGCGGGTGCCGCTGTTCGGTATAGCGCTGATCTATGTGGCGTTGTACCTAATGCGCCGGGTGTTTTCCCAGGACGGGCACCTGCACGGGCTCGCGTACCTGGTTGAGAAAATCGTCACCGTGCTGGTATGGGCCGGCATGGCGCTGACCGTGGTGGGCATTCAGGACGACGTGCTGCACTGGATGGCCAGCGTGGAGTTTCCCGTGGCCAACGCGCATTTGACGCTGCTGTCGCTGTGCAATGGCTTGCTGTGGGTCATGATCACGTTGATCGGCGCGCTGTGGGCTGGCCGCACGCTGGACGAGCGGCTCATGCGGGCCAATTCACTCGATGCGAATCTGCAGGTTGTGCTATCGCGCCTCGGCCGGGCGTCATTGATTCTGGCCGCGGTGCTCGTGAGCCTGTCGATCGTCGGCATCGATATCACCGTGCTCGGCGTATTCGGCGGCGCGCTTGGCGTCGGGCTGGGCTTTGGCTTGCAGAAGATTGCCAGCAACTACGTGTCGGGGTTTATCATCCTGCTGGACCGCTCACTGCGGCTCGGCGACACCATTTGCGTGGGCGGCCTGCAAGGCCGGGTCACGCAGATCCGCACCCGCTACACGGTGGTGCGCAGGCTGGATGGCGTTGAGACGCTGGTGCCGAACGAAAAGCTGATCACCGACATTGTGCAGAACCAGTCGTCGTTCCTCACGCGCGGCTGGACTAAGGTGTCGGTCCAAGTGGCGTATGGGACGGACGTGGATCTCGCGATGCGCGTGCTCGTCCAAGCTACGCAGGGCGTGGAGCGCGTGTTGCAGGATCCGGCGCCTCGCCCTTATCTTGCCGGATTCGGTGCCAACGGGATCGACCTGGAGCTAGGTTTCTGGATCGCCGACGCGGCGCTCGGTACCGCGTCGGTGCGCTCGGCCGTCAACTACAATATCTGGGCGGGGTTTAATGCGCACGGTATTCGCGTTCCGCGCGCGCAGCGCGAGGTGCGCATCCTCAATGCCGCGGCCATCGAACCGTTGTCTGCTGCTATTGAACCGATGCCGGTTGCCGCAGTCGAAACAGCCAATTAGCTTGATTCCTCTGATTTTTCTCCTTTCCTATGCCATGCACTAGTCCTATGTCATGCACTAGCGTATGTCGCGCCTCAAGGGCTGCGACTGTGTGCCGCGCAACAGGGAATCATTTTGTGACAGGCACTTGCGGCTGATCAGGTAGAATCTTGAATCAGCCCTTTCGCGGCCGCCGCGACAGGTCACGTCCGATACTCCAATCGGGCGTTTTTTCCGATTTTGTTTTCCGGGTATTAATTTGCTGAATTTCATGCTTGATTTCGTTGCACATGGCCTGCTGAACTGGTCTTGGTGGCAAATCGTGCTGTATACGCTCGTGATGACGCACATCACGATCATCGGTGTCACTGTTTACCTGCATCGGCACCAGGCGCACCGCGCGTTGGACTTGCATCCGATTGCCAGCCACTTCTTCCGCTTCTGGCTATGGTTGACCACGGGCATGGTCACCGGCCAGTGGGCGGCGATTCATCGCAAGCATCATGCGAAATGCGAGACCGACGAGGATCCGCACAGTCCGCAGACGCGCGGGATATGGAAAGTGCTGCTCGAGGGCGCCGAACTGTACCGCACCGAGGCGAAGAACGAGCAAACGCTGAAGAAGTATGGGCACGGCACGCCGGACGATTGGCTCGAGCGGCATGTCTACGCCAAACATGCGGTGCTCGGCGTGACGATCATGGCGTTGATCGACTTGGCGCTGTTCGGCATCGTTGGCATTTCGGTGTGGGCCATCCAGATGGTGTGGATTCCGTTCTGGGCCGCTGGCGTGGTCAATGGCCTCGGCCATTTCTGGGGCTACCGCAATTTCAACTGTGCGGACGCGAGCACGAACCTGTTCCCATGGGGCATCCTGATTGGGGGGGAGGAGCTGCACAACAATCACCACACCTATGCGACGTCGGCAAAGTTGTCGAACAAGTGGTACGAGTTCGACATCGGCTGGATGTACATCCGACTCATGTCGGCATGCCGACTCGCGAAGGTGAAGAAAATTGCGCCGACGCCGAAGCTGGCGGCGCGCAAGGCGGTGCCCGACCTAGACACATTGCACGCGGTGCTGGCCAACCGCTACGAGGTGATGGCGCGCTACGCGAAAACGGTCAAGCGGGCGTACCGGCAGGAGTTGGCGCACTTGAAGGAATTGGGCGCGCGTGAGAAGTACGCGCTGATCAAGGGCGCGCGCGAGTGGATTCACAAGGATGAGGCCGGCCTGGACGAGCCGCAGAAAAGGCAACTGATGCAGATCTTCGCCAGCAGCCAGCGCCTGCGCACGTATTATCAGTTGCGGGTGGAACTGGCGCAGATATGGGATCGCTCGAACGCGTCACGCGAGCAATTGTTGTCGCACTTACAGGATTGGTGCCATCGCGCGGAGCAAAGCGGCATCAAGGCATTGCAGGAGTTCGCACTGCGCCTGCGCCGCTACGCGTAAAGGCGGGCATCGGTAAATTCCGTTACACTTGAAGTCCGTCTTGCCACAAAAACCCCGCATAGGCGGGGTTTTTCGTTTCGGCACACCATGCGGCCACCAGCGTGCGTTAATTGGGAGGCTCGCGGGTGGTGGCGCGGGCGGTCATACTGAGCCGTGAGAGGATGACAATGAACCAGCGTTCAATTAGGACGGTCGAGTTCGACAAGCCGGTGATGCCTGGCGGAGCTTGCAGCGTCGGGCAAGCTTGGGCGCGCGTGCCGCACAGCCTATCGGCGGCCGAGCGCGCCGAGCTGCGCGTGCGTGTTCGCGAGTTGCTGGCGCAGCAGCAGGCCGTGCTGGTCGCCCATTATTATGTTGATCCGGAGCTGCAGTCGCTCGCGGAGGAAACCGGAGGGTGCGTCGCCGATTCGCTGGAAATGGCCCGGTTCGGCCGTGATCACGATGCCCGTACACTGGTCGTGGCCGGTGTGCGTTTCATGGGCGAGACCGCGAAGATCCTGAGCCCCGAAAAGCGTGTGTTGATGCCGGACCTAGATGCGACGTGCTCGCTCGATCTAGGCTGTCCTGCCGACCAGTTTGCCGCGTTCTGCGATGCCCATCCCGACCGCACCGTCGTTGTCTATGCGAACACGAGCGCGGCGGTCAAGGCCCGTGCGCACTGGATGGTGACTTCGTCAATTGGGTTGGATATCGTTGCCGCGCTGCATGCGCGCGGCGAGAAGATCTTGTGGGCGCCGGACCGCCATCTGGGCAGCTACATCCAGCGCAAGACCGGCGCCGATATGCTGATGTGGCAGGGCTCGTGTCTCGTGCACGACGAATTCAAGGGGATCGAGCTTGACTTGTTGCGCGCCGAGCATCCAGACGCTAAGGTACTCGTGCATCCGGAGTCGCCGGAATCGGTCGTTGCGCAGGCCGACGTGGTCGGCTCGACCACGCAACTGATCGACGCGGCGAAGGCGCTTGACGCGACCCGCTTCATCGTGGCCACCGACCAGGGCATCCTGTACAAGATGCAGGCGGCGGCGCCGGGCAAGACGTTTATCGCCGCGCCGACCGCGGGCAACAGCGCAACGTGCAAAAGCTGTGCGCATTGTCCATGGATGGCGATGAACAGCCTGACCAATCTCGCCGCCGTGCTGCAGTCCGGTGCAAACGAGATATTGGTCGATCCGGCCATCGCTCAGCGTGCGCGGATGCCGATCGACCGCATGCTGGACTTCGCGGCGCAGAAAAAGCGCAATGTACGAGCGAGCGGTGACCTGGCGCGCGATGATGCGTTGTTTCGACATATGGGGGCGGCGTGATGGGCGTTACCGGGAGCCGCGAGATCCGCACGGTGGCGGTGCCGCAGTGGGACGGCTATGAGCAAATCTGTCAGCACTACGGCGACGCGTTCACGGCCGCACTGCACCGGAACGTGCAAGACGCGCTGGCCGAGGATGTGGGCGCGTGCGACTGGACGGGCTTGCTCGTGCCCGCCCACGACGTGTTCGACGCTCGGATCATCGTGCGTGAGTCCGCCGTGCTATGCGGTGTACTCTGGTTTGTTGAAGTGATGCGCCGTGTCGATGCCCGTATCGAACTGTCATGGCATTATCGTGAAGGCGAATGGATGCACGCCGATACGCCAGTGTGCTCGTTGCGCGGCCCCGCGCGCGCGCTGTTGACGGCCGAGCGCAATGGCTTGAATTTTCTGCAATTGCTGTCCGGCGTCGCGACGGCCACGCGCCGATATGTCGATGCGATTGCCGGTACCCGGGCGCGGATTCTCGATACGCGCAAGACGCTGCCTGGCCTGCGGCTGGCGCAAAAATATGCTGTTCGGGTTGGCGGCGGCGATAACCAGCGGCTGGCGCTGTATGACGGCATCCTAATTAAGGAAAATCATATTGCGGCCGCGGGCGGTGTTGCCGCCGCTCTGCAGGCGGCGTATGCGTTGCAGGCGAGCGTGCCGGTGCAGGTCGAGGTCGAGACGCTCGAACAGCTACAGGTGGCACTGGCGCATCGTGCTCAATCGGTGTTGCTAGACAACTTCACGCTGGACATGATGCGTGATGCGGTTGCGCTGAACGATCATCGGGCCCTGCTTGAGGTCTCCGGGGGCGTTGGCTTGGACACGGTGTGCGATATCGCGGCGACCGGCGTGGATCGGATATCGATTGGCGCACTGACCAAGGACGTGCGCGCGACCGACTATTCGATGCGGATCCTCGATCGCGCGTAGCCGCCGGCGCCAGGCCGTCGCGGGCGCGGCCACGGGCAATCAGATCGAGTGGTTGCGGACTCGCTTCGGGCTCAGCACCGTTGGCATTGCTTTAGGTAACACCTGCTCCCAGTCGCGGCTGAAATGTAAGCCGCGGCTTTCGTGCCGGGAGCGGGCACTGTCGACGATCAGTAACGCAACATCGACTAAGTTACGCAATTCAAGCAGGTCGCGGCTGATACGAAAATTCGCATAGTACTCGTGGATCTCATCGCGCAGCAGTGCCAGCCGGTGCTTCGCCCGCGCCAGCCGCTTGTCGGTTCGCACGATGCCGACATAGTTCCACATCAGCCGCCGCACCTCATCCCAGTTGTGGGCCACGACGACCTCTTCGTCGGCATCGGATACGCGGCTCTCATCCCACTGCGGCAATTTGAGGCTGTGCACGGCATGAAACCCTGCGTCTTCGATGACTCGTGCCGCGGCCCTGCCGATTACCAAGCACTCCAGCAGCGAATTGCTTGCAAGCCGGTTGGCGCCATGCAAGCCCGTATAGGCGGTTTCACCGACCGCGTAGAGTCCGGCGAGGTCGGTTCGGCCGGCCAGGTCGGTCACAATACCGCCGCATGTGTAATGGGCGGCCGGCACGACGGGGATCGGGGCGCGCGTGATATCGATGCCGAACTGCTGGCATCGGGCAAGGATTGTCGGGAAATGCTTGTGCAAGAATGCAGCCGGTTGGTGACTGATATCGAGATAGACGCAATCGATACCGCGCTTTTTGATTTCAAAGTCAATTGCGCGGGCGACGATGTCGCGTGGTGCCAATTCCGCGCGCTCGTCATGCTGCGACATGAAGCGGGTACCGTCCGGCAGCTTCAGCAATCCGCCTTCGCCGCGCACCGCCTCGGAAATAAGGAACGAGCCGGCATACGGATGGTACAGGCAGGTCGGATGGAATTGAATGAACTCCATGTTCGCCACCCGTGCGCCGGCCCGCCAGGCCATCGCAATGCCGTCGCCGGTCGCGGTATCCGGATTCGTCGTGTATAAGTAAACTTTGCCGGCGCCGCCGGTGGCTAGCACGGTGTGCGGTGCCCCGATCGTCAGTGTCTTGCCGCTTTCAATGTCCAGCACGTACAGCCCGAGGCAATGCCGGCCCGGCAACCCGAGCCGGTCTGACGTGACCAGGTCGATCGCGCAGTGATGCTCGAGCAGGGTGATGTTCGGGCGTCGGCGGGCTTGTTCGACAAGCGTTGACAGCACCGCATGGCCGGTGGCATCGGCCGCATGAATGATGCGCCGATGGCTGTGTCCGCCCTCGCGCGTCAGGTGAAACCCCAGTTCGGCGTTATCGTCTTTGGTGAACGGCACGCCTTCGCCGACCAACCATTCGATCGCCGAGCGTCCGTTCTCGACGATGAAGCGCGTCGCGGGCTCGTCGCATAGGCCTGCGCCGGCGATCAGCGTATCGCGGACATGGCTCTCGATGCTGTCTGCCGAGTCCAGTACCGCTGCGATGCCCCCTTGCGCCCAATTGCTGGCGCCGTCGGACAGAGCCCGCTTCGCGATGACGGCGACCCGGCAGGTGGGCGCCAGGTTCAGCGCCACGCTCAACCCAGCCAGCCCGCTACCGACGATGACGACGTCGAAATTCATTGGGATGGTCTCCTCATACCATACGTGACGGGCCCGAACCCGTACGCGGAAACGAAGGAGCATACCCCGATGCGACACGACGTGCAAAAAGACGTGCAAAAAGCAAAAGACCCCGGAGACCGGGGTCTTTTGCTCTTCGTCAGGCTCCACAGTCTCGAGAGAGACGTTGAGCTTCCGACCGGCGGGCCGATCGGAGGTCCCGCAGATCTATTACTTGATCTTCGTTTCCTTGTATTCCACGTGCTTGCGCGCGACCGGGTCGAACTTCATGATCGCCATCTTTTCAGGCATCGTGCGCTTGTTCTTCGTCGTGGTGTAGAAGTGACCGGTTCCGGCCGTCGATTCCAGCTTGATCTTGTCGCGAGCGCCTTTGGCCATGTCGCAGCTCCTTAAGCTTCACCGCGCGCACGCAGGTCTGCGAGCACGGGATCGATGCCATTCTTGTCGATCAGGCGCAGGCCCGCGTTCGAAACGCGCAGTCGCACCCAGCGATTTTCGCTTTCCACCCAGAACCGGCGGCTTTGCAAGTTCGGGAGGAAGCGACGCTTGGTCTTGTTGTTCGCGTGGGAAACGTTATTGCCGACCATCGGCGCTTTCCCAGTAACTTGACATTTGCGTGCCATCAGAGCACTCCTAATACGCTTAAATTCGGGTGATACGAAAGGGTTGGTACGGGCAAACCGCAATCCTAGCAGAAAAAGACAAGAAAAATCAACCTGTTTTGTGTCATCTGCGCTGGCCGTCGCGCGCGTCCGGCTATAGCAGTCCGTGGCGCGCGAGCGACAAAATGGTGTCCGATGTCACGATGAAATGATCGAGCAGCTTGATGTCCATCAAGTACAACGCATCCTTGAGCGTGCGTGTCATCGACAGGTCCGCTGCACTGGGCTGCGCCGCGCCAGATGGGTGGTTATGCGCGATGATCAACGCGGCGGCGTTGGTCTCCAGCGCGCGTCTGACGACTTCGCGCGGATAGACTGCGGCATGCGACAAAGAGCCGCGGGACAGCTCTTCCGCATGAATCATGTGCAGCCGAGTGTCGAGGAACAAGCAAACAAACACCTCATAGGGCCGGGTGCCAATCATCAGGCGCAGATAGTCTTCGACGATCTCGGGGTGATCCAGTGTCGCTTGCTCGCGCGATTGCTCGCCCAGCGCGCGTCGCGCGATCTCCGTGGCCGCCTGCAATCGTGCGATCTTTGCCGGTCCGACGCCGGTGACCTGAATCAACTCGTCATGGGACGCGCTGAACAACCCGCGCAGTGAGCCAAAGCGCGCCAGCAATTGCTGACCCAGTCCGACTGCATCGCGCCCGCGACTGCCGCTGCCCAGGTACAGTGCGACCAGCTCCGCATCGCTCAAGGCACTCGCACCGGCAACGAACAATCGCTCCCGTGGCCGCTCATGTTCCGGCCATTGGCGGATCGGGATCGGCACATGTCGGCGTGCCGTCGGGTTGTCGGTTCCGGGTTGCATTGATTAACCTCCCTGTTGGTGTCGCTGCGGTGGCTTACAATGACAGCTTGCGCGGTCGCAGTCCGCGACGCGCGGTATTCGAAATTTGCGCATGAGCATCATTGATATTTCCGAGGTGAAGCCCGGTTCCCATGTCACGCTGCACTACCGGCTTTCGCTGGAGGGGGGCGCGGACATCGTCAACACGTTCGACGACAAGCCTGCGACGCTGTTGCTCGGCGCGGGACAGCTCGCGGGACCACTGGAAGACATTCTGCTCGGCATGAAGGTTGGGCACCACTCGACCATTCGGCTAACACCGGAGCAGGCATTTGGCTTGCGTAATCCGGAACTGGTGCAGAAGGTTTCGCTGGCCACGCTGCGCGAAAATTCGATGATTGGCGAGAATTTCTCCCCTGGCGATTTGGTCGAATTCAACGCTCCTAGTGGAGCGCGCTATGCCGGCGTGCTCAAGGAGGTCGGCGAGACGTACGCGCTGTTCGACTTCAATCACCCGCTGGCCGGCCAACATCTGACCTTCGAGGTCCAGATCATCGGCATTCTGTAGGAAGCGCCATGACCGCAACAACCGGATACCCGAGCGAAATACTGCTGGCACAGCCGCGTGGATTCTGCGCGGGCGTCGATCGGGCAATCGAGATCGTCGAGCGTGCGTTGACGCTGTTCGGTTCGCCGATCTACGTGCGTCACGAGATCGTGCACAACGCCTATGTCGTGGATGACCTGCGTCGCAAGGGCGCGATATTCGTTGAATCGCTCGACGATGTCCCGGACGGCGCGACGCTGATCTTCAGCGCGCACGGCGTGCCAAAGGCAGTGCGCACCCGCGCGATCGACAGAGGATTGCGGGTCTTTGACGCCACTTGCCCGCTGGTCACCAAGGTGCACATGGAGGTGGCCAAGCTGCGTGCCGAAGGCTTCGAGATTGTGATGGTGGGCCATCGCGGCCATCCGGAGGTCGAAGGTACGATGGGGCAGGCCAGTGCGGGCATGCACCTAGTCGAGACCGCGGCGGACGTTGCTGCGCTAAAGCTCGCCGATCCCGACCGGCTTGCATACGTGACGCAGACCACGCTGTCGATCGACGATGCAACGGAGGTGATCGGCGCGCTGAAGGCGCGCTTTCCCGCCATTCGCGAGCCGAAGAAGCAAGACATCTGCTACGCGACGCAGAACCGGCAAGATGCGGTGAAATTCATGGCGCCGCAGTGCGATGTCGTGATCGTCGTCGGCAGTCCGAACAGTTCCAATTCGAACCGTCTACGCGAAGTAGCGCAAAAGCGTGGCGTGCCGGCCTACATGGTTGATGCGCCGGAGCAAATCGATCCGGCTTGGCTGGACGGCAAGCAACGCGTCGGCGTGACGGCGGGCGCCTCGGCTCCCGAGGCACTGGCGCAGGCGGTTGTCGAGCGGCTGCGTCAATTGGGTGCTTCCTATGTCCGGACGTTGGATGGCGTCCAAGAAAACGTCTCCTTCCCGTTGCCCAAAGGACTGGCGCTGCCAGCCTAAGCGCACTGCGCCGACGCTTTGCGCCTGAGGCGGGCGTCGCGCGTAGTGTTTCGCATGCGGCCTTGTGTGCCGCCAGCAAACTTCGCCGCCGCATGGGTGCTGGATTTCATTCCCTAATCAAATGACTTCAAAGAAAGCTCCGCTTATCGAATACGGTGGTGCAATTGCGCTCGATATGGGTGCGGCTTGGGCGCAGCTTTAGAGATGAATTGAGTGCAACCAAGTTGCACGTTTTTCTGCTTATGGCGCACAAAATTAAGGTTGCAATGCAGGAAAACCCTGGCAGTTTTGAATATTGCCCGATGCGGAAATGGAGTTACAATGCGCGCGTTCGTGACCCGCTCAGGGGCGAAAGTCGTCTTGCTATCAGGCGCGGGAGACCTTCTTAATGCAGAATCGATTTGCTGGCACGGTATCCGGGACGCGCTTGCGGTGCAGACCAATCGCATGCAGCAGAATAAAGCGAAGGCTGGCAAATTTTGCGGCATCGTTCTATTCGGAAAGTAGGACTGCTATTCGCACGGAGCAGAAAATCCGTTGCCCCCTGCCGAAAATGGCCTGTCACTTAAATGCTGTCCCAGTGGCTCATCGGGCAATCGGCATTGAGCTAGCCCGTCGCAGGTTATGCGTGCGCAGCGGTTTTGGGGCCGCTGCCTACATGCAGATCGCGGCGCCAGGCCGTGTGCGGTTCACTGACTACAGCGGGGTGATGCGCCACATCGAACTGGCTGGCAACGGCGTATAACGCTGCGGCACTGAGGTAGCCCTCGGTGCCGTTTTCGTATCCGCCATGCACATTCGCGTATTCCCATGATGAATACGTCCATGTCGCCGGCGGTAGATCATGATCGGTTCATTTAGGGTACCAGGAGCACCGTGCGCTTCGCCTCGCCATGCCGCATCACCTGCGGCCCGGCTGCGTGCCTGGCGTACAGTCCAAGGAGCATTCGATGGATATTTTCATCCAACAGATCTTGAACGGTCTGGTGCTGGGCAGCGTCTACGCGATCATTGCGTTGGGCTATACGATGGTGTATGGGATTCTGGGCATCATCAACTTCGCACATGGTGACGTACTGATGGTGGGCGCGATGGTCGCGCTCTCGGCGATCAGCGTGCTGCAGACACATTTTCCCGGGCTGGGCAATGTACCCACGTTGGTCATTGCACTGGTGATCGCCGCAGCCGTATGTGCGTGCCTCGGTATTACGATCGAAAAGGTGGCGTACCGGCCGCTGCGTCGTGCGCCGCGACTGGCTCCGCTGATTACCGCCATCGGCGTTTCCATCCTATTGCAGACGTTAGCGATGGTCATTTGGGGACGCAATCCGCTGTCGTTCCCGCAGTTGATTTCCACCGATCCGATCAATGTCATCAAGGCCACCGATACGTCGCCCGGCGCCGTGATCTCGCCCACAGAAGTGGTGATCATCGTCACGGCGTTTGTCGTGATGGTCGCTCTGCTGCTGCTGGTGCACAAGACCAAGCTCGGACGGGCAATGCGCGCGATCGCGGAGAACCCGAATGTGGCCAGCCTGATGGGCGTGAACCCGAACTTCGTGATCTCGGCGACGTTCATGATCGGCTCGGCGCTGGCTGCATTGGCTGGCGTGATGATCGCCTCCGAGTACGGCAACGTGCACTTCTACATGGGCTTCATTCCGGGCCTCAAGGCATTCACGGCAGCGGTGCTAGGGGGCATCGGCAATCTGGGCGGCGCAATGGTGGGGGGCGTGCTGCTGGGGCTGATCGAGCAACTGGGCGCCGGTTACATCGGCGATTTCACTGGCGGAGTGATTGGCAGTAACTACCAGGACGTGTTCGCGTTCGTGGTGCTGATCCTCGTGCTGGTCTTGCGTCCGTCCGGCTTGTTGGGCGAGCGCGTTGCCGATCGTGCTTGACGCGTCTTGAGGAGCAGTCGATATGCGTTCCATTCAACCTATCGAGCCGTCCATGACACGGGTTTCGATCAAGAAGACGGCGAAGGACCATGTGGTCATGCTGCTGGTGACAGCGTTGGTCGTGTGCGCGCCACTGCTCATTGGCGCCGCAGGCGGGCCTTACTGGGTGCGCGTGCTGGACTTCGCGATGCTATACGTGATGCTGGCGTTGGGGCTGAACGTGGTGGTGGGGTTCTGCGGACTGCTGGACTTGGGCTATATCGCATTCTATGCCGTGGGCGCTTATACGGCCGCACTGCTGTCCTCGCCTCATCTCACCACCCAATTCGAGTGGATTGCGCATCTGGCGCCCGGCGGGCTGCACGTATCGATTCTGCTGATCGTGCCGGTGGCGATGGCTTTGGCCGCCGTGTGCGGCGTGTTGCTCGGCGCGCCGACGCTGCGTCTGCGGGGCGACTATCTGGCGATCGTCACGCTGGGCTTTGGTGAAATCGTGCGGATCTTCATGAACAACATGGATCGTCCGGTGAATGTGACCAACGGTCCAAAGGGCATCACGGGCATCGATCCGGTGCAGATCGGCGGCTTTAATCTCGCGCAGACCCACGAACTGTTCGGCCTGAAGTTCCCGACGGTCTACCTGTATTACTACTTGTTCGTGCTCTGTTCGCTGTTCGTGGTTTTCGTCTGCACGCGGCTGCAGCACTCGCGTATCGGCCGCGCGTGGGCCGCGATTCGGGAAGATGAGGTCGCCGCGAAGGCGATGGGCATTAACACACGCAACGTGAAGTTGCTGGCGTTTGCAATGGGTGCCTCATTCGGCGGGCTGTCCGGTGCGATGTTCGGTGCGTTCCAGGGATTTGTGTCACCGGAGTCGTTCACCTTCTGGGAATCGGTAGTGGTGCTCGCGTGCGTGGTGCTTGGCGGCATGGGGCATATTCCCGGCGTGATCCTCGGCGCGGTGCTGCTCGCGGTATTCCCAGAGTTCCTGCGCTCGACGATGGGACCGTTGCAGAACGCGATCTTTGGCCATCCCATCCTCGACACGGAAGTGATCCGACAGTTGCTATACGGCCTGGCGATGGTGGTCATCATGCTGTATCGGCCGGAGGGGCTGTGGCCGGCGGCCAAGCATGAGGACAAGCTCGCCAAGCCCGCGCGGCGCAACGGCAAGAAGGCCTTGCGCGCGTGGCGCGCCTAGAGACACGGAGTCAATAGCAATGAGTGAGCAAACGATTCGGCTATCCGTGAAGGGCGTCAACAAGCGCTTTGGCGGCCTGCAGGCACTTTCCGATGTGGGGCTGGAGATCCGCTCGGGCGAGATTTATGGGCTGATCGGCCCGAACGGAGCGGGCAAGACCACGTTCTTCAACGTGATTACCGGGTTGTACACGCCGGATTCGGGCGAGTTCGTGCTGGACGGCCGTCCGTACACGCCAACCGCGGTCTACCAGGTGGTCAAGGCCGGCATCGCGCGCACTTTCCAGAACATCCGGCTGTTCGGCGGGATGACGGCGCTGGAGAACGTGATGGTCGGGCGTTACGTGCGGACGCGCCACGGGTTGATCGGCGCGATATTGCAAACGCCGGCCGAGCGGCAGGAAGAGCGCGAGATCAAGGCGCGCGCGCTGGAACTGCTGGATTATGTGGGCGTGCTGCAGTACGCCGACTACACGGCCCGCCATTTATCATACGGTCACCAGCGGCGGCTGGAGATTGCGCGGGCGCTGGCGACCGACCCGAAGCTGCTGGCCCTGGACGAGCCGGCCGCGGGGATGAACGCGACCGAGAAAGTCGAACTCACGCGACTGCTGGAGAAGATTCGCGACGATGGCAAAACCATCTTGCTGATCGAGCACGACGTGAAGCTGGTGATGCACTTGTGTAACCGCATGACCGTGCTGGATTACGGTAAGGTCATCGCACATGGTCTGCCGCAGCACGTGCGGAAGGACCCGAAGGTGATCGAAGCCTATTTGGGCGCAGGAGTGCATTGAGATGGCCGCGAGCGACGTGCGCACAATGAACGGGGCAATGCTGGAGATCCAGGGACTGCGGGTGGCCTACGGGGGCATTCAGGCGGTCAACGGGGTGAACTTGAAGGTCAGGCAGGGTGAGCTGGTCACGCTGATTGGTGCCAATGGCGCGGGCAAGACCACGACGATGAAGGCGATCGCCGGGATCAAGGAATGGGCCGGGGGCGATATCCTCTATCTGGGGCAGTCGATCAAGGGCGTGCCCACGCACGAATTGCTCAAGCGGGGCTTGGCGATGGTGCCGGAGGGCCGGGGCATCTTCGCGCGCATGTCGATCCTGGAAAACATGCAGATGGGCGCATATCTGCGTACCGATTCGGATGGCATCAAGGCCGATGTAGAGCGCATGTTCGGTTTCTTCCCACGCTTGAAGGAGCGCGCCACGCAGTTGGCGGGCACGCTGTCGGGCGGCGAGCAGCAGATGCTGGCGATGGCGCGCGCACTGTTGTCGCGGCCCAAGCTGCTGTTGCTCGACGAGCCGTCGATGGGCCTGTCGCCGATCATGGTGGAGAAGATCTTTGAGGTGGTGCGGGCGATTTCCTCGGAAGGCATGACGGTGCTGCTAGTCGAGCAGAATGCCCGCCTCGCGCTGCAGGCGGCCAACCGCAGCTACGTCATGGACTCCGGTGCGATCACGATGTCGGGCGACGCCAAACAGATGCTGGACGATCCCAAGGTGCGCGCCGCCTACCTCGGTGAGTGAGCCAACTGGGCGCCGGCCGCGGGTGGATCCCATTGATTTTTAAGGACGAGGGGCGCAGCCCATACTGCCGGCAATCGGGCGCCGGCCCGCATATCGGCCTCGCCCCCCTGGGCTCACAGCACCTGGTCCAGCACGTTGTCGAGCATCGTGAGCATCTGGTCGATCTCGGCGCGCGTCACGTTCAATGCCGGCATGAAGCGCAGCAGGTTAGGGCGGGCGGCATTCAGTAGCAGGCCTTCCGGCGCCAACTCGCGTGCTTTCTGGACGATTTGTGGCCCGACATCCCGGCCGAGCAGCAACGCGCGCAGCATGCCTTCGCCACGCTCGCCGGCCAGCCCGCGCGCGTCGGACAGCGCGAGCAACCGCTCGCTCAGGTAGCGGGCGTTCTCGCGCACGTGTTCGAGAAAGCCCGGCGCGACGAGCTGCGATATCACCGCTTCGCCGACCGCGGTCATCAACGGGTTGCCGTTATACGTGCCGCCCTGGTCGCCGGCCTCGAAGCACGCGATCTCGTCGCGGGCGAGCAACGCGGCCAGCGGCACGCCACCGCCGATACCCTTACCCAGCGTCATGATGTCCGGCTCAATGCCGCTGAGCTGATAGGCGAACAGCGTGCCGGCGCGGCCGCAGCCGCTTTGCACTTCGTCAACAATCAGCAGCACGCCGCGTTCGCGCGTGAGGGCTCGCAATTGCTGCATGAACTCGCGCGACGCGGGAACCACGCCGGCTTCGCCTTGTATCGGCTCGAGCATCACCGCAACGGTCTTGTCGGTGATCAGCTTCTCGACGGAGCCGATATCGTTGAACTCGGCCTTCGGAAAGCCGGGTACCTGCGGCGCATATAGCGTATCCCAGCCGGGCTTGCCGCTGGCCGACATCGTCGCCAGCGTGCGACCGTGGAAGCCGTGGTGGAACGTGATGATCTCGTAGGCGCCGCCCTTGAACTTACGGCCCCACTTGCGCGCGAGCTTGATTGCACCCTCATTGGCTTCGGCGCCGCTGTTGGCGAAGAACACTTTGTCAAAACAACTGTTGTCAGTCAGCAACGTCGCCAGCCGTGCCATCGGTTCGTTGTAGAACGCCGGACTCGGATTGATCAACAGTCGTGCCTGCCGGTTCAGCGCGTCGATCATCGCGTCGTTGCCGTGCCCAAGCGCATTGACCGCCCAGCCCTGGATGAAGTCCAGATAGCGCTTGCCATTGTTGTCGTATAGCCACGATCCGTTGCCGTGCGTGAAAACGATATCGGGACGATCGGTGATGTACATCAGCGACTGGATTGGGTAATCCTGGAAATTCATGGCAAGTCTCTCCGCTCAACGGGAATGCGATCGCACGCAACGACCAACGGGAACAAAGGATCCGGAAAAAACAAAAGCCACGGAAGTCCGTGGCTTGGTAATCCGGTGCGCGGCAATTCTGCGCGACAGTCCGGGACGAGCCAGCGGCTTCCCTATAGAAGCAGCAAGCAACGACGTCGCAGATGGGCTTGAGCGCGAATCATCCGCGAAGAATACGCGACGCAAGCGCCGGTTGTAAACCGGAAATTGCGTCGCGCTTGCTCAGCATGCGGCTCGGTGCGGGCACGCCGCCATGCGACCCGGTCAGACCGCGTTCGCCAGATCCGCTGCGCTGGTGAACGAGTCTGCATAGAACTCGTCGGCTGGCAAGCCGTGATGCGCGGTGAAATCGCGCTGCGCGGCCTCGACCATCACCGGGGCGCCGCATGCATATACTTGATAGCCCGACAAGTCTGGCAGATCCTCGACAACGGCACGATGAACGAAACCCGTGCGGCCCTGCCAGCCGTCGGCCGGATCGGGTTCGGAGAGCACCGGCACGAACTTGAAGTTGGGCACGTCGCGTGCCCATTGCTCGGCCAGGCTTGCCAGGTACAGATCGCCGCGCCGGCGGCCGCCCCAATACAGCGTCATGGGCCGTGTCATGCCCTTGAAGATGGCATGCTCGATAATTGCCTTGATGGGCGCAAAGCCGGTTCCAGAGGCGAGCAGCACGATCGGCTTGTCGGCGTCCTCGCGCAGGAAGAATGTGCCGAGCGGACCCTCGAAGCGAAGGATGTCGCGCTCCTTCATCGCACCGAACACGTGGTCGGTGAACACGCCGCCCGGCATGTGCCGGATATGCAGCTCGAGCGGGCCTTCATGGTGTGGCGCGCTCGCCATGGAATAGCTGCGGCGTGTGCCGTCCTTCAAAATGAACTCGATGTACTGGCCCGCCAGATATTGCAGCCGTTCATTGGCCGGCAGTTGCAGCTTGAGCACGATCACGTCGTGCGCCACGCGCTCCAGTGCATTGACGCGGCACGGCAGCTTCTTTACTTGCATGTCGCCCACGCCGGCGATCTCACGGATATCGATTTCCAGGTCCGATTGCGCGGTGGTGCAACAAAATAGCGCCATGCCGCGGGTTCTTTCGTCGTTCGACAGCGCCGATGACGAATGCGAACGCTGCTCGATACTGCCGCTCACGAGCTGGCCCTTGCATGAGCCGCATGCGCCATTCTTGCAGCCGTACGGCAAGCCGATACCCTGACGCAGTGCCGCGCTCAAAACCGGTTCGTCGGCTTCGACCTGGAATTGCTTGCCGCTTTGTCGGATCGTTACGTTGAATGCCATAGTTCAATCGAGTAATAACAAAAACGTCTGATCGGCCGGCCCGTTACAATGTACCCGATGACCCTTTCTAGCCGATCTTTCCAATCGTGCGCCACGCCGCCGCACGTAGTAGACACTGCTTCCGCCGCCGCCTCGCCCGTGCGCAGCGGCGGTGGCGCGCCTGTGCGGCCAGCCGTGCTGCCGCGCCGCCGTGCTTTTGGCCGCCCCCGCATCCTGGTGGTCGGCTGCGGCGATATCGGGTTGCGCTGCGCAGCATGGCTGCGCGAACGCTTTCGCGTGTTCGCCCTGACGACTCAGCCGGCCCGTTTCGCCTCGCTGCGCTCGGCCGGGCTCGTGCCGCTGCTCGGCGATCTTGACGACCGGCGCTCGCTGGCGCGCGCCGCAAGCGTGGCGCGAGAAATGCTGCATTTGGCGCCGCCGCAAGCCCACGGTACGACAGATCGCCGCACTGCCTCGCTATTGGCTGCGTTGGGCGCGCGGCGGGGTCCGCGGCGCGCTACCCGCGCACCGCGCGTCGCCATCGGTGCGCCAAAAGTCGTGACGCGTCTGGCCGGTGGCGGGTCGCACACAACTGCCAGACGCGGCACGACCGAGAGCGTCATTGTACCCGAGCGGCCACCGCGTGCCGCGTGGCACCGGCGGTGGCAGCCGGGTATGCTGCGCCAGCCGTCGCCGGTACGCATTGTCTATATGAGCACCACAGGGGTCTATGGCGATTGCGATGGCGCGCTCGTCGATGAAACGCGGCCCGTGCGGCCGGTCAACGCGCGCGCGGTGCGCCGTGCATCAGCTGAGCGCCAATTGCGTCGCGCCGGCTCACGAGGGGTTGTTAGGGTGTCGATTCTCAGGGTGCCCGGGATCTACGCCCTCGAGCGGCTGCCCGTGGAGCGGCTGCGACGCGGTACGCCCGCTTTGTGCGATGTGGACGACGTCTATACCGGTCACGTCCATGCGCACGACCTCGCCACTATCACGGTCCGGGCGTTGTTCCGCGGCCGAGCGCAGCGCGTCGTTCACGCGGTCGACACTACGCATTGGAAAATGGGTGAGTACTTCGATCGTATCGCCCGCGCATGCGACTTGCGCCCGGTGCCGCGCATCACGCGGCAACAGGCCGAGACCACACTGGATGCGTCATTATTGTCGTTCATGCGCGAATCCCGCCGCCTGGCTAACCGACGTTTGCGCGATGAACTCATGGTTAAGTTGCGCTACCCGAGTGTCGAGGACTTTTTGCGCGAGCACGCGCGCCAATTGTCGAGCGTGCACCGCTGAACGCCGTTCACGATGCGAGCATCGGCATGGCCTCAATGATCGCGAAACACAGCAGTGCGCCAAGGATCGCGCCGATCAGATTGGGATGGTACTTGCGCTTTAGATGAAGTGCGGTCAGCAGTGCCCCGATCAGTATTGCGCCGAGCAACGCGAACGCAATCGTGATATAGGTGATCTCGAAGGTGTCGCTGATGATCATGGTGCCGTCCCTCCACAGCGTACGCCTGATGGCGTTCTTACTGGTCAGTATAGACATATGACTGCGGAAAGCATGTTGCGGTGCAGCAATGGCACCCCCGGGCTGACACATACGGGTGGTCCATAGTTTGCTAGTGTGCCGAAGTTGGATCGAAGTTCGGTTATACCGCTCGTTTCATCCCGTCAACATGCCCAGTTCGTCGGCTTCGAGCCACCACCACTGCCCCGGCGCGAGCGCCGCGGGCAGTACGAGTGCTCCGATGGCTTCGCGATGGAGTTGCTCGACGCGGTTGCCGGCGGCGGCGATCATCCGCTTGACCTGGTGGTATTTCCCCTCGGTGAGCACCAACTCGATCGTGTGTTCATCACGCAGCCGTGCCGAGCGCGCCACGCTCACCGCTGGCTCGCCGTGCAATTGCACCCCCTGACGCAGCGCATCAAGTTGGGCGTCCCGCACCGGATGGCGCGTGGTGGCTACGTACGTCTTCGGTATCTTGTGCTTGGGCGAGCTCAGCCGATGGATGAAGGCCCCATCGTCGGAGAGCAGCAATAAGCCCGTCGTATCCGCATCGAGGCGGCCCACGCATTGCACACCGCGCGTGATCAGCGCCGGGGGAAGCAGGCTATAGACGCTCGGATGGTGCTGCGGTGCGTGCGAGCACTCATACCCAGGTGGTTTGTGCAAGACCAGATAAGCCTGGTGCCGATACGCCCAGCGTACGCCGTCCACGTGGAATACCAGCCCTGCCGGCTCGAAGACGGCATCCGGATCGTCACAGCGCTGCTCGCCAATCGTGACCGCGCCTCGGATGACGAGCGCTCTGCACTCGCGCCGCGATCCGAAGCCTTGGGAAAAAAGAATGTTCTCGAGGTTCATGCGTTGGAATTCTAACAATGCCATCGTCGCGACGCGGTTGGTGTAGGTCGCGCCCGTTATCGTGTGCGTGGGCACCGGCGCGTCGCGGCTTGCCGGTGTGCGGGCCGTGTCAGCGACTGCGCAACACCTGTGCGCTAGGCCGATCCAACATCGTCACCGCGCTGACATACAATGGCCCTTTGTTCCCGCGCGTCGGTGAGCTGTTTCGATTTTTCTGATGCAGACATTTCTTGCGTTTGTCGCCGCCCTACTGCTGGTCTTTCTCAATGGTTTCTTCGTTGCCGCGGAATTCTCGCTGGTCAAGCTGCGCGGCACGCGGGTCGCGGCCATTTCCCGGCACTACGGCTGGCGGGGCCGCGTATTGGCGCGCGTGCATGCCCACTTGGATGCTTACCTGTCGGCTTGCCAACTCGGCATCACGCTGGCATCGCTTGGGCTGGGCTGGTTGGGAGAGCCGGCGTTTGCCCATTTGCTGGCCCCGCTGTTCAGCATGCTGCAAATCGTGCCGCCGCTTGCCGACGCGATCGCGCTGGCGCTAGCGTTCCTGATCATTTCGTTTCTGCATATTGTGGCAGGTGAGCTTGCGCCGAAATCGCTCGCTATCCGGATGCCGGAGCGCGCCGGCCTGCTGACTGCCGTGCCGCTATACCTGTTCTACTGGATCATGTATCCGGCCATTGCATTGCTCAATGTCAGCTCGAACCGGATGCTCGCGTGGTTTGGCCTGTCGGATGCCGGACAGGCCGAAGCGCCGTATGGTCGTGACGAGCTGAAGCTGATCGTGCGCGCGAGCCGGTCGCATCGGCAGTTCTCGAGCGACGAGCTGAGTACGTTGTCGCACTCGCTGGAGTTCGGCGAGCTGACTGCATCGGACCTGATGCGTCCGTTGCGCGACGCGGTGAGCTTTAACGTGGGTCTGTCATTCGACGCAAACCTGGCGTTGGCGGCAAAGAGTCGCTACAGCCGGTATCCGCTATTCGACGAAAGTGGCGACAAGGTGCTTGGCATGGTCGACGTGAAAGACTTGCTGTTTCGTCGTCTCGAAGGGCATACATCGCGCGACCTACGCGAGCTTGCGCGCCCCGTGCTCGAGGTGTTGCCGGAGATGCCCGCGCTCGAGTTGCTGCGGCGCTTTCGCTCGGGTGCGCCTCACTTTGCGGTGATTGGGCGTCCCGGGCTCAAGCCGGTCGGTTTCGTCACGTTGCCGGACCTGCTTGCGGCGCTGGTCGGCCAAATCCGGGACGATACGCGCGCCACTGACGTGGAATGGCAACGGCAGCCGGATGGCAGCGTGATCGGTCGCGGCAGCCTGTCGATCGTCTCGCTCGAGCACCTGTTGGGCGTGGACTTTGGTGAGCAGTCGGCCGAGTCGGTCGGCGGCATGATCCTGGACAAACTGGGCGAATTGCCGCAGCAGGGGCAGAGCGTGGACTTTGGCTCATGCCTGATTACCGTCAACGAACGGGTCGGTCCGCGCATCGTGACGGTCAAGGTCTGGCCGAAAGCGCCGCAGGGCGCGCAAGCTTAGCAGCGCCGATCGCCATTGATCCCGTCAGCCTGCCGGGTTTCACGCCGCCGGCCGGGCCATCGAGTTGGCACATCGACGAAAGAAAACCCCGTGAGACGTTGATCTCACGGGGTTTGTCCGCATACTGCGGCCTATGCCGAAATACTGTTGGTGCCCGGGGCCGGAATCGAACCGGCACGCCTTGCGGCGGGGGATTTTCTTCCCACTTCGGCTTTCGCCGCCGCCCACTCGGAGAGAGGACGTTCGTGGTCTGGAGCACGCCTTCACCTTAGCCTATTGGCCTTAGGTGCCCGCCGTCTGCTCTCTACACCTTCCAAGACGCCTCACGGCGCCAAGGCTTGGCTCGGCATTAGCTCGGACTCGCGTCCAGGGCCTTCACCGAGTTTGACGGGCTTCACCTCCGGGGTTTCCCCCGAAGGGCTCAAATTTGGTCTGAGTCCCCTGCGTCTACCAATTTCACCACCCGGGCAAAACGGTGAAGCAGCTTGCAACACTACCTCACACTCACTATCCGTGAGCGATGCTGATCCGCGTAGGATCGAAGTCACCACGCGGCGCAAACCGTGATTATGTCGTAATTCGACACGCTCGGCAAGCATGTCGGTCATGAGTGTCGTGAGCCCATGCATTGTCCGGGTCTGTAGCACGTCATGTGTCCGGTTTGGAGGGGCATAGGGCGCCACCGGTGAGCGGGGCACGTTGCTGAAAGGAAACCCGGAAGATGAGATTCGAAGCAGTCTACAGCGACTGGTAGAACAAGCGGCTCACGCAGGCTGAGGAGGCGGCACGGCTATTGAGGGTTGGCGAGTGCACGTTTGGGCGGCAGAGGGGCGCGACGAGGCCGATGGCCTGCACGGGCTAATCGACAAACGACTATGTCAAGTCTCGCACAAACGCTTACCGGCGCATGCGCCAGTGATCAGCGACAACCCGTTGCTTTGTGCTGCGGTATGGCGTCACCGTACGGCGCCTTTTGTTGTATTCAGTCATGCGGTTTTCCTGAGGATGGCGATGGCGTGTAGCGCGACGTCGCGCGGAGCATGACGCGGTAAGAGGCCCGCTCACCATGCATACAAATCGGCGTTGCCCCGCATCGCCTGCTCAATCAGCTTGCGGTTCAGTGTCGGCGAGAGCAATTCGATAAATGTATAGATGTAGCCGCGCAGGTAGGTACCTTGCTTCAATGCAACCCGTGTGGTGTTGGTGCCGAACAGGTGGCCAACAGGAATCGCGCGTAGCGGCCGGTCGCGCTGCGCGTTGAATGCGACGTCAGCCATGATCCCCACGCCCAGGCCCAGTTCGACATAGGTCTTAATGACATCCGCGTCGATCGCCTCAAGGATGATGTCGGGTGTGAGTCCACGCAAAGCGAACGCTTGGTTAATCTTCGAGCGCCCCGCGAACGCGTTGTCATAGGTGATCAACGGAAATTGCGCGAGATCGTCCAGCGTGATCTGCTCCTTTTTGTCAAGCAACGCATGTTCGGGCGGTGTGACCGCCAAATGATGCCACTGGAATGCCGGCAGCGAGACCAGGTCCTTGTACGTTGAGATGGCCTCGGTTGCGATGGCTAGGTCAGCCTGGTCGTGCAGGACCATTTCGGCGACCTGGGTCGGGTTGCCTTGCAAAATCGACAGGTGCACCTTCGGAAACCGCTTTTTGAATTCGGCCACCGCCCGCGGCAGTGAATACCGCGCCTGCGTGTGGGTAGCGGCGATCACCAGATTGCCTTGGTCCTGCGCTGCGTAATCCTTCCCGACTCTTTTTAGGTTTTCGACCTCTTGTAGGATTTTTTCCACCGAGGACAAGATGATCCTGCCGGGTTCGGTCAACGAGCGCACGCGCTTGCCGTGCCGGGTGAAGATCTCGACGCCAAGCTCGTCCTCCAACTCGATGATCGCCTTCGATACGCCGGGCTGCGAAGTGTACAAGGCCTTGGCTGCCTCAGTTAAGTTGAAATTCTGACGGACGGCCTCGCGCACGAACCGGAACTGATGCAGGTTCATATATAACCCTTCCGCATAAGGACAGAATTTTTTAGTCGTTTGACGTATAAAGCGAGTCTATTACGATTTCCCAGTTTTCCCAATATCGATATCTGTTTTTGTGCTTTGCAAATGGCGGATTATTCGAACGGGACGGCGGCGCGCAGGGGGTCCCAGAAAGGGTGGACCGGCGCAGTGCACCGTCGGCGCGCAACGCACATGAAAGACTGGGGCCCCCATGTATCAATACGATCAGTACGACCAGACAAGCGTCGACGAGCGTGTCCGGCAGTATGCCGATCAAGTCCGCCGGCGTTTGTCTGGAGAACTGACTGAGGAAGAATTCCGCCCGCTGCGACTGCAAAACGGGTTGTACATGCAGCGGCACGCCTATATGCATCGTATTGCGGTTCCGTACGGCAACCTGCGCAGCGACCAGCTGCGGATGCTGGCGCGCATTGCACGCGAGCACGATCGCGGCTACGGCCATTTCTCGACGCGCTCGAACATGCAGTTCAACTGGATCAAACTGGAGGAAACGCCGGAGATCCTGCGCAAGCTCGCGTCGGTGCAGATGCACGCGATCCAGACCTCGGGCAACTGCATCCGTAACATCACCGCTGACCAGTTCGCCGGCGTCGCGCCGGACGAGATCGTCGATCCGCGGCCATGGGCAGAGTTGCTGCGCCAATGGTCCACATTCCATCCCGAATTTGCGTGGCTGCCGCGCAAGTTCAAGATCGCCGTTGCCGGCGCGACGCAGGATCGTGCCGCTGTGCAGTTGCACGACCTAGGCGTTTATCTGAAGCGCGATGCTGATGGCGAGGTGATGTGCAGCGTGTTGGTGGGTGGCGGCATGGGCCGCACGCCAATTCTGGGCTCGATCATCAAGGAAGATCTGCCGTGGCAGCACCTGCTGACGTATTGCGAGGCCGTGCTGCGGGTGTATAACCGGTTCGGCCGTCGCGATAATTTGTTCAAGGCTCGGATCAAGATCCTAGTTAAGGCGCTCGGCAAAGACAAGTTTTCGCAGCAGGTGGAGCAGGAGTGGCAGCACTTAAAGGACGGCCCGTCGACGCTGACCCGCGACGAGGTGCAGCGCGTCGCGCAGCATTTCGCGCCGCCCCCGTATGAAAAGCTGTCCGATACCGACGCGTCGTTCGAACAGCACTTACTGGAGAACCGGGCATTCGCACGCTGGGTCGAGCGCAATGTGTCCCCCCATCGCGTGCCGGGCTATGCCGCGGTGACGTTGTCGTTGAAGCCTGGCGCCATGTGGAATTATCAGCCGCCGGGCGACGTGACCGATACGCAGATGGAAGCGCTCGCCGATTGGGCCGATGTGTACAGCTTCGGTCAGCTGCGCGTATCGCACGAGCAAAACCTGATCCTTGCGAACGTGAAGCAGCGCGATTTGTACACGCTATGGGAAAAGGCCCGCGAAGTCGGCTGCGGCGCGCCGAACGTCGGGTTGCTTACCGACATCATTGCCTGTCCGGGCGGTGATTTCTGCTCGCTGGCCAACGCGAAGTCGATCCCGATCGCGCAGGCAATCCAGCAGCGCTTCGACGATCTGGATTACGTGTACGACCTGGGCGAGCTGTCGTTGAACATCTCCGGCTGCATGAACTCGTGCGGCCACCATCACGTCGGCAATATCGGCATTCTGGGCGTGGACAAGGATGGCTCCGAGTGGTACCAGGTCTCGCTTGGCGGTGAGCAGGGCAACGCATCGGCACTGGGCCGGGTGATCGGGCCGTCGTTCGCCGCCGACGAGGTGCCAGAGGTCATCACCAAGGTGATCGATACGTTCGTCGAGCATCGTGTCGAGGACGAACGTTTCATCGATACGTATAAGCGGATCGGCATGGCGCCGTTCAAGCAACGGGTGTACGCGGCGCGTCAACCGGCGCATGCGTGAGGTGGAAGATGACTCAAGCCATTGAAAAAATCATCCGACAACGCCAGGTCGTGGACGACGACTGGAGCGTCGTGCGTGTCGCGCAGGACGGCTCGCTGCCGGTCGTCCGGTCATTGCCGGCGGGCCGCGTTATCGTGCCGCTGCCCTACTGGCAAGCCGAGCGTGACGCGTTGCTCGCCGCACGCGACAAGTCGCAGCGCGGCGTGTGGCTCGCGCCGGACAGCGAGCCGGCCGAGTTGGCCGACGACCTAGAACACATTGCGCTGGTCGCCGTGGATTTTCCGGTGTTCCGTGACGGGCGGGGCTATAGCATCGGGCGGCTGTTGCGCGAGCGCTATGGCTGGAAGGGGCAGTTGCGGGCGATCGGCGATGTGTTGCGCGATCAACTGCTGTACCTGTCACGCTGCGGCTTCGATGCGTTTGCGGTGCGTGCGGACAAGGATATCCATGACGCGTTGAAGGCGTTCGACGAGCTGAGCGTACGCTATCAGGGCGCGTTCGACGAGCCGCGCCCGTTATTCCGGCGCCGCGCGCAAGCCGCGGCGGTCAGCCACGCGAGCGCGGTGGGCCAGCCATGAGCGAAACCGTCGTCACGTTCGGGCGTGCGGCGCCGAGCGATCCGCTCGTACACGCCGAGTCGCTCACGCCGCAGCGCGAGCAGCGCATCGAGAGGCTCGATGCGCTGCTCGCCACGATTGCGGCGAGCCACACGTGTGTGAAGTTTGCCAGTAGCCTGGCCGCCGAGGACATGCTACTGACCCATGCGATTCTGTCGCGCAACCTGCCGATTATCATTTTCTCGCTGAATACGGGCCGGCTGCATGCCGAAACGGTCAGCATGATCGAGCAGGTCCGGCAGCGTTATGGCTACGTCATCGAACAATGGCATCCGCAGCAGGGGGCGGTCGACGCGTATATCAGCGAGCATGGGCTGAATGCGTTTTACGACAGCATCGAGCTGCGCAAGCGGTGTTGCGAGATCCGCAAGGTCGAGCCATTAAATCACGCGCTGGCTGGCGCGCAAGCGTGGGTGACCGGGCAGCGGCGTGAGCAATCGGTCACCCGTGCGCAACTGCCTGAACGAGAGCAGGATGGGGCACGCGGCATCGCAAAGTACAACCCGCTCGCCGACTGGACCGAGGCCGACGTTTGGGCCTATCTGAAGGCGTACGACGTGCCGGTCAATCCATTGCATGCGCGCGGTTACCCAAGCATCGGCTGCGAGCCGTGCACGCGCGCGATCCGCGCCGGCGAGGATCGTCGCGCCGGACGCTGGTGGTGGGAAAGCCGCGACTCGAAGGAGTGTGGGCTGCATCCGGGCGCGCCAGCCCGAGCTTGAACCGAATCGAAGCATTGAGGACGACTATGAGCACGTTGCTCGAACCGACGGACATCACCCCGCGCCACAACACGGCCACACGCCTAGACCACCTGGATTGGCTCGAGGCGGAATCGATCCATATTCTGCGCGAGTTAGTGGCCGAATGCGCAAGGCCGGCGCTGCTGTTCTCCGGCGGCAAGGATTCGGTCGTCGTGCTGCATCTCGCACTCAAGGCCTTCGGCCTCGGCCCCGGGCGCCGCACGCAGTTGCCTTTTCCGCTGGTGCATATCGACACGGGGCATAACTACCCCGAGGTCATTGAGTTCCGGGACCGCCGGGCCGCGCAGATCGGCGCGCAACTGGTCGTGGGCCACGTCGAGGACTCGATCCGGCGCGGCACGGTGCGGCTGCGGCACGAAACCGATTCGCGCAACGCCGCGCAGGCGGTGACGTTGCTGGAGACGATTGACGCACACCGCTACGACGCGATGATCGGCGGCGCGCGCCGCGACGAAGAGAAGGCTCGGGCAAAGGAGCGGATTTTCTCGTTCCGGGACGAGTTCGGCCAATGGGACCCGAAAGCGCAACGGCCGGAGCTGTGGCGCTTGTTCAACACGCGCCTGCATCCGGGCGAGCACCTGCGTGTGTTCCCGATCTCGAATTGGACCGAACTTGACGTGTGGCAGTACATCGCGCGTGAAAACCTCGAATTGCCGTCGATCTACTATGCGCACGAGCGCGAGATCGTTCGCCGCAACGCTCTGCTGGTGCCGGTCACACCGCTCACGCCCAAGCGCGACGGAGAAACCAGCGAGTCCTTGCGGGTGCGATTTCGCACCGTCGGCGACATCAGTTGCACCTGCCCCGTCGCCAGTGACGCGGACACGGTCGAAAAGATCATTGCCGAGACCGCGGTGACGCAGATCACCGAACGCGGCGCGACCCGAATGGATGACCAAACCTGCGAGGCGGCGATGGAGCAGCGCAAGAAGCAAGGATATTTTTGAGTGCCTGACTGGTCCCCTGACCCGATACGAATTGACGTAAAACACCATGAGCCTGAACCAGACCGAAGACCTCGGCGTACTGCGTTTCATCACCGCCGGCAGTGTCGATGACGGCAAGAGCACGCTGATCGGGCGCTTGCTGTATGACAGCAAGGCCGTGTTGTCCGACCAGTTGTCGGCCCTGTCGCGCGCGAAGAACAAGCGCGCCGTCGGTGAGGACATCGACCTGTCGCTGTTGACCGATGGACTGGAGGCCGAGCGTGAGCAGGGGATCACGATCGATGTGGCATACCGGTACTTTGCCACTGTCAAGCGCAAGTTCATCATCGCGGACACGCCGGGGCATGAACAATACACGCGCAACATGGTGACGGGTGCGTCAACCGCACACGCGGCGATCATCCTGGTAGACGCGACGCGGGTGAGTGTGAACGATGCGGCGCACACGCAGCTGCTGCCGCAGACCAAGCGCCATAGCGCGATCGTCAAGTTGCTGGGCTTGCCGCACGTGATCGTCGCGGTCAACAAGATGGATCTAATCGAGTTTAGCGAGGCACGCTTCAATCAGATTCGCGATGCGTACGTTGAGCTGGCCGCGCAGTTGGGCCTGGCCAACGTGCGCTTTGTGCCGGTTTCGGCGCTCAAGGGCGACAACGTTGTCGCCGCGAGCGAGCGCATGCCGTGGTATGCCGGCGAGCCGCTATTGGATATGCTGGAGTCGCTGCCGGTGGACCAGCAGGTGAACGCGGCGCTGCGTCTGCCGGTGCAGTGGGTCGCGCGGCAGGACGGCGCGCAGGCGGACGATTTTCGCGGCTACATGGGGCGCGTAGAATCCGGCGAGATCGAGGTCGGGCAGACCGTGGCCGTGTTGCCGGCCCAGCGCCGGGCGAGCGTGGTGCAGATCATCGTGCCGGTGTCAGGTGGCACCGCCTCGGTTGACCGGGCGTTTGCTGGCCAATGCGTGACGGTGTGTCTGGCCGAGGATATCGACGTATCACGTGGCGATACGCTGGTGGCCGCGGACGATGTCCCGACGCCGGCCCGCAAGCTGCAGGCGGACCTGTGCTGGTTCGACGACGCGCCGTTGTCGCTGCAACGCAAGTACCTGCTCAAGCAGACGAGCGCGACCGTGTTTGCACGCGTCAGTGCGATCGAGCGGGTGCTCGACGTGCATACGTTGTCGCATGCCACTGGGCGGGATGCATTGGCAATGAACGATATCGGCACGGTGTCCCTGACGCTGCAAAAGCCGGTAGTCGTGGATACGTACGATAGTCATCCAGGTACCGGGGCGTTCGTGCTGATCGACGAGGCGACCCACCAGACGGTCGCTGCTGGCATGATCCGTGCCTATTCGGCGTGATGTATCCTATTGTGATCCGGTGATCGCGAACGGACAGGAGCGATGATGGGTAAAGTGTACTTGATCGGTGCGGGACCCGGTGCGTCGGATCTCATCACGGTGCGCGGCGCACGCATGCTGGGCATCGCCGATGTGGTGCTGCATGATGCACTGGTCGAGCCGGGCATGCTCGAGCACGCGCCGCAGGCCCGTAAGATCGCGGTCGGTAAGCGGTGCGGCCAGCGCTCGAGTGCACAGCATTTCATCAACAAGCAGCTCATCGATGCGGCGCGCGAATACGCACGGGTCGTGCGGCTCAAGGGCGGCGACCCGATGCTGTTTGGCCGCGCCGACGAAGAAATCCGTGCGCTGGAGGCAGCTGGCATCGACTACGAGATCGTGCCCGGTATCACTGCTGCACTGGCCAGCGCGGCGACGTTGCGCCGGTCATTGACGCTGCGCGGTGTCGCGCGCAGCGTCGCATTCGCCACGCACAGCCGGGCGCCCGGGTCCGACGAGATCCGCGAGCGCGTCAATGCGGATTCGCTGGTCTACTACATGGGACGCGACAGTGCCGCGACGATTGCGCGGCAACTGATCGATGCCGGCCGTTCGCCGTGCACGCCGGTGACGATCGTCGAGGCGGCGACCACCGAACGTGAGCGTACGCTGACATTGACGCTTGGCGAGATGGCGCACGGCCGCGCGCAGCCTTGGTTCGACCCTTCCCAGCCGAGCCTGCTGATGATTGGCGACGCGTTTGCGCCGCGCGAGGCCTTCGGTACAGGCGGCGTCATCGATACCGCATCGCAGGCACGGCCGGTCACACCGCCGGCACTGCCACTGCCGGTGCTGCAATTCGCCGCATGAGCCGCGTGTTCGGCGGCATCATGCCCGGCATGAGCTTGCCGCTGTTCGCGCACCGCCGCACCGGCGCGGTGACGCTTCACTCGTTGCACGCTTCACCGGTGGTACGTGCTTGCGCGGTGCTACGTCGCGTAGTGGTTAGGGTTAGCGGGATTCGTGCAGGGCGCGCTCGCAGCATGCCGCGATCGCGAGCAACACCGCTTCGTCCTCGCCGATGGACGACGCGCAATCGATCCGCACGTGCGGATGGGTGAGGCGAGCCTGATTGAGCAACGGCGGCAAGTCGCGTCGCACGTGGCCGCCCTGGCCCATCAACACCGGCACAATGACGATCCGGTCGCATCCGCGAGCGACCTGCGCTGCAATCGCGGCCTGAAGCGACGGTTGCATCAGTTCCAAGAATGCGAGTGACACCGGGCCCTCGTCCTGCTGCGCGCGGCGGCGTGCCCTCACTAGCGACGCGACCCGCTCGAACGGCTCGGCCCAGCGCGAATCGCGTGCGCCGTGGCCGAGCAAAATTAATCCGCTACTTGATGCTGACATGACGATACTCTTAGTCGATCACGTACCGCGCCGGCACGATGATGCTATCGAGATGACACCGGCGCGGGCGTCAGTGGCGATCGGCCCAGCGCAGCGCGAATACTCCCAACGCAAGATAGATCAGGCCGGGTGTTGCGGCGGTCAACGGCGCGGGCCAGGTGTTGAGTGTGCCGATGTGCGAGAACAGCGTGTTGAACAACTGGAAGCTCATGCCAAGCATGATGCCGCCGAACACCTTGACGCCGACGACGCCCGCACGCGTATGCAGGTAGGCAAACGGCAGCGACAGCACCAGCATTACCAATACGGCGAACGGATAGAGCACCTTGCGCCACAGCGCAATCACATAGCGTTGCGCATCCTGGTGATTCTCGCGCAAATGCTGCACGTACGAAAACAGGTTGGTCATCGACATCCGGTCCGGCGCGACCAGCAACACCGACAGGATCTGCGGGGTCAGCTCGGAGCGCATCGGGTACTCCGGCATCGAGACCTGCGCGGACTTATACACGGGATTGAGCACGTCCTTGGCTGTCGCGGCGGCTGGCGCCACATCATGCAGCTGCGTTTCCGTCACGCCCTTGAGCAGCCACTGGCCCGGCCGCATGTAGCGGCCGCTCTGCGCCGTGCGCACGTCCGCAAGACGGAATTGTGAATCGAATTCATAGATCCGCACGTTCGAAATGGTCGCGTCCGGCTTCAGTTCTCCCACGTTCACGAACCGCGTGACCTGTGCGGTGGCGCCATTGCCCGGCACTGTATCCTTGACCCACACGCCCGATTGGAAATTGCTTGATACCGACGAGCCGAGCGCCTCTAGGCGCACGCGCTCGGACAACTGGTCGGTGTAGGGGCCGATGATTTCGCCGATCACGAAGGTCAGCACGACGATCGGCACGCCGATTTTCAGCAATGAGCCGAGCGCGCGATGCGTGGACAGCCCTGAGACGCGAAAAATCGTGAACTCGGAACTGGCCGCCATCTGCGCGAACACGTAGATGGCGCTGATCAGTGCGGCGACCGGGATGATCTCGTAGAACCGCGACGGCGTCTGCAGCATCACGCGCAGCACCGCATAGCTGAACTTGTAGTTGCCGTGCCCGACGGCGTTCAGTTCGCTGATCAGGTCGAAGAAGAAAAACAACCCTGAGAACGCGAACAGGATGAATGCAAAGGTTAGGTAGACCTGCTTGGCAAGGTACCTTTCGTAGAGGCGCATCGTTCAGCCTCCGGATGCCGCGCGCAGCGCCGGGCGCCGCAGCAGCGGACGGTTGCGCACGCGCAACCAGAATACGAAGACGACGATTGCCGAGACGATCACGTGCAGTCCCAGCAGCCCGGGCACGAACGCGACCTTGCCTTGCTCGATCCAGGCCTGAACCAGGTTCATCAGGTTCGAATACGTTAGGTAGATAAGCACTGCGAGCACCAGATTGATTGTGCGGCCGCGCCGCGGGTTCTGGTACGCGAGTGGAATGGCCAGCAGCATCAGGTTCAGCGCAGTCAACGGCAGGCCGGCCCGCCACGCGAACTCGGCCAGATGGGTAGGGTTGGGCTCGCGCAGCAGCGTGGCCGTCGGCAGGCTAGTGGTCGTCGGCCGGTTCACCAGTTGTCGGCTTTGGATCTTCACCCCGTAGCGCGCGAATTCCATGATGCGGAAATCGGGTTTGCCCGGCTCGCCATCGTAGCGGCGTCCGTTCTCCAACACGACGAAGCGGTCGCCATTCGGGTGGATTTCCGTATGGCCGGTCTTGGAGACAACGACGTTGACTTTGCCGTTTTCCGTGCTCGTCACAAATACGTTTTCGACGCGTCCTTGATCGGGACTCATCTTCTCGATGAAGAACACCCGATGGTTCGCGGCGGATTCGCGAAATTGGCCGGGCGCGAGCAGCGACACCTCGTCGCGCTGCTGAAAGCGCTCGCGGATCAGCTTGCTTTGCTCGTTCGCCCACGGCCAGCCGACGAAGGCAAAAAAGGCGATCAGCACGACGATCGGCGCGGCAAACGTGGCGATCGGCTTGATCAGCCGGGTCAGGCTCACGCCGCACGAAAGCCAGACCACCATCTCGGAGTCGCGGTACCAGCGCGTGAGCACGAACAGGATTGACACGAACAGCGTCGCAATCAGCATCACCGCCACATAGCTGATCATCGTCAAGCCGATCAGCACGACGACATCGCGGGGATCGATCTGGCCCGAGGCGGCAAAGCCGACGATGCGGATCATCATCGTCGTCAGCACGAGGGTGAGCAGCACGAGGAAAACCGCGCCGGCCGTATAGGCGAGTTCGCGCTGCAAGGAGCGTTCAAGAATCATCTGGTCACATCATGTTCGTGTCCCGGCTGCCGGCTTGGACCACGATGGCGAGTCGGGATTCACCGCCCGTCCACGACGGGCGTTTGCACGCGCGTGACGCACGTGGACCGGTCCATCGAAGGAGGAGATCCGGCGCCAGCCACGCCGCGGCAGGAAAAATAGCGGATAATTGCGGCTTGGTTTGACTAACAGCCCAGGATTCTAGCCAAGGACGAGCGCGATGGACTTTAGCACAAAAGCTTGTGATTGGAACAAAGCCGCGGACAGCGCGTTGCTGAACGCAAAGTCGGATTGCATCGTGGTCGGCGTATTCGATGCGCGGACGCTGTCCGGCGCCGCACAAAAGCTTGATGCCGCGACCCAGGGGCTGGTCAGCCGCCTGGTCAAGAGCGGTGACCTGGATGGCAAGGCCGGCTCGACGCTGATGCTGCATGCAGTGGCCGGCATTGGCGCGTCGCGCGTGTTGCTAGTGAGCCTAGGCAAGCAGGACGCGCTGGGCCCGAAGACGTTCACCGATGCGGCGCGCGCGGCGTGGCGTGCAGTGTTGGCCACGCGCGCGGTGAGCGTGACATGGGCGCTCGCGCAGGTGGCGGTCAACGACCGCGAGGCCAGCTGGAGCGCGCGTGTGAGCGCGTTGACGCTGCGCGAGCTGACCTATCAATACACGCAGACTAAGTCCAAGTCGGCGACCGACGCGGCCCATGGCGGCGCAGTGAAGAAGATGGTCGTGGTGGTGGACCCGGCACACGAGAAGGCGGCGCGCGTCGCGTTGAAGCAGGGCGTGGCGATCGCTAATGGCATGGATTTGACCCGTGAACTGGGCAACCTGCCCAGCAATATTTGCACGCCAACGTACCTGGCCGGTGTCGCGAAACAACTGGCGAAGGACTGGAAGCTAAAGGTTGAGGTGCTGGGCCAGAAGCGGATCGAGGCGCTGAAGATGGGCGCGTTTCTGTCGGTCGCCAAGGGCTCGGCGCAGCCGCCGCAGTTCATCGTGCTGCAGCACCATGGCGCTGGGGCGAAGCAGGCGCCGGTGGTGCTGGTCGGCAAGGGCATCACATTCGACTCGGGCGGCATCTCGATCAAGCCGGGTGAAGGCATGGACGAGATGAAATACGACATGTGCGGCGCCGGCTCGGTGCTCGGCACGTTCCGCGCGATCGCCGAGATGGGGCTGAAGCTGAACGTCGTCGGCCTAATCCCGACGTGCGAGAACATGCCCAGCGGCAGTGCGAACAAGCCGGGCGACATCGTGACCAGCCTGTCCGGCCAGACGATCGAGATCCTGAACACCGACGCCGAGGGACGGCTAATCCTGTGCGATGCGCTCACGTACGCGGAGCGCTTTAAGCCGGCTGCCGTGATTGACATCGCGACGCTGACGGGCGCCTGCGTGATCGCGCTGGGACACCATAATAGCGGCTTGTTCTCGAAGGATGACGCGTTGGCCGATGCGTTGCTCGCGGCCGGCCGTCACGCGTCGGATCCCGCGTGGCGGTTGCCGCTGGACGACGAATACCAGGAGCAGTTGAAGTCGAATTTCGCGGACATGGCCAACATTGGTGGGCGGCCAGCCGGCAGCGTAACGGCCGCGTGCTTTCTCGCGCGTTTTGCGCAGGCCTACCCGTGGGCGCACCTGGACATCGCCGGCACCGCGTGGAAGAGCGGCAGCGCAAAGGGCGCAACGGGCCGCCCCGTGCCGCTGCTCACGCAATTTTTGATCGATCGCGCGAAGTGATGCTCGCCGAAGCACACCGCGCCGCATCCATGAACCAGCGAGGGTTGGGCTGTCGATGACCCGTGTGGACTTTCACACCCACGTCGCGGATCCACTGAGCTATGCGTGCCGGCTGGCGCGCAAAGCCTACCAGGCCGCGCAGCCGCTCGTCGTGCTGGGCGAGCCCGCCGTGCTGCGCGCCTTCGACGAGCGGCTGTGGACGTTCTCGCCGCTGGACTTCATCCCGCATTGCATGGCCGACTCGGCGCTGGCCGGCGAGACGCCGGTGGTGCTGACCACTGATCTGGATCAGGCGCCGCACTACGCAATTTTGCTCAACTTAGGCAGCGCGGTGCCGCCGCAATTCGCGCGCTTCGAACGGTTGCTCGAGGTTATCGGCAATGACGAGCACGGGCTCGCGGCTGGGCGCGAACGGTACCGTTTCTATCGGGACCGCGGCTACACGTTGAACATGTACAAGCAAGGCGAGTGACGCACGCATTGTGCGCCGCATGCGCCCGCGCGATGACATGACACGGGCAGCGCAACGCGCAGCAACGCTGGAAGCGGTCCAATGCGCGGGATGCCGATCAGCGCTTTCGTCATTCCCCGTTTTATTGTGGTCGGTGGTGTGACGTGAGGATACGGGTCCCGGCGCGAGGCCGCCGGAACCTGCGCTGCGCGGTTCAGCCGGTGACCGCGCCTTTGTCGGCCGGGCGCGCGAGCTCGGCATACTTGGCCAGCACGCCGCGGGTATAACGTGGCTTGGGCGGAGTCCATGCGGCGCGGCGACGCGCCAGTTCGGCCTCGTCGACGTTTAATTGCAGCAGGAGCTGGTGCGCGTCGATCGTGATCGAGTCACCTTCCTGTACCAGCGCAATTGTGCCGCCCGCGAAGGCTTCCGGCGCTACGTGGCCGACCACCATACCCCAAGTGCCGCCGGAGAAGCGTCCGTCGGTGATGAGCCCGACCGATTCGCCCAGCCCCTTGCCGATGATGGCGGAGGTCGGCGCGAGCATTTCCGGCATGCCGGGCCCACCCTTGGGGCCGAGATAGCGCAGCACCATTACGTCACCGGCCTTAATCCGGTCCGCCAGAATCGCCTCGAGCGCACTTTGCTCGTCATCGAACACGCGGGCCGGCCCCGTGATGACGGGGTTTTTCAGGCCGGTGATCTTCGCGACCGCGCCGGACTCGGCCAGATTACCTTTCAGGATCGCCAGATGCCCCTCGCTATACAGCGCCTTGTCGATCGGGAAGATCACCTGCTGGTCCGCGCGGGGCTGGCTCGGCACGTCCTTCAGTTCGTCGGCGATCGTCTTGCCGGTGATCGTCATGCAGTCGCCGTGTAGCAGGCCGGCGTCCAGCAAGATCTTCAGCACTTGCGGAACGCCGCCGGCACGATGCAGGTCGGTCGCCACGTATTGGCCGGACGGCTTCAGATTGCAGAGCACCGGCACGCGCTTGCGGATGCGCTCGAAGTCATCGATCGTCCACTCGACCTCGGCGGCGTGCGCGATGGCCAGATAGTGCAGCACCGCGTTCGTCGAGCCGCCGGTCGCCATGATCAGCGATACGGCGTTTTCGATCGATTGGCGCGTGATGATGTCGCGCGGCTTCAAGTCGTTTTTCACCGCTTCGACGAGCACGCGCGCCGATTCGGCAGCGGACGCGACCTTCTCGTCGTCCGGATTGGCCATCGTCGACGAGTACAGCAGTGACATGCCCAGCGCCTCGAACGACGAACTCATCGTGTTCGCGGTGTACATGCCACCGCACGAGCCGGTGCTCGGACAGGCGTTGCGCTCGACCCCGTCAAATTCCTCTTGCGTCATGCGTCCCGCGGTGAACTCGCCGACCGCTTCGAACGATGACACGATCGTCAAATCCTTGCCTTTCCAGTGACCCGGACGGATCGTGCCGCCGTAGACATAGATGCCTGGCACGTTCATCCGGGCCAGCGCCATCATGCCACCCGGCATGTTCTTGTCGCAGCCGCCGATGACCACCACACCGTCCATCCACTGCCCCTGCACGCAGGTCTCGATGGCATCGGAGATCACTTCGCGCGACACCAGTGAGTACTTCATGCCTTCCGTGCCCATCGACATGCCGTCCGAGATCGTCGGCGTGCCGAACGTCTGCGCATTGGCGCCGGCGTCCTGGATCGCGCCGACTGCCGCGTCGGCGAGCCGTTGCAGTCCCGCGTTGCACGGCGTGATCGTTGAATGCGCGTTGGCGATGCCGATCATCGGCTTGTCAAAATCTTCCTTCTTATAGCCGAGCGCGTAATACATCGAGCGGTTTGGCGCACGGGCGACGCCTTGAGTGATGTTCTTTGAACGACGGTTGTACGGCATGGGGGCACCTCCTATAGCTTTGCGTGACAGCATGCAGCGTCGCGAATCAAATGTCCAATATATTATTTGAAGCTAATAAAGTCGTAAAATGTATCAGTTTCCACTCTGCCTTCGCGTATGTCCTTCGATTTGCGCCAATTGCGCTACTTTGTCACGCTGGCCGAGGAACAGCACTTCAGCCGGGCGGCGGCCCGGCTCGCGATGACCCAGCCGCCGCTGTCGCAGGCGATTCGCTTGCTGGAGGACGCACTCGGCGTGCGTCTGTTCGAGCGCACCAAACGCTCGGTCGAGTTGACCCCGGTGGGTGCCGCGCTGCTGCCCGAAGTGCGGCGGGTGCTGGCCGCCGCCGATGCGTTGGCGCCGCTCGCGCGCAGTCTGGCGCAGGGCGAGACCGGGGTGCTTGCGCTGGCGTTCGTGTCGAGCGCCGACTATGGGCTGCTGCCCGGCCTGTTGCGGCAATTCGGCGAACGTTTTCCGCGCGTCAGGCTTCAGTTGCTCGAGGCGACCAGTGACGTGCAGATTGACGAACTGGTGGCCGGACGTATCGACGCGGGCATTGTGATCCCACCGATTCCGCCCCGTCATGCGGCCGCGCTGTCGTATCTGCCGATCGCGCGTGAGCCATTGATCGTCGCCATGTCGTGCGACCTGGCCCAGGCGCTGGACACGGCGCACGACCAGGCGGAAATCGAGTTGGCGCAGTTCGCCGACGTGCCGCTGGTGATTTTCCCGCGGCGTTTGGCGCCCGCGTTTTATGACATCATAATGGGCTGCTACAAGGCTGCGGGCGTCGTGCCGCGGATCGGCCAGGAAGCGATCCAAATGCAGACGATCGTCAGCCTTGTGTCGGCCGGCATGGGCGTTGCGCTGGTGCCGCAATCGCTTCACAACTTGCGGCGCACGGGCGTCGTCTACCGAGCGCTGCGCGGTGCGCTGCCGGTCGTCGAAACGGGCCTGGTATGGCGCACGGGCGATGTCAGCCCGGTACTGGCGGGCTTCATCGACGTCGTGCGCGCGCATGCGCTATCGATCCCTTGACCTCCCACTGATCTCAGATTCCTATCGTGCTGATTCATCCGAATTTCGACCCCGTCGCGATCCACCTCGGTCCGCTCGCGGTGCGCTGGTACGGGTTGATGTACCTGGTCGCGTTCATCGCGGCGATCGTTGTCGGCCGGTTGCGGCTGCGCCTGCCGCATGTCGCGGCGCAAGGCTGGACGTTGCGCGACATCGACGACATGCTGTTCTATGGCGTGCTAGGCACGATCTTCGGTGGCCGCCTCGGCTACGTGCTGTTTTACAAAGCCGACTTCTATCTGGCCCATCCGCTTGACATCTTCAAGGTTTGGGAGGGGGGGATGTCGTTCCACGGTGGCTTTCTCGGCGTGACGCTCGCGATGGCCGTGTTCGCGTACCAACGCAACCGCACGTGGCTGCAGGTCACCGATTTCGTCGCGCCGATGGTGCCGACGGGGTTGGCAGCCGGTCGGTTTGGCAATTTCATCAACGGCGAACTGTGGGGGCGTGTTACGGCACCGGATGCCCCGTGGGCGATGGGATTTCCCGGCGCGGTCAATGAAGATCTGGGGTGGCTCGCGTCGCATCCGCTGCAAGCCGCGCAATGGCACTTGCTGGAAGTGTTCCAGCGCTACCCTATGCTGCCGCGCCATCCGTCACAGCTTTATGAGGTCGCGCTGGAGGGCGGTGTGCTGTTCGTTGTGCTCTGGTGCTTCACGCGCAAGCCGCGTCCGATCGGCGCCGCCTCGGCGCTCTTCCTGCTCGGCTATGGCATGGCGCGCTTCACGGTCGAGTTCGCGCGCGAGCCAGACGACTTTCTCGGATTGCTCGCGTTCAACTTATCGATGGGGCAGTGGCTTTCCCTGCCGATGGTCGTTGTCGGCGCACTGTTGCTCGTCTGGTCCTACAAGCGGGATGCGCGTTTGCTCAGTGCCCGCTCAGCGGACTCGGCCGGCTGACGCACGCTGCGCACCGCACACGCCCGGGTGCCGGCGCCACGACACGCGTGCGCGGCGAGGGCAGGGGCGGGGGCGGGCAGCGGGCCGGCCGGCGATGATACGTCAGCCTCAGCGCGTCATCTGGATCGAGCCGGATACGTCGACCGTCACCGTGCGCTTGCCCGCCTCGATCGGCAGCGGCGCTGTGGCCTTCGCTTCGGCTCTCGCGGGCGCGGCCATCATCATGAACGGTCGCGGGCCACCGCCGGCGCCCCGGTTGATGCGCACTTCCCGGATCGTGTAGCCGCCATAGCCGAACGCTTGCGCGGCGGCTTGCGCCTGGTCGCGGAACGCCGCAATGGCACCCGAGGTCAGCTTGGTTTCCGCGTCGCGGCGCGCCTGCGGTGATAACGAGAACGCCACATTATCCACTTGCATCGTATTGCTCAACTGGCCCGCGAGCCGCGACGCGGCACCGAAGTCGCACGATTCGAGCACGATCTCGGTTCGACCGCGCCAGGTGGCGATCTTGCCGTCGCGGTTAGTCGACGGATAGATCGTGAAGGCGCCGGTTTGCACGGTCACGTTGCTGTCGCGGCGCGCCTGCCGCAGCGCATCGTCGGCGCGCTTGTTCAGTGCCCGGGTCAGGGCGGCAGCATCCTGGCCCTCTTGCTCATAGAACAGTGTGATGCGCACGACGTCCTCTTGCACGTCGATGCTTTGCTCGACGCTCAGCGACAGCACGCCGGATGGCTGTACCACTGGCGCGGCCTGCGCAAGCGCGGCGCCGGGCGCTAAGCTCAGCGTCAGCGGAACACTCACAAGCGCGCATGCAGCCACGATGCCGCGCACACGACGCGCGAGGCGCCGCGAGGGTATGGATTGATTGATCATTCTTAGACTCCCAACGAGGTTGTCGGCTCCGTCGCAGCCCATGCGGCGGACTGTGTCCTATTAGGCAATGCGTGCGGCGGATCGTGCGCTATGAGTTGAGCGTGCGCGATGCGAAGTTCCACGAAACAAAGGCGGGGTCGCACTGCGCCGGTTTTGAGCGGGTGTGGTGCCTCGCGATCTCGCTATCTGGCCTTAGCCAGCGTGTCGGTGATATAGCGCCATTGATCGGGCGTAACTGGCGTAATCGACAGACGGTTGCCGCGCGCCAGCACCTGCATGTCGGCCAGTGCCGCGTGCGTGCGCAACTCGCTCAGCGGAATCAGTCGCAGCTTCTTGACGAAGCGCACATCGACCAGTAGCCAACGTGGTGCGTCACGACGCGACTTGGGATCATAGTAAGGACTGGCGGCATCGAATTGTGTCGGGTCCGGATACGGGCCCGACGCAACTTCGGCCAGGCCCGCGATGCCCGGTTCGGCACAACTGCTGTGATAGAACAGCACGCCGTCGCCGGGCTGCATGCCGTCGCGCATGAAATTACGCGCCTGGTAGTTGCGCACGCCGGTCCACGGCAATGTGCGGGTAGGAGACGCGGCAAGATCGTCGATGCTCGCTTCGTCGGGTTCGGACTTCATCAGCCAGTAGTGCATCGCCGTGGGGGACGCTCGAATGAAAAACGGCATCGAACCACAAAGTTCGATGCCGCCGAATAAGGTCCCCGCCTTGGCCGCTAGGCCGGCATCCTGAACCTAAGGTTCAGAATTGGTCGCAGTTAGCAGCACTTCGGGTACGTCAGACAGAGTGACGCGCACGCCCATGCTGCAAATTTCCGCAACCGTGCACATGGCATTGGTTCAAGGAGTCTATGACCTTGGCGAACCAGGCAGGGAAGCCAAAAAGAACGTATAAGCCGTATCGCTCGTGAACCGCGGTCTGCACAAGCTACGCAACGTGGCGCGGCCTATGCTTGCGTCAAATCATGCTGGCGGATGACTGCCGCGAGCTGATCATTCATTTGACGCATTGTACGCTGGATTTCCTCCGCGGGGAATGCCTCACCGTGCCGCACGCTCTTTTGCAATTGCAGTAGTTCAGAGGCGATCGACAGGGCGGCCATCACCGCGATTCGGTCATGGCCGCGCACGCTGCTCGCGGCGCGGACCTTGTTCATTTCTCGGTCCACGCGCTCGGCCGCCTCGCGCAGCGCGGGCTCGTTTTCGGGCGAGGTAGCGAGCCGATATGATTGGCCGAGAATCGACACTTCGATCTGTTTCGTCGTCATGCGGTTTCTCCTTGGCGATCGTTTCCGGGCGCGGGCGACGGTATGTCACTGGCTTGCGATGGCTGCACATCGAGCGGGGGATCCGGCAGTCGCGGGTGCGGCAGTTTTTCCAGGATCGCGTTCAAGCGGACCTGGGCATCGTCAATCTTCGCGGACAACGTGTCACGTTCGATGCGCAGCGCGTCGCGTTCGCGCTGCGCCTGTTCGAGTTGTGCCCGCAGTGCGTCGCGTTGCGCACGTGCGGCCTCGAGTTGCTGTTCGACGGCTAGCCGCGCTTGACGGTTCCGGTCGCTGATCTCGACCAGTCGACCGATGTTCTGGGACAAATTTTCAAGTTCGGTGAGCATCGTTGCGTCCTCTGCAGAACCGGCATTTTAGCGCGGTTCTGGTGGCGCTCGATGCCCTAGCTCGTATCCAGACGTAACAGTGGCGTGTTTCAGCCATTGACGCCCTGCATGGTGCTACCTACACTTGCGGCACTTTCGGTGCCCATGCGCACGGTTCACGCGCGGGGTTAAACGGGAAACAGGGAGCGAAGTTCGCCACGAACTGGCCAACCTGTGCTGTCCCCGCAACGGTAAGCGACCCGCTTTTTTTGCACATCGAACCGCCCACCGCCGCACGCGTTAGCGTGCGGCGGTGCGTGCCACTGCGCGTAGAGCGTGGGAAGGCCGGGCCGATGCGTCGCCAGCCCGGATACCGGCCGAGAGCGCGAAGCGCATGGTGTGGCGGTGGATTGCCGCGCCGCGCTTCATGGTAGCGCGTGGCCCGCGGGGGACGGGCGTCGCGCAGTCGCACAACAAGGAAAATATTATGCGTACGCCTATTGCAGCGGCAGCGCTGCTCGCGTTCGCCAGCTTGCCGCACGTCGCCACGGCGCAGCTTGTCCAGACTATCGACGATGACCGCCGGACAGGTGCGGGCGCAGACAGTGAGCTTGGCTCTGCCACGCGCTCCGGCATGGCGGCCCACGTCGATCCAGCGAAGGATGCCGACACTGCGGCGAATGCCGGCACTGCTGTGAGCACCGGTGCCCCGGCAACCGAAGCCCGGTCTTGCGCCGGTGATGACGCGGCGCGGCACGGCGCGCTGGTGCCGATTGTGGTGAGCGCCGCGCGCAATGCGCAGGCGTTGCCGGACGCGCTGCCGCAAACGACGCTGTTCGACCGGCGTGCCATCGAGGACAGCAGCGCGACGGATCTAGCCGGGCTGCTGCAATTCGCGCCGGGTGTGCAGATTACCCGCAACGGCGGCGCGGGCCAGGCGGCGGGGCTGTTCATGCGCGGCGCGCCGATCGCGCAGACATTGGTGATGATCGACGGCGTGCGCGTGGACTCCGCGGCGCTAGGCGCGACGCAAATCGCTCAGATTCCAATGGATCAGGTCGAGCGCGTCGAGGTCGTCAACGGCAACGTGTCGGCGCTGTACGGATCGAGTGCGATTGGCGGCGTCGTGCAGGTATTCACGCGTGACGGTGGCAATGATCCGCCGCGCTTCACGCTGGATGGTGAGTATGGCAGCTATCACACGCAGCGCCAGCATGTGGGTGTGAACGGGGCGCTCGACGTGGCCGGCGTGACAACGCTCAGTGTCGATGCGTCGCGCATGAAGACCGATGGTTTTTCTTCGATTGATCCGAACCGGGCCTCGGTGAATCCGAATGCGAACGGCACGTTCAACGAGAGCGTGAGTGCGTCGTTGAAGCACCGCTTCAGCGCGGGCTGGGACGCGGGTATCCGCTACTTTCAATCATTCTCAAAGACCAGTTTCGACAATCCGTTCGGCATGCCAACCAACTTGAACGAAGAGCGAGATCGCGTCGGGCAAGTCTCCGTATTTGTTAATGGCGGCCTGACCGAGCGTTGGAGCACGCATCTGAGCGTCGCGCAGGGCACCGACCGCTCGCAGATCCTCGTGAACGGGCGGCAGACTAGCCGCTACGACACGATGAATTACCAACTGGATTGGCAGAACGACTATGCCATCGCCGCCGGCCACAAGCTGGTGTTCGGCTACCAGCACGTCAATCAGGACCTGGACGCGTCGGACTTCACCACGCCCGCGCGGCGCGTGAATTCCGGCTACGTCGGCTATAACGGCGAGCTGGGCCGCAACGAGGTGCAACTGAACCTGCGGCGCGATCAGTATTCGGATTTCGGCGGCGCCAACAGCTACTTCATCGGCTATGGCTACCGATTCACCGATCACTGGAAGACCATTGTCAACTATTCCGATGCATTTCGCGCACCGACCTTCAACGACCTGTATTTTCCCTTTTCCGGTGACCCGAGCTTGAAACCAGAGCAGGCGCATTCGCTCGAAGCGGCGTTGCAATATGCGTCGCCGGTGTTTGGCGTGGCGCGCGTCACCGCGTTCCAGACCCGCTATCGGAATCTAATCCAGTACGCGCTTGCGGACCATGGGCGGTATGTTGCGCAGAATGTGGGCCGGGCAAAAGTCCAAGGTATCGAGGCCTCATGGGCGGGGCAGATGGGCCGTACCGACGTGCGCGCCAGCTTCACGTTCCAGAATCCCGTCGACGAGGTTTCGGACCGGGATTTGACGCGGCGGCCACGTCGCTTTGCCACCGTGTCGGCGAACCATAGCTTCGACGGTTGGCGGGTCGGCGGGCAATGGCTGTTGACTGGCGCGCGCCACGACAACGGCCAGCCGCTGGGCGGATATGGCGTGGTCAATCTGAGTGCCCGATACAATATCACTAAATCGTGGTATGTCGCGGCGCGCGTCGAGAACCTGTTCGATAAGGATTATGAGACGCTCTATACGTACAACACGCCAAAGCGTGGCGCGTATCTCACGCTTGGTTGGCAGCAGCAATAGCGCGGGGCGCGCGAACCATGAGCGCGGGGTCTAGCGGCAGCGCCCGCCCGATGTCGCCGCGCCGCGCGGCGGCGATTTGGCTCGCGCTGGCCGCCGCCGCCGGCTTGCTGCTGGTGATCTCGCTTGCCACGGGCAGCGTGCGGATTGCGCCAGCGCGCGTGCTTGCCGCATTGGCCGGCAACCCCGGCTTTGACGCGGATATTGTGCGCACGCTGCGGCTGCCGCGCGCGCTCGCGGGCTTTGCCTGCGGCGCGCTGCTGTCGCTGGCCGGCGCGTTGCTGCAGGTGCTGTTGCGTAATCCGCTTGCCGATCCGTACGTGCTTGGCGTATCGGGCGGCGCGGCGGCATTCGCGGTGGCCGCGATGTTGCTGGGCGTGCCGTGGTGGGGCACGCAGGTGGCCGCGTTCGCCGGCTCGCTGGCGTCGATGGGCATCGTGTTCGGCCTTGCGCGCCGCGCGTTGTGGCTGGGTGAGCCGCGCGACGCCTCGCCGCGGCTGCTGCTGACCGGCGTCATCGTGGCCGCGGGCTTCAGTGCGGCCACCGCTTTAATGATGACGTTCAGCCCCGAGCGCGCATTGCGCGGCATTGTGTTCTGGCTGCAAGGCGATTTGAACGGCACTGGCATGCCGTGGTTCGCGCTGGCCGTGCTGGCGATGCTGGTCGCCTCGTGCGTGCCGGCCACGCGCCAACTCAATGCGCTGGCCCGCGGCGATCAGTTTGCGCAGGCGCTGGGCGTGCCGGTCGTGGCGTTGCGCGCGCGCGTTTATGTGATGGCGTCGTTGGCTGCGGCGGCGGCCGTTACCACGGCCGGCACGCTTGGCTTTGTCGGTCTGGTGGTGCCGCATTTGGTGCGGCTGGCGTGGGGCAACGACCAGCGTATGCTGGTGCCCGCGTCGATGCTCGGCGGCGGCGCTGCCGTGATGGGCGCGGACCTGGTCGCGCGCAGTGCCTTCGCGCCGGCGCAATTGCCGGTGGGCGTGGTGACCGCGTTGGTCGGCGTGCCGCTGTTCCTCTGGATGTTGTTGGGGCGCAGACGATGAATCGGGCGGGCGGGTCGGGGCCGGGGTCGGCGCCGTTGAGCGTACAGGCACTGAC
>NZ_JAHKSP010000015.1:0-82865 GCF_021733735.1 Mycetohabitans sp. B2
GAGCTGTGGTGCATTGCCGGACCGAACGGCGCCGGCAAGTCAACCTTGTTGATGACCCTCGCCGGATTGCGTACCCCCACGCGCGGCAGCGTCGCATTCGATGGCGTGCCGCTCGCTCAGTGGCCGGTCCATCGGCTCGCGCGGCATCGGGCGTGGATGACCCAGCAGCTTCACGATGCGTTCAGCGCAACGGCCCTCGATACGGTACTGCTGGCACGCTATCCCCACCTGTCGGGCTGGGGCTGGGAGCGCGACGTGGATCGCGCCGCGGCCTATGAGGCACTGGCGGCGGTCGGCCTAGCCGGGTTTGCCGCGCGCGACGTGCTGTCGCTGTCCGGCGGCGAGCGGCAACGTGTGGCCCTTGCCGCCGCCCTCTGCCAGGACGTGCCACTGCTGTTGCTGGACGAGCCGCTGGCGCATCTGGATTTGCACCATCAGATCGATGCGGTGACATTGCTGGCGAAATGGGTGGGCGCAGCGCCCCGCACAGTGGTGTTCTCGTGCCACGATCTTACGCTGGCACGGCGGTTTGCAACGCACGCGTTGTTGATCGACGGGCGGGGGCGCGCGTGGGCTGGGCCCGTGCGTGACGTGCTGACACCCGCCCTTGTCAGTCACGCGTTTGGCTATCCGCTGGTGCTGTTGCGCGACGGCGCGCACGAGGCGCTGATACCTGCGCTGGCGCCGGCGCGGGGCGATGCACCTGTTTTGAGTGGGCGAGATGGCAATGATCTCTGGTGAGGCGCCCGCGGCGATCGAGCCGCTCGACCCATCTGGCACTGCGCTGCATACGTCGCTGCAACGCGCATCGGCGGCGATACCGGCGATTGCCTGCGCCTTGCGCGGCAGTTGTTCGAGTTGACGATCTACGTGATGGCTGCCGCATGGACGTCGTCCTGATGCATCATCCCGCGGTCGTGGTGCCGGCCCCGCTTCCGCGTTGGAGCTGGGCTGCTGGAACCGTTAGGGGTGGCGTGAGCCGGCGGGGCTTCGCGACGGGGCGCGCTGGCGGACTTGTTCTAACTGCTGGCATAGCAACGCTGTGGCGTCGGCTAACCGTGGGCCGGGACGGCTGATCAGGTCCGCCTCGACGGTGAACAGGCTGCCGCGCGCGACCGCGCGCATGCCCGGCCAGCGCTGCCATCCGCGCAGCGCTGGGTCGTCGCCGCTTGGATTCGTGGGCTGCGCAACCCGGTGCGCGCGTGCAGGTTCCGGCCGTGTGGCAATGATTGCGTCAGGATCGACTGCAATTACCGCTTCGGTTGACACCGTCGGCACCTGTTCGCTCAGCGAGCCGAACAGATTACGCCCGCCGCAGACGCAGAGCACGTCGCTGATGATATGCGTGCCGTTCAGCGTCATCAGCGGGTCATCCCATATTTGGAAAAAAACCGAGACGGGTGGCCGGCTCGCGTAGCGCTGTCGCAGCGCGGCGATACGCGTGTCAAATGCCCGGGCGGCCTCGCGCGCCTGCGGCTCGGTGCCAAGCAGCGTGCCCAAGCGGATCAGCGTCGAGCTAATGTCGGCCAGCCGATGCGGTTCACTGTAGAACAGCGGTACGTGCAGCGCCTTCAACCGTTCGACCTGGCGCTGTGGATTGCCGTGCCACCAGACGACGATCAAATCCGGGTGCGTCGCCGCAATCCGTTCGAGGTCCAGTGCCGTGTTGCTGCCGATGACCGGCACGTCGCGAGCGGCGCTCGGGTAATCGCTGAAGCTGACCGTGCCGACCAGCCGGCTGCCGCCGCCGGCTGCGTAGATCAGTTCCGTGACGCTGGGCGCCAGGCTCACGACGCGCCGTGCCGGCGCATTCAATGTTACGCGCGCACCGCTGTCGTCTAACACTTGCACTGGTGCGGCCGCGCAAGCCACGGGTGTGCCGGCGCCTAACAGCGCGAGCAGTAGACTCACCAACACGCCGCTTGCGCGCCGTGTGCGGCGCCGGGGCCACACGACAGGGGACCGACGGGCGATCATGCCTTCACCATGACTGGAATGCTGGCGACCATTAGCGTGACCCGCGTGGCCAGTGCGGCGACGCGCGGGTTCAACCGGCTCAGCTCGTCAACATACTGGCGCATGCTGGCCTCGTCGTGAACCCGCGCGCGTTCTCCGGCAGTTGCGCAACGCACGCATAGCCGCATGCGGTGTCCGCCAGCCCAACGACCGTGGCAGCATGCCAGTACCCGTTCGGCGCGAGCAGTTCCGCGCGCACCGCCAACTCGGCGACCAAGCGGTCCTGCTGCAACTCGCGCACGCGCAGGCCGAGCAGTTCGGGAAGCCGGCCTTGCTGGCGCGCCGCCAGCGATTCGATAAAAACGTCCGGGCACAATGAACTCATTAAAGATCCTGAAAGAAGTGCCGAATGGGTCAAGTTCTTTGATAATAGCTGGATTCGGCTGAGTAATTGGATGGGCCTAACGGCTATGTCAAGCCATTGATCCTGGGGGAATTCATGACGGTCATCGTTGTCGCTAATCCCAAAGGCGGTGTGGGTAAGAGCACGCTGTCGACGAATCTAGCAGGCTATTTCGCGTGGCGCGGCGAGTGGGTGGCGCTTGCCGATCTGGACAAGCAGCAATCATCGCGATTATGGCTGGATCTGCGGCCCGACACGCTGCCCAGGATCGAGCCGTGGGACATGAGCGGGGAGCGCAGTACCCGGCCGCCAAAGGGATTCGAGCATGCGGTCGTCGATACGCCGGCCGGCTTGCACGGCCCACGCCTGAACCTGGCGCTGTCCGTCGCCGACAAGGTGTTGGTGCCGCTGCAACCGTCGATGTTTGACATTCTCGCCACACAGCACTTCCTGCAGCGACTGGCGCATGAGAAGGGCGGGCGTAAGGGCGGCATCCAGATCGGCGTGGTCGGCATGCGCGTGGACGCCCGCACCCGTTCGGCGGAGCAGTTGCATCGATTCGTCGACGGGCTCGGCCTGCCGGTGCTTGGCTACCTGCGCGATACGCAAAACTATGTGCAGCTGGCTGCGCATGGCCTGACGTTATGGGATGTGGCGTCGAGCCGGGTCGACAAGGACCTGGAGCAGTGGCAGTCGGTCGTCGCGTGGGCCGAGCAATGAGCCGCAGGGATGGCGCGGGACGCCCGGCCGCATCGCTCAGCGCGCGTCCCAGTTCTGCGTCGGTACGTGGTCCCGGGTGTCCTTGATCGTATTGCGTTCGTCGCAGAACACCAGGTTCGGCTTGAAGCCATGACGCACGTCGGCGTCGTCGACCAGCGCGAAAGCGGCGATGATGATGAGGTCGCCCACCTGCGCGCGGCGCGCGGCGGACCCGTTCAGTGAGATCATGCCGCTGCCCCGTTCGCCGCGGATCGCGTAGGTGGTCAAGCGTTCGCCGTTATTGATGTTCCAGATGTCGATCTGCTCGTTTTCCGCGATGTTGGCGGCCTCGAGCAGATTTTCGTCGATCGCACAGGAACCTTCATAGTGCAATTCACAGTGCGTGACGGTGGCGCGGTGAATCTTCGATTTGAGCATCGTACGTTGCATGAGGGTCTCCGGTAAGGGGGGGCTCCGGTACTGCGGTGTGCCCCGTGCCGTGCGTTTCGGATAGGGCACGGCGCGCGAGCAAAGGGGCCAGCGGATCGGCGTGGGCGGTCAAATCTCCAGGTTATCAATGAGCCGGGTCGCACCAAGCTGTGCCGCGGCGAGCACGACCAGCGGTTCATGCCCTTCGTGCGGTTGCGGCGAGCGCAGATTGGCGCGCTTGCGAATCGCAATGTAGTCGGGCTTCCAGCCGCGCTTGATCAACGTCTCGAACGCGGCTAGCTCGATCTGAGCAAAATCGCGGTGACCCGCGAGCACACTGTCGCGCACGTGCTGCAGTGTGCGATACAGGGTTGGTGCCTCGGCACGCTCCGATGGCGTCAGATACACATTGCGTGACGACAGCGCGAGCCCGTCCGTGTCGCGCACCGTCTCGGCGGCGACCACTTCGACGGGCAGCGCGAATTGCTCACACATCTGCCGCACGATCATCAACTGCTGGTAGTCCTTCTTGCCGAACACCGCGACGCGCGGCTGCACGCACGACATCAGTTTCATTACAACTGTGCAGACGCCGTGAAAAAACCCCGGTCGGAACTCGCCCTCGAGAATGTCGCCCAGATCATGCGGCGGATGCACGCGATATTCCTGCGCACGCGGGTACATGTCCTGCTCGGTCGGCGCGAACAGCACGTAGACGTTTTCCCGCTGCAGCTTGTCGATGTCGGTCTCGAGCGTGCGCGGATACTTGTCGAAATCCTCGTTCAGCCCGAATTGCAGCCGGTTCACGAAGATGCTGGCGACCACGGGGTCGCCGTGCTGGCGCGCCACGCGCATCAGCGACAGGTGCCCTTCGTGCAAGTTGCCCATCGTGGGCACGAACGCGACGCGGTTCTGCCCGCGCAGCTGGTCGCGCAATTCGTTGATCGAGCTAATGACTTTCATGTAGCGAAAAAGGATCGCTGAGCGGATCCTTAGGTCGGTGAGTACGCCAGCCGGACGTAGATCGGTGCGAATGGCTCGGCCTGCGTGATTTCGAGCAACGATTCGCGGGAAAGCTCCAGCATCGCAATGAAGTTGACGACCACCACGGGCACGCCACGCGATACATCGAACAGTTCGGTGAATTCCATGAAACGCGCGTGCTGCAGCTTGCGCAGGATTTGGCTCATGTGCTCGCGCACCGACAGTTCCTCGCGGGTGATCTTGTGATGCTGCACAAGCTTGGCGCGCTTGAGCACGTCGGCCCACGCGCCGCGCAAGTCATCCGCGTTGACGTCCGGCCAGCGTGGCGTCAGATTTTGCTCGATATACACTTGCGCGCGCAGGAAGTCACGCCCATGCTGCGGCAGGCGGTTCAACTGCTGCGCGGCAAGCTTCATTTGCTCATACTCGAGCAGCCGGCGTACCAACTCGGCGCGCGGGTCCTCGGCATCCTCGCCGGTACCGGCCTTTTTCACCGGCAGCAACATCCGTGACTTGATCTCGATCAGCATGGCCGCCATTAGCAAGTATTCGGCCGCCAGCTCCAGGTTCGTCGCGCGGATTTGGTCGATGTAGCCCAAGTACTGCGCGGTAACGTCCGCCATCGGAATGTCGAGCACATTGAAATTTTGCTTGCGAATCAGGTAGAGCAGCAGATCGAGCGGACCCTCAAATGCTTCTAGAAAGACTTCGAGCGCGTCCGGCGGGATGTACAGGTCCTGCGGCACCTTGAACAGCGGCTCGCCGTATAGGCGCGCGAACGCGACGCCGTCGACCGTGCCCGGCGTCGAGTCAGTGGCCGGCGCGCACAGCACGACCTCGGATGCCTGCTGGCCCGCCTCGTCCGGTGCCGGAACGGCGCTCACGTTAGAAATTCTGGTAGTACACGTAGGGCGTCTGCGGCACGCGTGCCTGTTGCTGGCGCGTGCGCTCGTCCAGATCGATCGGCGCCTTATCCCACAGCAGTGCGCGGCCGTTGCGTTGCTGTTCCTCGAGCTCCGGATGTTGCTGTTTGAGCTGGGTCAGGAATTGGGTGATGTCCGACTGATACATGACAATACTCCGCGAACCAAAAAATCCGATCCCAGATTTTACCGCAAGCTTCCAGGCCCGGAACAAAGGGGGCGGGCTGCTGCTCCAATGGCGCAACCTGGCACCGGCCAGCGCAGGGCGTCGGTCATGCCTGAGCTCCTGGCGCGTGTGGTATGTTTCAATATAGGTTTGTCCATTCGCGCCACCACCGCTGCCACGCTGACCGCCATGCTCAACGATGGAGTTCGATTTGCCACGTAGTTCTCCCGGGCTGCCTTGCGGTGTCACGCGGTGCGTGCGAGCAATACGCACGCGAACGCACGCGGCGTGCCGAGCGCTGCAATGTGCTGCAATGGTCGTGCCACTGATGGCGCCTGGCGCCGCCTTGGCCAAGTACGACGTGGATATCGACGCGCCGTCCCATTCGCTGCGCAAGCTGCTGCGCGCTCACCTGGATGTGTCGCGTTTCGCTAAGCGAAATGACATCTCGGATGAGCAATTCGAATTTCTCGTGACGGCGGTGCCGCAGCAAGTGCGCGATCTACTGTCCACTGAAGGGTATTTCGAGCCGGTGGTGCGCACTGATGTGCGCGCTGGCAAGCGTCGCGCGGTGACCGTGTATGTGGAGCCGGGCCCGCGCACGCATGTGTCGGCGATCGAATTGTCGTTCACTGGACCGATGCTGACCGAGGCGCCCGAACAGGAAAAGGCGGTACGCAGCGCATTCGGGTTGACCCGTGGCGAGCCGTTCACGCAGGCGGCGTGGGACGAGGCCAAGAAAGCCTCGCTCAAGACGCTGCAGTCGTACCGTTACCTGGGCGCGACGATCGCACATTCGCAAGCGCGGATCGACCCTCGTACCCACGAGGCGCGATTGAGCATCATGTATGAGAGCGGGCCGACGTTTACCCTCGGGCCGCTTGACGTGTCCGGCACGCGGCGCTATCCGCAATCGATTATCACGAACGTCAACCCGCTGGGTCCCGGCGAAATCTACAGCGCCGAGCGTATCGCCGAGCTGCAGCGGCAAGTGCAGAACACGCCATACTATGCCAGCGTCGGCATCTCGGTCGATGACGACGTCAGCAAGCCGCAGCACACGCCCGTGCACGTCAAGGTCAGCGAATACCAATACAACGCGGTGCGTACCGGCATCGGCTATTCGTCCGATACCGGCGGACACATCCAGGGGGCATACTCGTACCTCGATATGTTCGGTGCTGCCTGGCCTTTCAGCTTCTCGGGCCGGTTGGACCAAACGCAGCAATATGGGCAGGTTCAGTTGTCGATGCCACCGGGACCGCGCGCGTGGACCAACACGCTGCTCGGCTCGTACACGCGCACCGACGTGTCGGACACCGATATCCATAGCGCGCGGGTCGGCGCACAGCGCACGCGCACGTCGCAGAATATCGACTACAACTACCAGGTGCTGTTCTACCTGGATCGCCTGGACCAGAACAGCGCCGGACCCACCGTGAGCCGCGCGCTCGTGCCGTCGTGGTTGTGGACCCGACGGAACGTCGACGATCCGGTGTTCCCGCGAGCGGGTAGCCTGCTGCGCCTGGAGGCCGGTTTAGCGATTAAGGGCGTGATGACGGATCAGACGTTTGGGCGGGCCTACGCGAACGCACGGCAGTACGTGCCGATCGGCCGGCGCGACATCGTGCTGCTGCGGCTGCAAGCCGGTGGCGTATTCACGGCTGGCGGCTCGCGCGGCGTGCCGGCATCGCTGCTATTTCGCGCCGGCGGCGCGGAGACGATACGCGGCTATGGCTATGACAGCATTGGCAACAACGTGGGCGGCTCGGTGTTGCCGACCAAATACCTGCTCAGTGCCGGCACCGAGTACCAGCACTGGATCAACCACGACTGGGGCGCGGCGGCCTTCTGGGATATCGGCACGGCGACCGATAACTGGGCCGAGAAGATTTTTTACCAGGGCGTGGGCGTTGGCGCACGCTGGCGCAGCCCCGTCGGGCCGATCAATCTCGACCTGACGTATGGCCTGCGCAATCATAGCTGGCGCCCCTATTTGACGCTGGGCATCGCGTTCTGATTCACCTTATGGCACTCCCCAATTCTTGACGCATGAGCGACGACGAGCACAAGTCTGCCGACCGTGATCCCTCCCGCCCCGGCGGCGCGCCGCGCGCGGGTGGCGCTGCCGGGCAACACGGCGATTGCGCGCCAGGACGACGTGGCCGCGGCCGGCGCGCGCTGCGCTGGGCCAGCTGCCTGGGGCTCGGTCTCGTGCTGGCGGTGCTCGTGCTGCTGGTGGCCGTGCATACCGAGTTGGGCACGCGCGTGCTGTGGCAGACCGCGAGTCGGGCCACGGCGGGTGCGTTCTCCGGGACACTCGACGGGGGCACGCTTGCGCACGGGCTGCGGGCGCGCGACGTCAGGTGGCAGCGCGCGGGCACGCATATCCGGCTCGATCGAATCGACGGACAGTGGGGGGTGACGCACTTACCGTGGCGCTTGTCCGTCCAATCGCTACGGATCGGCACTGTCGATGCTCGGCTCGCCCCGGCTGCCAAACCCGCCACACGTCCGACGCTGCCGCAGCGGTTGACCGTGCCGCTGCCACTGCAGATCCATTCGCTGGACGTGGCCGCGATCCGCCTCCACGAGCCGGGATCGACGATCGAGCTATCGGCGTTGCACGCGCACGGCAGCAGCGACGGGCGGCGTCATCATCTTGTGCTCGACAGGCTGCGGACACCGTATGGCTCGCTTCATGCGGACGTGGCGCTGGACGGCGTACGGCCGTTCGCCGTGCGTGGCGATGCAGGGCTGTCAGGCCAGTTCGACGGGCAGGAGATGCGGCTTGGCGTGCAGCTGTCCGGTTCGCTGCAGGCGCTTGTCGCCGACATGCAGGCGAGCGGCATGCAATCGAACGGCACGCAGTTGAACGGGGTCGCGCACGTGGAGGCGACCCCATTTGCTGACGTGCCGCTGAAGGTCGTCACGCTCGACGCCGACCATCTCGATCCACGGGTTTTTAATCCGGGCGCGCCGCATGCGGACCTGTCGGTACGCGCCCGCTTGCGCCCGGTTGAGCCCGCGCCGAGCGCGCAGGCGCGCGGCGGCGCTGCTCCCGGCATGCCGCTGGTCGTCGCCGGTGAAGTATCCGTCGTCAATGCGGTGCCCGGGCTGCTTGCACAGCAACGCCTGCCGCTGATCGACGTGCGTACCAACGTGCGCCTGGACGCGAGTCGGCAAGCCCTCTGCGCGCTGAAGGTCCGTCTGCTCGGCGGCGCGACGGTGAGCGGAGCAGGCACGCTGGAGCATGGCCGCGGCCGTGTTGCGCTGCGCACCGCTGACCTGGATCTGAGCGTGTTCAGCGCCACGTTGCGCGCGACCCGGCTTGCCGGACCCATCGGCGTCGAGCTCGATGCCGGTCGCCAGCAGGTGCAAGTTGATTTGGCGGACGCCGACGCCAAGCTGCGCGTGCAGGGGGCCGTTGCGATCGATCCCAGGCAGATCGCGCTAGAGCGCGTGAGGCTGACGGCGGGCGACGGGCACGCGGAGCTTGCCGGTGTGGTGCGTCGAGATGAGCACTCCAGCTATGAATGGAAGGCCACGCTGGCGGCGCTCGATCCGTTCGCGCTGCTGGCGCGTGACAGCATGCAGATAGGCCGCATGGGCCGGTCGGTCCAGCACAACGGCAGCCGTATGGCGCCCAAGACGGCCGGCAGCGGTTCGGGCAAGGGCGTTGGTAAGGATGCCGGCGAAGGTATCGGCAAGGGCGCCGTCCAGCGGCTCGATGCGCGTGTGACCGGCACGCTCAACGCAAAAGGCGCGTTGACGCCGACGCTGACCGTGCGGGCTGACTTTGCATTGCACGATAGCGTCTACAACGGCTTGCCGCTGAGCGGCGGCGGGACGTTGGCGCTGGCCGGTACGCGGATCATGCCCAGTGACGTGCGCGTAAGCGTGGCCGGCAACGACATCCAATTACGCGGTAGCTTCGGCGCGGCCGGCGACCGGTTGTTGTTCCACGTCGATGCGCCCGCGCTGGAGCGGCTTGGCTTTGGCATGGCGGGCGCGGCGCACGCCAATGGCGATGTGACCGGCTCTCTCGCGCATCCGAATGTGGTCGCTAGCTACCAGGCAAATGGCGTGGTCATGGGGGACAAGCGGATTGGCCATGCCGCGGGCCGTGTCGAGTTGCGCGATGGGGCGCAGGGCACGATGATCGCCACCCTTGACGCGCGAGCGGTAACCACGCCGCAGGTGCGATTCAATGCGCTGTCGCTACGGCTGGACGGGGTGCGTGCGCACCACACGCTGGTTGCCAGCGGTAGCGGCAGTGTCGGTGGACAGCCGGTCGATTTCAACGTGGCAGCGAGCGGCAAGTTGACCGACGCGCGGGGCGGCATCGGCTGGAGTGGCACGATCAGCCAACTGGAAAACCGCGGTCTGCCCGAGATCAAGCTGGCCGCGCCGGCGACCGTGAACGCCAGCGCCGGGCATTGGGTGATCGGCGCCACGCGCTTGAGCGTGGAGCGCGCACTGCTGGACTTGAAGTCGTTCCAGTATGCGGGCGGGCGCTTGCAATCGAGCGGCTCGCTGACGCATATCGACGTGGCGCGACTGTTGCAGCTTCGCGAGCAACTCACGCACCAACCGGCGTCGTTCAGGACCGATCTGGTGTTCGATGCGCAGTGGGACGTGTCGTTCGGGCAGCGCGCCGCGGGCTATGCGCAGATCAAGCGGCGCTCAGGGGACGTCACGATCGATGCGGGACGCGGCATTGCGTCGCTGGGCGTCAGCGACGCAATGGTGCGTATCGACTTCGCAGCGCACCGCCGCCTGAATGCGATGGTCCATGCGGAGGCCGAGCGCCTTGGCACGCTGGACGCGACGCTGCGCATGCCGGTTACCGTGCAGGATGGCCTGCCGGCGGTGGCCGGCGACGCACCGTTGGACGGCACGGTTGTGTTCGAGCTGCCGTCGTTGCGTACCACCGGCGGGCTGCTCGGACCAAGCTACCGACTCGATGGGCAGATGTTGCTGAAGCTGGCGATTGCGGGTCAGGCATCGCACCCGAAGCTCTCCGGCACGCTGACCGGCGACGGCTTGTCGGCGACCGTCGTCGACCAAGGCATCACGCTCAAGGACGGTATCGTGCGCGTGGTGCTGACCGAGAACCGGGTCGAATTCCGACAGGTCCAGTTCCATGGCGCTCAAGGCACGCTGCGTGCCACCGGCAACGTGATGCTCGACCAACAAAACCCTGATTTAAGCGCGCATATCGTGGCCGATAAGCTTGAGTTGTTCGCGTCGCCGTATCGCCAACTGTCGTTGTCCGGTGACGCGACGGTGGCCAATGCCGGCGCGCAGGGCGGGATGGCGATCAATGGCCGGTTTTTCGTCAACAAGGCGCTGTTCGATTTGCCGGAGCAATCGGCGCCAAGCTTGTCCGATGACGTCGTGATTGTGCGCTCGGACGGCACGGTCGAGGGCGAGCACGCCGCGTTGTCCGCCGCCGGCGAGCCGGCGGGCCCGTTCGCGCCGCGCGCCAACATCGACGTCGACCTCGGTCGGGACTTTCGCTTTCGCGGCGCGGGCGCCGATTTGGGGCTGCGTGGCGTGATCAACGTCGCCAGCGCGCCGAACCAGCCGTTGCGCGCCGTGGGCAACGTGCGGGTCGTGGAGGGCTCCGCCTATACCGCGTTTGGCCGCAAGCTGGGTATCGAGAACGGCTATTTCACGTTCAATGGGCCAGTCAGTGACCCGGGCATCAATATCCTCGCGATGCGGCGCAACCAGGAGGTCGAAGCCGGTGTACAGGTGACCGGCACTGTGCAGTCGTCTAAGGTCAAGCTGGTGTCGGAGCCCAATGTGAACGATAACGAGAAGCTGTCATGGCTGCTGCTCGGGCATGGTACCGATACCGGTGCGAACCTTGGGCAGCAGAGCACGATGAATGCGGCGATCGCGCTGCTTGGCAGCGCGACTGGCAAGCGGATCGCGCAGACCTTCGGGCTGGACGAAGTCTCGGTCGGCCAAAGCGAGGTCGGCCTGACGGACCCGCAAGTGGTGACGCTCTCGAAGGCCATCACCGAGCGGCTCGTGCTCGGCTACGAGCAAGGCATTGAGACGTCGAACAACGCGTTCAAGGTGACGGTGAACCTGTCTCGGTTCTGGGCCATCATGTCCTACGCCGGCACCTATAACGGCGTGGACCTGCAGTTCACCCGCCGCTTCGACGGCTTTTGGAAAAAGTAGCGGCGCGCCGCGCGCGCCAGCGCACTATTTGACTCGCATGCCGGGCTTTGCACCGCTGTGCGGCTCGAGCACGTAGATGCCGGGCTCCTTTTTCTCATCCGCCGCCGACGCGGCCAATACCATGCCTTCGGACACGCCGAACTTCATCTTGCGCGGTGCGAGGTTCGCAACCATCACGGTCAGCTTGCCGATCAACTCCTCGGGGCGGTAGGCCGCCTTAATTCCGGAGAATACATTGCGCGTGCTCGCCTCGCCCACGTCCAGGGTCAGGTGCAACAGTTTGTCGGACCCTTCCACCGCCTTGCAGTCGACGATGCGCGCAATGCGTAGGTCGATCTTTGCAAAATCGTCGATCGTGATGAAGCCCTCGCCGTTTGCTGACGTGTCGTGGGCGCCGCACGACTTGACCGTGCCCGCCGTGGTGGCGGCCGTGGCCGTGTCCGTGGCCGGCTGCAATGACTGGCGGTTGGCGGCAAGCAGCGCGTCGATCTGCTTGGGGTCCACGCGCCGCATGAGGTGCTGGTACGGTCGGATCGGCCGCGCCGACGATAGCGGCACTGAGACGTCGGCCCATTTGAGCGGCTCGATTGAGAGGAACGTCTCGACCGATTCGGCGAGTTTCGGCAATACGGGCTTAAGTGCCAGCGTGAGCAACCGGAATGCCTCGAGACTGACGCTGCACGTCTCGTGCAACGCCACCGCATTGGCGGGATCCTTGGCCTGTTCCCAAGGCTTGGCGGCATCCACGTACGCGTTGACGGCGTCCGCTAACTCCATCGTCTGGCGCAGTGCGCGGCTGTATTCGCGGCTTTCGTAGTGCGCCGCGATCGTCGGGATTGCGGCGCGCAGCCGGACCAGCAGCGGATGGTTCATCGCGCTGTCCTGCACGCGTGCATCAAACCGCTTAACCAGGAAACCGGCGGCGCGGCTCGCGATGTTTACGTATTTGCCGACCAGGTCGCTGTTCACGCGCGCCTGGAAGTCGTCGAGGTTTAGGTCGATGTCCTCCATCGTGCTGTTAAGCTTCGCGGCGAGGTAGTATCGCAGCCATTGCGGATCCAAACCGGTCGTGATGTAGCTATTCGCGTTGATGAAGGTACCGCGCGACTTGGACATCTTCGTGCCGTCCACGGTCAGGAAGCCATGCGCGAACACGTTGGTCGGCGTGCGGTGGCCGGAGAATTGCAGCATGGCAGGCCAGAACAGCGTGTGGAAATACAGGATGTCCTTGCCGATGAAGTGGTATTGTTCGGTGGTCGAGCCCGGACGGACCCATTCTTCAAAGTTCAAGCCACGCCGCTCGCACAGGTTCTTGAAGCTGGCATAGTAGCCGACCGGTGCATCGAGCCACACGTAGAAGTACTTGCCGGGCGCGCCCGGGATCTCGAAGCCGAAGTACGGTGCATCGCGTGAGATGTCCCAGTCGGCGAGCGTCGCGTCGCCGTCCTCGCCGAGCCACTCGCGCAGCTTGTTGGTCGCCTCCTGCTGCGCGAGCTGGCTGACCCAGCCGCGCAAGAAGGTCTCGCAGCGCGGATCGGACAGCTTGAAGAAATAGTGCGTCGACGTTTTTTTCACCGGCGTCGCGCCGGACAACACTGAATACGGCTTGACCAGTTCGGTTGGCTGGTATGTCGACCCACACACCTCGCAACTGTCGCCATATTGATCCTTCGCACTGCATTTCGGGCATTCGCCCTTGATGAAGCGGTCTGGCAGGAACATCTCCTTGACCGGGTCATACGCTTGTTCGATATCGCGCGCCGCGATCAATCCGACATCGTGAAGTGCGGTGAAAATGGTCTCGGACAACACCCGGTTCTCGTCCGAGTCCGTCGAGTAGTAATTGTCGAACGAGATACCGAAATGGTCGAAATCGCGCTTATGTTCCTGCCAGACGCGCTCGATCAACTGCCGTGGCGTGATGCCCTCGGACTGCGCGCGCAGCATGATCGGCGTGCCATGAGTATCGTCCGCGCCGACGTAGTACACCTCGTGACCGTGCATTCGCATCGCGCGCACCCAGATGTCGGTCTGGATATATTCAACAAGATGGCCGATATGGATTGGGCCGTTCGCGTACGGCAGCGCGGAGGTGACGAGCATGCGGCGCGGCGCGCCGGCGGAGACGGGAGCTGACATGGCGGATAGAGCGTTTGATTCGACGAAAACGGGATGGAGCGCCGATTTTAGCAGGCGTGACTGCGATGACACGGTCGCAAGAGCGGCTGTGCGATGCTAAAAAAAACCGGGGCTTCGAGCCCCGGAGCAACAACGACAAGAGGAGAATGGTGACGTAACGGTATCGCCGCCACGCACCATATGAACAGACATTGAATCGGCTGCGGAGTTCGAAAAAATTTAAAATTAACAACGGCCGGTTTGCCGCCGCGTGTCGCGGCGGCTGACATTGCGGAGACAAAAAATTAGGGTTTTATCACCCGCGCGGTTGTAACGTAGCCCGCAGGTAGATTTCCACGCGCCGGTTCTGCGCGCGGCCAGCCTCCGTGCTGTTGTCCGCAATCGGCTGTGACTGTCCGCGGCCCTCGGCGGCCAGCCGCTGCGCGGCGACGCCGTGCAGCGCCAGGTATTGCGCGACGCTTTGCGCACGTTCCTGCGACAGCATCTGGTTGTAGCGCGGCTGGCCGGTGCTGTCGGTGTGTCCGACCACGTGTGCCACCAACTCGGGATGCTGGGTCAGGGTCTGCGCCACCTGGTCGAGCACGGGTGTAAATGAAGGTTTGATTGCGTAGCTGTTTGTGTCGAAGGAGACCGAGCTTGGGATATTGAGCTTCAGCGAGCCGTCCGGTTGCTCGGACACCTGGGTGCCGGTGCCCGCGGTGGCGCCCGACAGCTTGTTCTTGATCGCTTGCCAGTTGTACCCGGTCATGCCTCCGACCGCGGCGCCGGCCGCAGCGCCGATCGCTGCCCCCTTGCCGCCGCCAAAGATTGCACCGAGTCCGGCGCCAGTGGCCGCGCCGACGCCGGTGCCAACCGCCGCGTTGCCGCCTTGCGGCGTCTGGCAGCCGGCCAGCAGCGCGCCCGCCACCGCGAGGACCGACCATTGCAGCGGAAGGCGGAGGGTGAGTTTCGCGTTCATATGACACCTCATGGGTTAAATGGATGGGACCGATGTGCACAGCACACCGCCGGGAGCGACGCTTGCGTGTGGCATTGAAGCGCGATTTCCCGACGGGCGCGCCCCAAGCCTCGCAGGCAGGCTTCATGCCACTACAATGTCAGAACAGCTGCTGATCCATGTCGGAACAGCCGCTGGTTGCGCAGCGTGCCGCGTGAAGCGCCGTTTGGCAACGCCACGCAACAATTTTTTGCAATTTCCGGCGTAAGGTTCGACGCGACCCCGCGCGCAAGGTTCGATGCACACGGCAGGTGTTGGACGAGCGGATGGAACACTTTAAGTAACGGAGCAACGATGACAATCGACAGGGCCCAGATCGACGCTGTGCTGCACGGCGTGATCGACCCGAACACCGCAGAGCCGATAACGGCGGGCAAAGGCGTGCGCAACGTCGCGATTGACGGCGACACGGTATCACTCGAGGTCGTGCTGGGCTACCCGGCCAAGAGCCAGTATGCGCTGATCCAAGCGCGTGTTGAACAGGCGCTGCGCGCCGTGCAGGGCGTGGCGCATCTGCACGTGGCGGTATCCCATCAGATCGTGGCGCATGCGGTACAACGTGGTGTGCAGTTGCTGCCGAACGTGCGCAATATCGTCGCGGTCGCCTCCGGCAAGGGTGGGGTCGGCAAGAGCACCACGGCCGCGAACCTCGCGCTTGCGCTGGCCGCCGAGGGCGCGTCGGTCGGCGTGCTGGACGCGGACATCTACGGCCCGTCGCAGCCGACGATGCTCGGCATCGACGGCCGTCCGGCATCCGAGGACGGCAAGACAATGATTCCGCTCGAAGGCCATGGTGTACAGGCTAATTCGATCGGCTTCTTGGTCGAGCAGGACAACCCGATGGTGTGGCGCGGGCCCATGGTCACGTCCGCGCTCGAGCAGTTGTTGCGGCAGACGAATTGGCGCGACCTGGACTATCTAATCGTCGACATGCCGCCCGGCACTGGCGATATCCAACTCACGCTCGCGCAGCGGGTGCCGGTGACCGGTGCGGTGATCGTCACGACGCCGCAGGACATTGCGCTGCTGGACGCGCGAAAAGGCCTGAAAATGTTTGAGAAGGTCGGCGTGCCGATTTTAGGCGTCGTCGAGAACATGAGCATCCATATCTGCTCGCACTGCGGCCACGCCGAGCCGATCTTCGGCGCCGGTGGCGGCGAGCGCCTCTGCGCACAGTATGGCGTGCCGTTCCTAGGCAGTTTGCCACTGGATATCGGCATCCGCGAGCAGGCCGATGCGGGGCGTCCGACGGTGGTCGCCGACCCGCACGGACGCATCGCCGGTCTGTATCACGACATGGCCCGCCAGGTCGCAATCCGGATTGCGAAGCTGTCGCGTGACATGAGTTCGAAGTTCCCGACCATCGTCGTCCAGAACACCTGACGCGGTTCTGTGACCTCCTCTAGTGTGGACGCCTCGCCAGATGTGCCAGACGCGGTATCATTGCGGCTTGTTCAGTACCCTGAGGCTTAATGGAACCGCGATTGGGATGGCGTCTTGCCGGCACGATCATCACGCTGCTCGCGACCAGCGTGATGCTGGCCGGGTGTGCGTTGCTCTTCGGCAGTCACGACAAGCGTGCCGACGTCCAGATCGTGCCGGCGGCCGGCCATGCCGCACGCGGCACGGTCACGTTGATCGAGCATGCTGACGGCGTGCAGGTGACCTACAACCTGAGCGGGCTGCCGCCGGACAGCGATCATGCGCTGCAGATCCATGAGCGCGGCGACTGCCATTCGCCGGGCGCCGCAGGTGGGGTGTTCAGCCCCGGGGCTGAGCGCCTGAAGCAGGGGATCCGGCTCGAAGGTGACCTGGTGAACTTGCATGCGGACGCGAATGGCGTGGCGGCCGGGTTCATCGTGTCGCCGGACGTGTCACTGGACGGCGTGCGCTCGGTGGTCGGCCGCGCGCTGATCGTGCACCGCGACGCGCAGGACTATTATGCGTTTCCGCCTCGCGACGCCGGTCCCGCGCTGGGCTGCGGCATCATTCGCAAATAATGGTCACGCTGCGATGAGATGGCCACGCTGCGATGAGGCGGCGGCGCCAACCCCCGTTCGCTCGTTTTCAACCCGCGGCCCTGCCGCTTTTCGATTGCACGTATGACGATCAAATCCGATAAATGGATCCGGCGCATGGCCGAGCAGTACAGCATGATCGAGCCATTCGCGCCGGATCAGGTGCGCGTCGCGCCGGATGGCCATAAGATCGTCAGCTACGGCACGTCGAGCTACGGCTACGACATCCGCTGTGCGGACGAATTCAAAATCTTCACTAACATCAACTCGACGATCGTCGATCCGAAGAACTTCGACGAGAAGTCTTTTGTCGACTTCAAGGGCGACGTGTGCATCATCCCGCCGAACTCGTTCGCGCTGGCACGCACCGTCGAGTACTTCCGCATTCCGCGCAACGTGCTGACCGTGTGCCTGGGCAAATCAACGTATGCGCGCTGCGGGATCATTGTCAACGTCACGCCGTTCGAGCCCGAATGGGAAGGGCACGTGACGCTGGAGTTTTCTAACACGACACCACTGCCGGCGAAGATTTACGCGAACGAGGGCGTGGCGCAGGTGCTGTTCTTCGAGAGCGACGAAGTCTGCGAGACATCCTATGCGGACCGTCGCGGTAAGTACCAGGGCCAGCATGGCGTCACGCTGCCCAAGACCTGAGTTTTCGCGCGCCGCCGCGCTACGCGGCGTGGCGCATTCCGGCATGTTGCGGCCGCTGCTTACTCGAACGATAGAGTGCAGCGGTTTGTTTTTGGAGAGTCACCGATGAAGTTTCGCTACCCTGTCGTCATCATCGACGAGGATTTTCGCTCGGAGAACATCTCCGGCTCGGGTATCCGCGCGCTGGCCGAGGCGATCGAGCGCGAGGGGGTCGAGGTGCTTGGCCTGACGAGCTACGGTGATCTGACCTCGTTCGCGCAGCAATCCAGCCGCGCGTCTTGCTTCATCCTGTCGATCGACGACGACGAGATTGCGCTGGTCGACGAGGTCGCCGCGACGCACGACCAGGTGCCCGAGCTTGCCAACGCGATCCTGGCGCTGCGCTCGTTCGTCGCCGAGGTGCGGCGTCGCAACGCCGACATCCCAATTTTCCTGTACGGCGAGACGCGCACGTCGCGTCACATTCCGAACGACATCCTGCGCGAGTTGCACGGCTTCATTCATATGTTTGAGGATACGCCTGAGTTCGTTGCGCGGCATATTATCCGCGAGGCGAAGGTGTACCTGGATTCGTTAGCGCCGCCCTTCTTTAAGGAGCTGGTCAAGTACGCGGACGAAGGCTCGTATTCGTGGCATTGCCCGGGTCACTCCGGAGGCGTCGCGTTCCTGAAGAGTCCGCTCGGCCAGATGTTTCACCAGTTCTTTGGCGAGAACATGCTGCGCGCGGATGTGTGCAACGCCGTAGACGAGCTTGGGCAACTACTGGACCATACTGGGCCGGTGGCCGCGTCCGAGCGCAATGCGGCGCGCATCTTCAGCGCCGATCACCTGTTTTTTGTGACTAACGGCACGTCCACGTCGAACAAGATCGTTTGGCACGCCACCGTCGCGCCGGGCGACATCGTCGTGGTGGACCGCAACTGCCATAAGTCGATCCTGCACGCGATCACGATGACTGGCGCGATCCCGGTTTTCCTGACGCCCACCCGCAACCATTTTGGCATCATTGGGCCGATCCCGCGCGATGAGTTCCAACCGGAGAACATCCGCCGCAAGATCGACGCGAATCCGTTTGCGCGCGAGGCGCTCGCGAAAAACCCGAAGCTCAAGCCGCGGATTCTGACGATCACGCAAAGCACCTACGATGGCGTCCTCTACAACGTCGAGATGATCAAGGACCTGCTTGGCGACACGATCGACACACTGCACTTTGACGAGGCCTGGCTGCCGCACGCCGAGTTCCACCCGTTCTATCAGGACATGCATGCGATCGGGCAGAGCGCCCGCCGGACCGACGCGCTGGTGTTCGCGACCCATTCGACGCACAAGCTGCTGGCTGGCATCTCGCAGGCGTCGCAGATCCTGGTGCAGGATTCGCAGTTGCCGCGCTTTGATCGGCATCGCTTCAACGAGGCGTACCTGATGCACACCTCGACCAGCCCGCAATACGCGATCATTGCGTCGTGCGATGTGGCTGCGGCGATGATGGAGCCGCCCGGCGGCACCGCGCTTGTCGAGGAGTCGATTGCCGAGGCGCTTGATTTCCGTCGCGCGATGCGCAAGGTCGCTGCCGAATATGGCGACGATTGGTTCTTCAAGGTGTGGGGGCCTGACCAGCTCGTCACCGAGGGCATTGGCTCGCGCGAGGACTGGATATTGCGGCCGAACGACCGCTGGCATGGTTTCGGCAACCTGGCCGAAGGCTTCAACATGCTGGACCCGATCAAGGCGACGATCATCACGCCGGGGCTGGACGTGGACGGCGAGTTCGGCGAAACGGGCATTCCGGCGGCGATCGTCACCCGCTATCTGGCCGAGCACGGCATCATCGTCGAGAAGACCGGACTGTACTCGTTCTTCATCATGTTCACGATCGGCATCACCAAGGGTCGCTGGAACTCGATGGTCACCGAATTGCAGCAGTTCAAGGACGACTACGATCGAAACCAGCCGCTATGGCGCGTGCTGCCGGAGTTCGTCGCGCAGTATCCCATGTACGAGCGCGTCGGGCTGCGTGACCTGTGTGAGCAGATTCACAGCGTGTATCGTGACAATGACATCGCGCGGCTGACGACCGAGATGTACCTGTCCGACATGGAGCCAGCGATGCGCCCGACCGACGCGTTCTCGAAGATCGCGCACCGCGAGATCGATCGCGTGCCGATCGACGACCTCGAGGGCCGCGTCACCAGCATCTTGCTCACGCCGTATCCGCCGGGCATTCCGCTGTTGATTCCAGGTGAGCGGTTCAACGAGACCATCGTGCGCTACCTGAAGTTCGCGCGCGACTTCAATGCGCGATTCCCCGGCTTTCATACCGATATCCACGGGCTGGTCACCGAAGTGGTCGGCGGCAACGTCAAGTACTTTGTGGATTGTGTGCGGCCCTGAGCGGGGCGCCGGCCCTCGGGCCGGCGGGCGGTGCCGATGGCGCTAGCCAGCCAATAGCCGCCGCGCGCCGCCGTTACTGAGACAGCGCGGCGCGTGCTGTTGCGATCGCGGCCCGCACCTGCTGCGGCGCTGTGCCACCCACGTGATTGCGGCTGGCGACCGAGCCTTCCAGTGTCAGGTAGTCGAACACGTCGTCACCTAGCAGCGCCGCGACTTTGGGCAACTCGACGCGCAACTGATCGAGCGTCAGGTCCGCCAGGTCACAGCGCCGGTCCACGCAGACTCGTACCGCATGCGCCACCGCCTCGTGTGCGTCGCGAAACGGCAAGCCACGCTTGACGAGGTAATCAGCCAGATCAGTCGCCGTCGAAAAGCCCTGCAGCGCCGCGGCCCGCATCGTATCCGGCTTGACGGTGATGCCGGCGACCATTTCGGTGAAGATGCGCAGTGTGTCGGCCACCGTGTCAACGGTATCGAACAGCGGCTCTTTGTCTTCTTGATTGTCCTTGTTGTACGCGAGCGGCTGGCCCTTCATGAGCGTGAGCAGCGCGATCAGGTGGCCGTTCACGCGGCCGGTTTTGCCGCGTGCTAGCTCCGGCACGTCGGGGTTTTTCTTCTGCGGCATGATCGACGAGCCGGTGCAGAAACGGTCGGCCAGATCGATGAAGCCGACTCGCGGGCTCATCCACAGCACCAACTCCTCGGACAGCCGCGACACGTGCGTCATGATGAGCGCCGCGGCTGCCGTGAATTCGATCGCGAAGTCCCGGTCCGACACCGCATCGAGCGAATTGGCGCAGACGCCGTCAAAGCCGAGCGTCCTGGCGACTTGCTCGCGCTCGATCGGATAGCTGGTGCCCGCGAGCGCCGCGGCGCCCAACGGCAGCCGGTTGACCCGCTTACGGCAGTCGAGCATCCGCTCGGTGTCGCGCGCAAACATCTCCACGTACGCCAGCAGATGGTGGCCGAAGGTCACCGGTTGCGCGACCTGCAGGTGCGTGAAGCCCGGCAGGATCGTGTCGGCATACCGTTCCGCGAGCTCGAGCAGCGCGCCTCGCAAACCCTTGAGCAGCGCGCTGATCCGGTCAATCTCGCCGCGCAGCCAAAGCCGGATGTCGGTGGCGACCTGGTCGTTGCGCGAGCGCCCAGTGTGCAGCCGCTTGCCCGCGTCGCCAATTAGCGCGGTCAGCCGGGCCTCGATGTTCAGGTGGACGTCTTCGAGGTCCAGTTGCCATTCGAATTCGCCGCGCTCGATCTCGCCGCGGATCTGTTCCATGCCTTTGCGGATCGCCGCGACGTCGTCGTCGCTGATGATCCGTTGCGCGCCGAGCATCGCCGCGTGCGCGAGCGAGCCCTCGATGTCGACGAGCGCGAGCCGCTTATCGAAGAACACGGACGACGTATAGCGCTTGACGAGTTCTGACATCGGCTCGGAAAAACGCGCCGACCAGGCTTCGCCCTTTTTGTGCAATTGGGAAGTCATGACAGGATGCCGCAATAGTGGAGGGTGCCGCTCGCCGCACCGCCGTGCGGCAAAGACAGGCATTTTAGCATCGCGGCAGCGTGGCACCGGCGTCGTGCGCGACGGCCGCGGTGGTGGCTTCGCGGCGCGGTTCATGTTGCGCGATCAGCACCACGAGTTTCATGTCGTCGCGCTGGGCCGGCACGAAGGTGATCTGATCGTAGGCGATGCGCCCGCGCACCGGATGATCGAATTCGCGCCGGCCGCCTTCGCGCTCAAACACGTCCTGCGATGCCCAGAAGCGCGCGAACGGGTCGCATTGCGCAACCAACGTGTCGAGTAGCGTGCGCGTGGGTGCATCGTTCAAATGTCGGATTGAGTCGGCGCGGAATTCGGCGACGAGCCGGCGTGCACGAGTTTCCCAGTCGACGATTAGCGTGCGCGCGGCCGGCGAGGTGAAGGTATAGCGCAGCAGGTTGGTGCCGCTGCCTTGCGCGTCCCGGGGAACCAGCACGCCGGCGGTCGCGGCCGGCTTGGCCGCGTCGAGCCAGCCGATGAACAATTCCGCCGCCGCCGCGTTCCAGGCGAGCGCGTTCCACTGCGGGTCCAGCACGTAGGCGGGGGCGGCGATCAGTCCGACGCTGGCCAGCAGTGCCGCGGGCACGTCGGTTGCGCCCGCGTCCGGCTCGGCGGGATCGCGCTGCGCGGCAAGCTCGAACAGATAGGCTCGTTCCGCGCGCGACAGCCGCAATGCGACGGCGATCCGCGCCAGCGCGTCGGCGGATGCCGATACGGGGCGGCCCTGCTCGATCCACGTGTACCAGGTGGCGCTGACGTCGCACAACTGCGCCACTTCCTCGCGCCGCAGGCCCGGCGTGCGGCGCCGCGTCCCGCGCGGCAGGCCGACGTCGGCCGGCGTGAGCCGTTCACGATGCGAGCGGATGAAGTCGCCGAGCGCGCGCGCGGCTGACGCGTCGGCGCGAGAAGTGGATTCGCGGGCGCCGCGACGCGCGGCACCCGATGCAGCAGGCAAAGCGGTCGCCATGATCCGGGAAGTCATCGATACGGAATAGTAAGCGATCTTGTATCGGTACAACGCAGAGGCGTATTGTATAGGCTCACGTCGTATGTACAGGCTCATGCCCTATGCGGGTTCACGTCATACGCAGGTTCACGCCGTATCGGCCAGCATGCCGGCGTCAGCCCGTATTACGCAACCCTGCGGCGATCCCATTGATCGTCAAGTGAATGCCGCGGCGCAGTCGTGCGTTCGTGGTGCCCGCGCGGTGCCGGCGCAGCAGTTCGACCTGCAAGTGGTTCAGCGGATCGAGGTACGGGAAGCGGTTCTTGATCGAGCGGGCGAGCAGCGGATTGTCCGCCAGCCGCGACGAATGGCCGGTGATCTGCGCGAGCGCGTCCGTGGTGCGATGCCATTCGGCGACGATCTGGCCGAATACCTGCTTGCGAAGCTTCTTGTCCGGCACGAGTTGCGCATAGCGCGACGCGACCGCCAGATCTGACTTAGCGAGCACCATGTCCATGTTGGACAGCAGGTTCGAGAAGAACGGCCACGTCTTGACCATTTTGCGCAGCAGCGCCACGCGCTTTTCCCGGTCCAGCGCATCCGGCGCAGCATCCAGGTACGCGCTAATCGCGCTGCCAAAGCCGTACCAGCCGGTAAGCAGCAGCCGGCATTGACCCCACGAGAAGCCCCATGGAATCGCGCGCAAGTCCTCGATGCGGCGATGCTTGGGATCGTGCAGCTTGCGCGAGGCGGGGCGGCTGCCGATATTGAGTTCTGCAATCTCGGCAATCGGCGTGGACTCGAAGAAATAGTCGGTGAAGCCCGGGGTCTTGTACACGAGCGTGCGGTATGCTGACATCGCCGCGTCTGACAGCGTCTGCATCAGGGCCTCGAACTGCGGCAGCGCGCGCGGTGACTGGGCATGTGGCTGCAACGTCGCCTCCAGCGTCGCGGCTACCACGGTCTCAAGATTGCGGCGGCCGATTTCCGGATTGCCGAACTTGCTGGCAATCACCTCGCCTTGCTCGGTCAACCGGATCTGCCCATCCACTGTGCCCGGTGGCTGCGACAGGATCGCCTGATAGGTCGGGCCGCCGCCGCGCCCAACTGTGCCGCCCCGGCCGTGAAACAGTCGTAGCCTCACGCCGCGCTCGCGGAACAGCGCGACCAGCGCCAGTTCGGCCCGATACAGTTCCCAGTTCGACGTGAGGAAGCCACCGTCCTTGTTGCTGTCCGAGTAGCCGAGCATCACTTCCTGTTCGCCGCCCTGGTGGCGCACGATCGAGTCCATGCCCGGCAGCGCCAGCAGCGCTTGCATGATGCGCGGCGCGTGACGCAGGTCGGCGATTGTCTCGAACAGGGGAATCACCATTAAACTGACGCGCGGCGCACCCTGCCCAGCATGGGTCGCGTGCTGGCCGTTGCCCGCCTGTGGGGTTGCGGCGGGCATGCTGCCGTGCATCAGGCCGGTTTCCTTTTGCAGCAGCATCACTTCGACCAGATCCGATACGGTCTCGGTATGGGAGATGATGTAGTTGCGCACGGCCCGCTCGCCAAAGCGCTGCCGTATCGCACGCGTGGCCTCCAGCACGGCAAGCTCGCTGGGCACCAGCGGCGAGTACTCCGCGTACGGCAGGCGCAAAGCGCGCGGCTGCGCCAGTTCAGCCAGCAGCAGCGTCAGCTTGTCGTCCTCGGACAACGCGGCATAGTCGTCGACCACGCCGGCACGGGCAAACAGCTCGGTCAGCACAGCTTCGTGGACATCCGAACTTTGCCGCAGGTCGATGCTCGCAAGATGAAAGCCGAATACTTCGACCGCGCGGGCGAGCGGTGACAGCCGCGGGGCGGCAAGCGACGCGCCATGGCGCGCCTGCAGTGAGTCGATCAACACCTGCAGGTCGGTGCGGAATGCGTCGGGCGACGCGTAGGGCACCGCGTCGCGGTGCTCGCCACGGATCGAGACGGCTGCGTCGCCGAGCAGCGCGCGCGCAGTCGCGGCCAGCCGCGCGTAGACGCCGATCAGCGCGCGCCGATACGGCTCGTCCACGCGGTGCGGCGAGGTATCGGGCGAGGTATCCGCCAGTTGCTTCAGCGCGTCGCTGGAGCCTGCGAGCAACTCGGAGACGGACAGTTCCGCGCCGAGCCGGTGCACCTGTTCCAAATAGTGTTGGAAGAGCACCGCCGCCTGGCGCGTGATCGCCCGCTCGAGCGTGGCCGCTGTTACGTTCGGATTGCCGTCGCGGTCGCCGCCGATCCAACTACCCATCTGGAAGAACGGGGGCAGTCGAGTGGGCAGGCCGTGCTCGGCCAGTGCCTGTTCGATGTCCGCGTACAGTGCCGGGATCTCGTCCAGGAAGGTCGTGCGATAGTACGACAGCGCGTTTTCGATCTCGTCGGCGACCGTGAGCCGTGAACCACGCAGCATGCGGGTTTGCCACAGCGATGTGACGCGGGCGCGCAGCAGCGCTTCATTGGCCGCGCGCTCGCGCGCGGTGAGCGGCTGGTCATGCTCGGCCAGCAAGCGTGCGATGTCGTGCTGCGCGTCCAGGATGCTCTTGCGCTGCACCTCGGTGGGATGTGCGGTGAGCACCGGCACGATCAGCCCGGTGTCGAAGAATGTCTTCAACGCGGACAGCGATTCGCCACCACTTTTGGCCAGCCGCGCAAGCGCGTAGGCGACGGTGCCTGCCTGCGGCGTGGAGCCGGCCAGCGCATGGATGCGCCGGCGGCGATTATGGTGGCGATCCTCGGCGATGTTTGCTAGATGTGAAAAGTAGCTGAATGCGCGCACCACGCTGACCGTTTGCTCCGGCGTGAGGGCCTTGAGCATCTTGTCTAGCTTCTTGGCCGCGTCGATGTCGTCCTCGCGGCGAAATTTCACCGCCGACTGGCGGATCGTCTCGACCACGTCGAATACGGCGTCACCCTCTTGCTCGCGGACCACGTCACCAAGCAGTCGGCCAAGGAAGCGGATGTCCTCGAACAGCGGCTTGTCCTTGTCTTCGCGGGTGCGGCTGCGTGTGGGCGATGCCGTGGCGTGCGCCGTCGGCGTCCCCACGGTCGGGGTCGGCCGTGCGGGCGCGGTGCGGGAGGCCGTAGCGGCGGTCTTGGCGTTGCGGCGCGCGGCAGCGGCCGATCCGGAAGTAGTCACAAGCCATTCCCCAAACTGGCGATTGAAGGGTTCCGGCATCCGCGCGCAGCATCGGGATGCCGAAGGGTGCGTGCTACCATTTGATTCGTTATCACATCCCGATTGGGTACGAGGTCAACTTGAGTCTCGAGATGCAATGCGCGATACCGCCCGCGACGCTGGTGATCGCCTCGCGTGAGAGCCGGCTTGCGCTGTGGCAAGCCGAGCATGTGGGCCGTGCGCTGCACAAATTATATCCGTCTTGCAACGTAAAGATCCTCGGTATGACCACTCGCGGCGATCAAATTCTGGATCGCACGCTGTCCAAGGTGGGCGGCAAGGGGTTGTTCGTCAAGGAATTGGAGAATGCATTGGCGGATGGTCGCGCGGACCTGGCGGTTCACTCGCTCAAGGACGTACCGATGAGGCTGCCCGATGGCTTCGCGCTGCCGGTTGTCCTCACGCGGGAAGACCCGCGTGATGCGTTCGTGTCGTCGCAATTTACCTCGTTGGCGCAATTGCCAGCGGGCGCCGTGGTGGGGACATCGAGCCTGCGCCGCGAGGCGATGTTGCGTAGCCGCTATCCGCATCTGGTGATCAAGCCGCTGCGCGGCAATCTGGATACCCGGCTGGCCAAGCTCGACCGGGGCGACTACGCGGCGATCATCCTCGCGGCCGCTGGGCTCAAGCGGCTTGGCCTCGCAGCGCGGATCCGCACGCTGCTGGATCCCGCCGACAGCCTGCCGGCGCCCGGTCAGGGGGCGCTCGGCATTGAGATCTGCGCCTCGCGCGCCGATCTGCACCCGTGGCTGGCGCCGTTGTGCGACATGCGCACGGCGCTGGCCGTGGAAGCCGAGCGGGCCGTGTCGCGCGCACTCGGTGGCAGCTGCGAGGTGCCGCTCGCCGCGTATGCGCAGTGGCAGGGTGATGTGCTGCAACTGCGGGCGTCGGTTGCCACGCCCGACGGCAGCCGCGTACTGGCCGCGCAGGGCAGCGCGGCGCCGACGGATACGGCCGGTGCGCTGGCGCTTGGCTTGCACGTGGTACAGCAGTTGCAGGCGCAGGGTGCGATGCAAATCGTGCAGCAACTGCTTGACGCGTCGCGCGACGGAGCCGCGTGATGGGGGGCGGCCAATCGTGACGCAGGCGTCGCTTCCTCCCACGTCGCAGTCGGCGGCCGCGGGCGACGCCGGCGCTCCTGTCGCGGCACGTCCGACTGTGGTGATTACGCGCCCGGCAGGACAGAGTGCTGAACTGCTGACCGCGCTTGCCGCAACTGGGCTTGATGGCTTCGAGTTTCCGCTGATCGACATTACTGACGCAACGGACAATGCGCCGCTGGTCGATGGGTTGCTCGACCTCGAGCGTTATGCGCTGGCGGTATTCGTCTCGCCAAACGCGGTGGATCGCGCATTCGCGGCGCTTGCCGCCGCGCGGCCGAAGGCATCGCCGGAAAGCGCATCCCCAGTGGACGTACCGCCCGCGGATGCATTGTCGGCGGACGCCTCGTCAGCCGATACGCCGTCGGCGCATGCGTCGGCCGCCACCGTGCCGCCGCTCGCTTTCTCGTGGCCGACCACGGTACCGGTCGCTGGCGTGGGTCCGGGCACGGTGCGGGCGTTGGCGCGCCACGGCGTGCAGCCGCACACGCATCGAATCATCGCACCCGGCGATGCGGTGCGCGTCGCGCTGCAGGCGCCGGTGTACGACGGCGGCAAGGACGGTGGCGCGGGTGTTTCCTATGCTGGCGAGCCGCCGCGGCGCGACGATACCCCTGCGGTGCAGGTCTCGTCCGACTCGTATGCGAGCGGCGATGCGCCGCGCTACGATTCCGAGGCGTTGATCGACGCGCTTGCCACCGCCTTTGCGCCGCACGGGCTCACCGCGTTGCAAGGGCAGCACGTGTTGCTGGTGCGCGGCGACGGCGGCCGCGAGTTGCTCGCCGAGACGCTGCGTGCGCATGGCGCCATCGTTCAGGCGCTCGGTGCGTACCAGCGACGGCTGCCCGAACCGAGCTTTGACGCGTGGCAGCGCGTGCACGCGCTGCTCGCCGGCCAGCCGCACGCCTGGGTATTGACCAGTTCGGAAGGCGTGCGCAACCTGGAGGAGCTGGCGCGCGAGCATCTGAATCGCGACGAGATTGTCGCGCTCAAGCGCGCCCCGATTGTCACACCCCATCCGCGCATCGGCGATACGGCGCGCAAAGCGGGTTTTGATACGATTACGGTGTCCGGTGCCGGCGATCAAGCGATCGTCGGCGCGCTGCGCGCGGTGTTTTCACCGATCACTCAAGCCGCTTCCTTCTCGAAGACTCAATCGCAATCGGCTCAATTAAGCATGACAGATTCTAAAGATTCCCAGCCAGCGCCAGGTGGGGCGCCGCAAGCAGCGCAACCGGCGCGCCCTGCCGCGGCCAACGTCCCACCGGCTGCACCCTTTCCCCCGTACGAATCGAAGCGCCGCCGCCGCTCAGTCAGCACGGCGCTCGCCTGGATCGGTGCGGTGTTGGTGCTGGCGGGCGCAGGCGCAGGCGGCTACGTGCTCGAACGCAAGGTCGAGCGGCTGCAGCAGCAACTTATCGTGCGCCAGCAGGCCAGCGACGCGCAAAGCCGCGACACCCGGCTCAAGGCCGACGAGGCTGCGAGCGCGGTACGCCAACTCGATTCGCAGCTGGCCCAACTCGCCGGCCGGGTCGGCGACGTGCAGACGCAGCATCAGGCCCTGCAGGCGTCGTTGCAGGACTTGGCAAAGGACCGCGACGATTGGACGCTGGCCGAAGTCGAGCAGACAATTTCGTCTGCTAGCCAGCAACTGCAATTAACCGGCAATGTCGGCTTGGCGTTGTTGGCGTTGCAAAGTGCGGACACGCGGCTCGCGGCATCAACGGGCGCGCAGGTCATCGCGGTGCGCAAGGCGATCGCGCAGGATATTGACAAGCTGAAGGCTGCGCCAAGCGTCGACCTGGCGGGACTTGCGATCAAGCTCGACGATGTGATCGCGCAGGTGGACGCCTTGCCGTTGGCCGGCGAGGCGCCGGCTGTGCCGCTCAAGTCGCGTGCCGGCACGCCGGCGGACGTGGCGCAGGTGGCCGCTGCCAATGGCGAGCCGCGCTGGAAGGCATGGTGGCATACATTCGCGGCCGACGTCATGGCGCAACTCACCGGTCTCGTACAGGTGCGCCGCATCGACAACGCGGACGCGATGCTGGTCGCGCCAGACCAGGGCTATCTGTTGCGTGAGAATGTGAAGCTGCGGCTGCTGTGCGCGCGCGTCGCGCTGCTCTCGCGCGACGAGAAGCTGATGAAGGCGGACTTGCAGGCCGCGCAGCAGGCGCTCGCGCGGTACTTTGATCCGTCGGCACAGGCCACGCATAACGCGCGTGAGCGGCTCGATCAGGTTCAAAAAGGTGCGGCGCACATCGAGTTGCCGAACCTGGAGGCGAGTTTGAATGCCATCCATCAGAACAAGGGCCGAGGCTGAACGATGGCAATTCGAGCAATCTTGTGGTTGATGGCACTGTTCGCGACCGCTGTGCTGCTGGCGCTTGTCGGCGCACACGACGCGGGGCAGGTGCTGATCATTTGGGCGCCTTATCGGATCGATATCTCGCTGAACTTGTTCGTGGCGGCGCTGGTCGTGTCGTTCGTCGTGCTCTATATCGTCGTGCGCTCGATTCGCGCGGTGCTGAAAATGCCCGAACGAGTCGCGGCGTACCGGGCACGCGTGCGGCTTGCCAACGCGCACCAGGCGCTGCGTGAGGCGATTGGTAACTTGTACGCGGGGCGTTTTTCTCGCGCGGAGAACGCCGCGCGCGAGGCCAGTGCATTTGACGCAAATAAGGCGCCAGCCGGCCTGATCGGTGCAGCCGCCGCACATCGCATGCGCGAATTCGCGCGTCGCGATGAATGGCTGGCGCAGGTGACCGACAACGATTGGCAAGAGGCGAGGTTGATGGCCAGCGCCGAATTGCGCGCGGATGCGCGTGATGCCGACGGGGCGTTGGCGGCATTGACCGAGATGCGTGCGCAGGGTGGGCGGCGCATCCATGCGTTGCAAATCGCGTTGCGTGCGCAGCAGCAGCTGAAGAACTGGGCGGAAGTGCTCAAGCTGGTGAAGATGCTGGAAAAGCGCGAGGCGATCCACCCGGCGGTGTCGGTGCACCTGAAGCAACTCGCCGCCGAGCATCTGCTGCGCGATCGGCGTCATAACCCCGACGCGCTGCTGCAACTATGGCAATCGCTGAGTGCGGCCGAGCGCCAGTCGCCCCGTATCGCGGACTTGGCCGCGGAATTGTTGATCGCGCTGAACCGCCCGGCCGATGCGCGCAAGATCGTCGAGGAGGCGCTCGCGCATCATTGGGATCCTAGGCTGCTGCGCCGCTACGCCGACTGCGCGGACGACGATCCATTGCCGTTGATTCAGCGCGCGGAAGCCTGGCAGAAGGAGCGTCAGGACGATCCCGACCTGTCCTTTACGCTGGGACGCCTGTGCCTGCAGCAAAAGCTGTGGGGTAAGGCACAAGCCTTCCTCGAGCAGGCGCTTAAGCTCGCCGCGGACAATGAGCCGCTGCAGATTCGTGCGCACCGGGCGCTCGCACGCCTGCATGAGCAGTTGGGCAACGCGCAGCAGGCCGCCGAGCACTACCGTGCCAGCGCCACGGCGATGAATGTTGTTTAGCTGGCGCCGCGGCGATGGCCGTATTGGACCGCTGGCGGATCGTATGCACGGGTTGCCAGTGGCGTGCGTGCTCGCTTGCTGACGGCGGCCGTATTCAGTGGCTGGCGCCCCCGCCATGCTGACCCGTGGGCGATGGCAGTCTGCGCGTGCCGGCGACGGCTGTCCTGTACCGCCGCGCCCGCTAGCGCGATACGAGGCGCTTGGGCACGCTGAGCGTCACCAGCGAGCCGAGCACTATGGAACCCGCCACCCAGTCCATGCCGGAATCCGTGCTGCTGGTCAGGTCTTTGAGTCAGCCGATGAGGGACGGGCTTACGAAACCGGCTGACTGCCTAACGAGTTGATCATCGCGAGGGCTGCGGTGTGCTGACCATTATCGCGCCGAGTTCGCGATGATCGGACGAAAGCCAAGCCGTGCAGCCGGATCGGACACCTCGTTACCCGATCGCAGCAGGTCGGTTGATATAATCGGGCTTTCGCCTCCATCGTTCGTTCTATCGTTAACAGGAAATTCGACATGAGCTTCGATCACGTCCCACCCGGCAAGGACCTGCCGCACGATTTCAACGTCATCATTGAAATTCCGGCGCAAAGCGACCCAGTCAAATACGAGGCGGACAAGGATCTGGGCCTGCTCGTCGTAGACCGTTTCATCGGCACGGGAATGCGCTATCCGGCCAACTACGGGTTCATCCCGCGAACGCTCGCCGGCGATGGTGATCCGGTCGATGTGCTGGTGATCACGCCCTTTCCGTTGCTGGCGGGCTCAGTCGTGCGCTGCCGCGCATTGGGCATGCTGAATATGACGGACGAATCCGGCCAGGATGCGAAGCTGATTGCTGTGCCGGCCGACAAGATCTGTCCGATGACCGCGCACCTGAAATCGGCTGACGACGTACCGGCTTATCTGAAGGACCAGATCAAGCATTTCTTCGAGCAGTACAAGGCGCTCGAAAAAGGCAAGTGGGTCAAGGTCGAAGGCTGGGAAGATATCGCCGCCGCACACAAGGAGATTACCGACGGCATCGCGAACTTCAACGAGCAATAAACGACGCGCCGTGCCGGCGGCGTTGGCCGACACGCCTGTCGATGACAACCCGCCGGGGTCGGACCGACTCGGCGGGTTTTTTGCGGGTGCGGCGAGTTCGTGTGGGATCGCGGCGGCGCGCGCCGCCCGGTCGTTCAGACGAGACCGGCCGCAGCCGCCTAAGCGGCTTCGGCTTCGACCGTCTGCGGCATCGCGCTAGCGAGGATCATGGCGTCGACGTTGCGGGGCCTGGGCTCGCGTTGTGCCGGCCGGTACACGAGATCACCGCGCCGCACCGGCTGGCCGCTCAGCGCGCATTGGCCATCCTGTTCCGCGGTGGCGACACGCCAGCCCTGGTAACCATAGTGGCAGGTCGCCGCATCGGACCAATACACGATGGCGGTGACGCTGCTAGGCCGGTCGATGATGCGGATGATCGGCTTGCCGGCCGCGACCTGCCGCCCAAGCGGCACCACGGCGGTATGCTTGCCGCGCTGTGCCGGGCGTGTGCGGCGGGTGGTCTGGAGCGGGGGGACGGCGACAGCGGGGCGGTCGGCAGCGCTCTCGCGCGCACGGGCGCCGAGGCAGCGGACGGTCTGCTGCCAAGGATCCGCGTGTTTTGCAATAGCAGTCATGGCGATGGTTCCGAGCATTCTCTAGCACGGACGTTACGCCGCAGGCCCGCTCGGATAAAGATCATTATTGTGAATTCTCTGTCTTGCCAGCGCAAACAATCGGCGTGAGCGCCGCGCGGTGGGCGTTGCGGCGAGGCCAGGCGCGGCCCTTGCTACGCGTGCGGCAACGGACGGCGGCCCTGCGCAAGTGCCCGCTTCTCGCTGGCGGATAACCGTTTGACGTGATATTCGACGCGTGACGCGCTGGAGCGGTCAGCCATTGCGAAGGTAGCGAGCAGTCGCACGGGTTTGTGCGAGCGTGTATAGCGGGCGCCGGTGCCGTCCTGATGCTTGGCGAAGCGAGCCTGCACGTCGACGGCGATGCCCGTGTAGATGCTGCCGTCCGCGCATTCGATCAAATATAGGTGCCAGGTCATGTCAGTATGCCGTGTCGGCGCCGCGCCGGAACGGATCGTGTTCGCGCAACTCATCCACATAGCGGTGTATGCCGCCCGCCTCGCTGTTCAGGAACTGGGCGACAGCGTCCGCGAATGCGGGATGCGCGAGCCAGTGCGTCGAATGGGTGACGGTGGGCAGGAAGCCGCGCGCCATCTTGTGCTCGCCTTGGGCGCCGCCCTCAAATGTGGCGATGCCGGCCTCGATGCAAAATTCTAGCGGTTGGTAGTACGCGGTCTCGAAGTGCAAACATGGGATGTGCTCGAGCGCACCCCAGTAGCGTCCGTACAACGTGCCCCGGCCTTGCCCTCGCGACGCGGATGTATCGCGGTCATAGACCAGTAGCGCGCTGGCGATCGGCGCGCCAGCGCGCTCGGCGATCACCAGCAGCAGGTTGTCAGGCATCGTTGCGCCGATCATCCGGAAAAAATCTAGATTCAGGTAGGGGCTCGAATGATGCTCGCGATAGGTCTGCCGATAGCACCGCGAGAAAAATGCCCATTGTGTGGCGGTGATGGCCTCGCCGGGCACGCGGCGCAGCGTGACGCCGGCGTCACGCACCTGGCGGCGCTCGGCACGGATGTTTTTGCGCTTCTTTTGCTCCAACGTGGACAGGAAGTCGTCAAAATTCCGATAGCCTTGGTTGAGCCAGTGGAACTGGACGCCCTCGCGCAGCAGCATGCCCATCTCGACCAGCAGTTCGGCCTCGCGCGGCGAGGGGTACAGCACGTGCAGCGACGACACGTGGGCCTGCTCGGCCGCGGCCAGCAGCGTGGCCGCCAGATGGCGGCGCGCATCGTCGTTGTCCGCGAGCAGCCGCGTGCCCTGCACCGGCGTGAACGGCACTGCGCACAGCAGTTTCGGGTAGTAATGCAGTCCGTGCCGCTGGTAGGCATCGGCCCACGCCCAGTCGAACACATACTCGCCGTAGCTATGCTGCTTCACGTAGAGCGGCGCGGCTGCCGCAAGCACCTCGCGCGACTCCGGGCCCTCGTTGCGCCACAGCGTGACGAATTGGGCCTGCCAACCGGTGTCGGCCACCGCGCATTGCGTTGCATCCAGCGCATGGAGGAATTCATGTCGCAAGAACGGCGTGGGCTGTGCCTGCCGCGCGAGCAGCGCATTCCATTGGCATGCGTTGACCTCGTCCAGTGACGCGAGAATCCGCGTGCGATAATCGCCCATGCGCTGTGAAGCCAACTCGCTCATCGTTCGTCCATGAAAATCGCTCTTGCCCAGATCAACGTGACCGTCGGCGACTTTGCCGGCAATATCGCGAAAATCGTCGCCGCCGCGCAAACCGCCCATGATGCCGGCGCGTCGCTGATGATCGCACCGGAACTGGCGCTGTCCGGCTATCCGCCCGAAGACCTGTTGCTGCGTCCGGCGTTTTACACGGCAAGCCATGCGGCGCTCAGCGAGTTGGCCGCTCAGCTCTCGCGCTTTGCCGGACTGCGCGTGTTGGTCGGCCATCCGTATCGCAGTGCACCGACAGGCGATGTTAATCCAAATAGGCCGCTCGAGCGCGGCGTGCCGCCGGTGGACACGTTTAACGCAGCATCGCTGCTGGCCGAGGGTCGAATTGTGGGCACCTACCGGAAGCAGGAACTGCCCAATACCGAGGTGTTCGACGAAAAGCGGTATTTCGCGTCGAATCCGCAACCGTTCGTGTTCGAGCTGGAGGGCGTGAAGTTTGGCGTCATCATCTGCGAGGATGCGTGGCATCCATCGGCCGCGTTGCTGGCGAAGGCGGCGGGCGCCCAGGTGCTGCTTGTGCCCAATGGCTCACCGTATCACGTGAACAAGGAGGATGTGCGCATCGATATTCTGCGCGAGCGCATTCGCGAGACCGGCATGCCGGCCGTCTACTTAAATCTGGTCGGCGCGCAGGACGAGCTTGTGTTTGACGGGGGCTCGTTCGTGCTCGATGCGCATGGCGAGCTAATGGCACGCCTGCCGCAATTCGTCGAGCAGACGGCGATTGTCGAGTTTGACGGCGCACAGGCGCAACGTGGCGAGATTGCGCCGCGCGAATGCGTCGAGGCGCAGGTTTATGCTGCGCTGGTGCTCGGCGTGCGTGATTACTTGAACAAAAACGGATTTCCAGGAGCGATCATCGGGCTGTCCGGCGGCGTGGACTCGGCGCTGGTACTGGCCGTCGCGTGCGACGCATTGGGTGCCGAGCGCGTGCGCGCGGTCATGATGCCGTCCCGCTATACCGCGGATATGTCCATGTCCGATGCAGCGGAGATGGCGCGGCGCGTTGGCGTGCGCTACGACGAAATTGCGATCGGTCCGATGTTCGACGCGTTCCGCGCATCGCTGGCTGCGCAATTTGCTGGCTTGCCCGAAGACGCCACCGAGGAGAACATTCAGGCCCGCATTCGCGGTACGCTGCTAATGGCGCTGTCGAACAAATTCGGCTCGATCGTGCTGACCACCGGCAACAAGAGTGAGATGGCCGTGGGCTATTGCACGTTGTATGGGGATATGGCGGGTGGTTTTGCGGTGATCAAGGATATCGCCAAGACACTGGTGTATCGGCTGTGCCGCTATCGGAACGCGGCGACCACGTTTGCCACGCGCGACATTATCCCGGAACGGATCCTGACCCGGGCGCCATCGGCCGAGCTGCGCGAGAACCAGACCGATCAGGACAGCCTGCCGCCGTATGAAGTGCTGGATGCGATCATGCGAATGTACATGGAGGAGGATCGGTCGCTGGAGGGCATCGTTGCGGCCGGCTATGCTCGCGACGATGTCCAGCGGGTCACGCGGCTGATCAAGATCAATGAATACAAGCGGCGCCAGGCGCCAATCGGGATTCGCGTCACGCACCGCGCATTTGGTCGGGATTGGCGCTATCCGATTACATCACATTTCAGCGAGGCATCCTGAGCATGCGCGGCAACGGCGCGGCACCGCCACGGTGCGCGATGCGGTGCTGCGGGCGGTGGGGTCGTGCATGCGCTCGCGCGCCCCGCGCGCGCTGGTTAGAATAACTTCATTCCATTTCAAGCGGACAGGCGAGGCACACCATGAAGCGTATCACTGCAATCATCAAGCCGTTTAAGCTCGACGAGGTGCGCGAAGCGCTCGCACAGGTGGGCCTGACCGGACTGACCGTGACCGAAGTCAAAGGCTTTGGTCGGCAAAAAGGGCATACCGAACTCTATCGCGGTGCGGAGTACGTGGTCGACTTCCTGCCGAAGGTAAAGATCGAGGTCGTGGTCGCAAACGACCAGGTCGATCAGACGCTCGATGCGATCATCGGTGCCGCGCGTACCGGCAAGATCGGCGACGGAAAAATCTTCGTCGCTGACATTGAACGGGTGATTCGGATACGCACCGGCGAAGAGAACGAGGCGGCGGTCTGATTGACATCACCTGCGCTGCGTGGCATGCAGGCGACATGGCCCCCCTCAGCCACGCGGCTCCGGCTGCAGCAGCACGAGTACGGCACCGGCTCCGCCATCGTGCGCCCGGGCCTGGCAAAAGGCAATCACCTCGGCCTTTTGCGCCAGCCAACTGCGTACTTTGCCCTTGAGCACCGGCTCCTTGCCGATCGAGCCCAAACCCTTGCCGTGGATCACGCGCACGCAGCGCAGCCCCCGCTTGATCGACGCACGCAGAAAATCCGCCAGGGCTTCGCGGGCCTCATCGCGGCGCAGTCCGTGCAGGTCGATCTGCGCCTGCACGACCCACGTGCCACTGCGCAGTTTGCGTACGACGTCGGTCGCCACGCCCGGCCGGCAATAAGACAACGATTCATCGACGTCGAGTAGCGCTTCCGGATCGAATTCGTCGGACAGTGCCTCATCGAGCACGGCTTGTTCGTCGCGCTGCGTTTGCAGCGGCACGGGGGGCGGCTGCACGCGGTGCAGCGGCGCGCGACCGGAGGGCTTGAGCGGCGTGATGTCGCCAATCTCGCAGCGGAATTCGGTGGCGGCCGCTTGCGCGGCGCGCTGCTCGCGCTCGGCGTGGCGACGCGCCTGCTCGCGGGCCGTGGCGTCACTTTTGAGCATGTCGCGCAGCACGCCGAGCGATGCTAGGCTGGACAGGCGGCGCATGCCGGCGGCAGGGCCGGCAGAGATCGGCGCGGGTACCACCGCGCCAAGCGCGGCTCCCGCGATGGCGGATGGGGCAGCGGGCGTTGGCCGCGCCCGCACGCGGTCATTCGGATGGGTTTTTTCCTTTGGCATGGGTCGCCCTCGACTTTAATGCTGTCGCTGCGACGGTATCGCGCGACGCTCAGCGGTTGGCTTCGTGGCTCATCACGTGTGGCGCGGTCGTCTCATGGATGCTTTCCAGATAACGCTGTGCGTCCAGCGCGGCCATGCATCCGGTGCCCGCGCTAGTGATCGCCTGCCGATAGATGTGGTCCTGTACATCGCCTGCGGCGAACACGCCGGCGATCGACGTGGCGGTCGCATTGCCGTTCAGGCCGGCGTTCGTGACGATATAGCCGTTACGCATCTCCAATTGGCCCTCGAAGATGTCGGTATTCGGCTTATGGCCGATCGCCACGAACAGGCCGTGCACCGACAGGTCGGTGCTCTCGCCAGTCTTCGTATGCTTGATGCGCAGACCGGTCACGCCCGAATCGTCGCCGAGGACTTCATCGAGCACGTGGTTCCACTTGATTTGAACGATGCCTTCCTGCTCCTTCGCGAGCAGTCGATCGATCAGAATCGGCTCGGCGCGGAACTTGTCGCGACGGTGGATCACCGTGACCTTCTTCGCGATGCCCGACAGGTACAGCGCTTCCTCGACGGCGGTGTTGCCGCCGCCGATCACCGCGACATCTTGATTCCGGTAGAAGAAACCATCGCAGGTCGCGCATGCGGACACGCCCTTGCCCATGAACTGCTGCTCTGACGGCAGGCCCAGGTATTGGGCCGACGCGCCAGTCGCGATGATTAGCGCATCGCACGTGTACTCGCCGGAGTCGCCGATCAGCCGCAGCGGCCGCTCATCGAGCTTCGCGGTGTGAATGTGATCGAACACGATTTCGGTATTGAAGCGCTGCGCGTGCTCGAGCAGCCGCTGCATCAGTTCCGGACCCTGTACGCCGTTCGGGTCGCCGGGCCAGTTCTCGACGTCGGTGGTCGTCATCAACTGCCCGCCTTGTGCGAGGCCGGTAATCAGCATCGGCGATAGATTGGCCCGCGCCGCGTAGACGGCGGCGCTGTAGCCGGCCGGGCCGGAGCCGAGAATCAGGACTTTCGCGTGCTTGCGTTCGGACATGGCGGTCGATCCTTGTAGGACGGCGGTGCGCAAAGCCGCACCGCACGGCAATGCGTGGGTGATGTCGGACCCACCATTATAAAGGGGCTGGCCGGTATTGGCCTGATTGCTCTTTTGCATCGGTGTGGTAACTCCGGCGCCCATCGGCGCGATGTTTTGCCACCTATCAGCGTGATAGCCCCGACGCCCATCGGCGTGATGTTCCGCCACCTATCAGTGTAATACTCCGCCACTCATCGGCGCGATACCCCGCCACTCATCGGCGTGATACCCCGCCACTCATCGGCGCGATATCCTGTCACCCTTGGCGCGATGCTCCGATGTTCGGCGGTGCTTGGGCGGCTCGCGCGGCACGCTGGTGCGCGCTTGCAACACCGGCCTTACAACTTGTTGCGCGGCGCGCCGGTCCGACCGTTTACAATGAAGGCGCTCGAACTCCGGCGGCTGTATGTCGCTCTCTTGTCGATTCAATGGCGAAATCCACGTATTCTCCCGGGACACAAGCTTTACCGCATCGTCTGTCGCGTTTGCTGAGCGAGATCCGCTGGCTGCTGCAGGTCGCGCTCGGCCTGTTCCTGTTAATGGCGCTGGTCAGCTACAGCCGGCGCGACCCAAGCTGGACGCATGCCGTGCAGGTGGACCGGATCGCGAATTGGGGTGGCCGTGTCGGTGCGTGGACATCCGACATTCTGCTGCTACTGTTCGGCTTGTCCGCCTATTGGTGGATCGTGCTGCTGGGACGGCGCATCGCCGACAATTACCGGCGCATCACGCGTCACGACGCGCTGGACGAGCCGGCCGCGCCGCGCGAAGGCGGCTGGTTGGCCGAGATGTTGTCGTTCGCGCTCGTGCTCGTGGCCAGCAACGGCCTCGAGGCATTGCGGATGTGGTCGCTCCAGGCCCAATTGCCCCGGGCACCCGGCGGCATCATCGGCGACGCGGTGGCCCGCGGCGTGCAGCACGCGCTTGGGTTCACCGGCGGCACGCTGGCGTTGCTGCTCGCGTTGGCGATTGGCCTGTCGCTGTTTTTCCGCTTTTCGTGGCTGTCGGTGGCCGAGCGCGTCGGCGAGGCGATTATCAACGCGGTCATGCTCGCGCAGTTGCGGCGCGACGAGAAGCGCGACCGCAAGGCTGGCCAGCAAGCGGCGGTCAAGCGCGAGGGCAAGGTCGAGCGCAGTCGGGTGCGGCTCGAGGAGCAGGAGCCGGTGACGATCGTGCCGGCCGTGGTGACGCCGACCAAGTCCGAGCGCCTCGAAAAGGAAAAGCAGGTGCCGCTGTTCCAGGACCTGCCGGGCGACGGCACGTTGCCGCCGCTTGCACTGCTCGACGCGCCACCGGCCACGCGGGAAACCGTATCGGCCGACACGCTCGAGTTTACGTCACGGCTGATCGAAAAGAAGCTGAAGGACTTCGGCGTCGAGGTCAGCGTGGTGGCCGCCTATCCCGGCCCGGTGGTCACTCGCTACGAAATCGAGCCGGCGACCGGGGTCAAAGGCAGCCAGGTGGTCAACCTCGCGAAGGACCTCGCGCGCTCGCTGTCACTCGTGTCGATCCGCGTGGTCGAGACGATTCCCGGCAAGAACTACATGGGCCTGGAGTTGCCGAACCAGCGCCGCCAAACCGTGCGGCTGACGGAAATCCTGGGCTCCGAGGTCTATGCGAGTGCGCCATCGCTGCTGACGATGGGGCTGGGCAAAGACATCGGGGGCAATCCAGTGTGTGCGGACTTGGCCAAGATGCCGCACCTGCTGGTGGCTGGCACGACCGGCTCGGGTAAGTCGGTCGGCATCAACGCGATGATTTTGTCGCTGCTGTACAAGGCCAGCGCGGAGCAGGTCCGCCTCATCATGATCGACCCGAAGATGCTCGAGTTGTCGGTCTACGAGGGTATCCCGCATCTGCTGTGTCCGGTCGTCACCGACATGCGGCAGGCCGGCCACGCGCTGAACTGGGCGGTCGGCGAGATGGAGCGGCGCTACAAGTTGATGAGCAAGCTCGGTGTGCGCAACCTGGCCGGCTACAACAGCAAGATCGACGACGCCGCCAAGCGCGACGAGAAGATTCCGAATCCGTTCAGCCTGACGCCCGATGCACCGGAGCCGCTCGAGAAGCTGCCGTTCATCGTGGTGATTATCGACGAGTTGGCCGACTTGATGATGGTCGTCGGCAAAAAGGTGGAGGAGCTAATCGCGCGTATCGCACAGAAGGCGCGGGCGGCCGGCATCCACCTCGTGCTCGCGACGCAGCGGCCATCGGTCGATGTGATCACCGGGTTGATCAAGGCGAACGTGCCCACGCGCATTGCGTTTCAGGTATCGTCCAAGATCGATTCCCGCACGATCCTTGACCAGATGGGTGCTGAGTCGCTGCTCGGCCAAGGCGACATGTTGTATCTGCCGCCGGGCACCGGCCTGCCGATCCGCGTCCATGGCGCGTTCGTCTCCGACGAAGAGGTTCACCGTGTCGTCGAGAAGCTCAAGGAGCAGGGCGAGCCGAATTACATTGACGGCATTCTGGAAGGGGGCTTGGCTGGCGAAGGTGACGAAGCAGGCGGCGCGGGAACCGGCAACGCGGATGGCGAGTCCGATCCGTTATATGACCAGGCTGTCGAAGTCGTGCTCAAGCAGCGCCGTGCGTCGATCTCGCTGGTGCAGCGTCACTTGCGTATTGGCTACAACCGCGCCGCGCGGCTGCTCGAACAGATGGAGCAGTCGGGGCTGGTCTCGGCAATGGCGTCCAATGGCAATCGTGAAATACGGGTGCCGGCGCGCGGCGACGACGACTAAGTGCCTCGAGCGGTGCGAGGGCAAAAGTCGGCATGGTTGCCGCCGGGTGGAGCCACGGACTGTGCCGGATGCGCTACGTGCATGAAATCAACACAGGAAACGCTTTGATGATGGGATCGCTTTTTCGCACCATGCGGGCCGCGGCGACAGGCGCATTGATTGCCTTGGCCGCCGTGCCGTGTGCGCATGCCAGCGGCACGGCGCAATTGAAGGCGTTCGTGGCACAGGTGCGTTCGGCCGATGGCGAGTTCGTCCAGCGCCAGGTCAAGGCAGCCGGCGGCAGCGCGTCGCAGGCGCAGGGCCAGGCGGCACGCACGTCGATGGCCACGTCGAGCGGCACATTCCGCTTTGCGCGGCCGGGCAGGTTCGTGTGGGCGTACCAGAAACCGTATGAACAACTGCTGCAGTCCGACGGCGACAAGCTGTACGTCTGGGACAAGGATTTAAATCAGGTGACCGTGCGGGCGCTCAGTGGCGCGCTGGGCGCCAGTCCGGCCGCCATTCTGTTCGGCAGCAACGACCTGGAAAAGAACTTCACGCTGCGCGATGCGGGCGTCAAACAAGGCATCGACTGGCTTGAGCTGGTCCCGAAATCAAGGGATACGCAGTTCGAGCGCGTCGGCATTGGTTTTCGCGACGGCAATCTCGAGGCGATGGAGTTGCATGACGTGTTCGGCAATGTGACACTGCTCACGTTCTCGAACATTCACAAGAATCCGGTGCTGCCCGCCAATACATTTAAGTTCACGGTGCCGAAGGGCGCCGACGTCATCAATGGTTGACCGGTGCCGGGCGAATTCGCGGCGGCGCGCGGCGGGCGTGCCCACACGGGCGCATCGGCGGCTGCCATAATGCCTGCACGTCGTTGCGAAGTGATCCGGTAAGTCCATGTTCGAAGATACCCGCACCGCCGTCCCGCTGGCGGAACGGCTACGTCCGAAGACGATCGACGAGGTCATCGGCCAGCGCCACCTGCTTGGCGAAAACAAGCCGTTGCGGGTGGCGTTTGAGTCCGGCGAGCCGCATTCGATGATACTGTGGGGGCCGCCTGGCGTGGGCAAGACGACGTTGGCGCGCTTGATGGCCGCCGCATTCCACGCCGAATTCATTGCGCTGTCCGCTGTGCTCTCCGGCGTCAAGGATATCCGCGAGGCGGTCGATCTGGCGCAGGCCCATCGCGCGCGTGGGCGGCAGACATTGGTATTTGTCGACGAAGTCCACCGCTTCAACAAGAGCCAGCAGGATGCCTTCCTGCCGCACGTGGAGTCCGGCTTGTTCGTGTTCGTCGGCGCCACGACCGAGAATCCCTCGTTCGAGGTCAACAGCGCCTTGTTGTCCCGCGCGGCGGTCTATGTCCTCAAGAGCCTGGACGATCATGAGCAGCGCGCATTGCTCGAGCGTGCGTTCGCCGAATTGGGCGGCGGGTTGACCATCACGGACAGCGCGCGCGACGCGCTGATCGGCTCTGCCGACGGTGACGGACGCAAGTTGCTCAACAACGTCGAAATCGTCGCACGCGCCGCACACCGTGCGAAGACTACGTCGATCGACGATACACTGCTCGGCGCGGCGTTGGCCGACAATCTGCGCCGCTTCGACAAGGGCGGTGATGCGTTCTACGACCAAATCAGCGCATTGCACAAATCGGTGCGGGGCAGCCACCCCGACGGTGCGTTGTATTGGCTGTGCCGGATGCTCGACGGGGGCGCCGATCCGCGGTACCTTGCGCGCCGCATCGTGCGTATGGCCTGGGAGGACATCGGGCTGGCCGATCCCCGCGCCGCGCGCATTGCGCTGGATGCGTCGGAAACGTACGAGCGGCTGGGCACCCCCGAAGGGGAGCTTGCCCTCGCGCAAGCGGTGCTGTATTTGGCCGTCGCGCCCAAGTCGAATGCCGGCTACAACGCATACAACGCGGCGCGGCGGTTCGTCTCGCAGGACAGGTCGCGGGCGGTGCCGGTGCATCTGCGCAACGCGCCGACCAAGCTGATGAAGGAACTCGGCTATGGCCATGCATACCGCTACGCGCATGACGAGCCCGACGCTTATGCAGCGGGCGAGACATACTTGCCGGACGGCATGCGCGAGCCCGGCTGGTATGCACCTGTGCCGCGCGGACTGGAGCAGAAGATTGGTGAAAAGCTAGAGCGCCTGCGCGGGCTGGATCAGGCGTGGCACCGCGAGCACAAGCACGGGGAAGGTTGAACATAGGCTTGGTGCGCAGGCGCCGCACGTTGCGGCGTGATGGCAGTGCAGCACGCCGACACGTCGATACGTCGGCGCGGGGGCGTGACGGCACCCGGCCTCTGGGCTGCCGCGCTTCGTGCCGTCGGTAAGGTAAAATCTGCAGTTCATCCAACGTATTGCAAAGCTCCCCATGCTCGACATCACGCTGCTCCGCAAGGACATCGACGCGGTTGCCCAACGGTTGGCCGATCGCGGCTACACGCTGGACGTCGCCGCGTTCCAGGCGCTCGAATCCGAACGCCGTCGGCTCCAAACGCACACCGAGGACCTGCAGTCGCGCCGCAACAGCCTGTCCAAGCAGATCGGTGCGATGAAGGGACGCGGCGAGGATACTTCCGCAGTGATGGCGCAAGTCACGGGTATCGGCGACGAGATGAAGGCGTCGGCGCTGCAACTGGAGGAGGTCCAGGCGAAGTTGTCTGAGCTGATGCTTGGCATCCCGAATCTGCCACACGAGTCCGTGCCGGTCGGCGCGGACGAGGCGAGCAACGTCGAGGTGCGGCGCTGGGGCACGCCGCGCACGTTTGATTTTGCGGTAAAGGATCACGTGGACATCGGTGTGCCGCTGGGCGTTGATTTCGAGGCAGGCGCAAAGCTGGCCGGTGCGCGTTTCACGGTGCTGCGCGGCCAGGCGGCGCGCCTGCATCGTGCGCTCGCGCAGTTCATGCTCGATACGCACACGCAGACGCATGGCTATACCGAGTGTTATACCCCCTACATCGTGAACCCGGAGAGCTTGTACGGCACCGGCCAATTGCCCAAGTTCGCCGACGACATGTTCCGTGTCGAGAAGGGGGGCGGCGACAACAAGGTCACGCAATACTTGATCTCGACGTCGGAGATCTCGCTGACCAACACGGTGCGCGACAGCATCGTCGATGCGGATCGATTGCCGATCCGGCTGACCGCGCATTCGCCGTGCTTTCGGTCCGAAGCCGGCGCGTACGGGCGCGATACGCGCGGCATGATCCGGCAGCATCAGTTCGACAAGGTCGAGATGGTGCAGATCACGTCGCCGGACAGCTCATACCAGGCGCTGGAGGAAATGGTGGGGCATGCCGAAACGATCTTGCAGCGGCTGGAGTTGCCGTACCGCGTGATTACGCTGTGTACCGGCGACATGGGGTTCTCAGCGGCAAAGACGTACGATCTTGAGGTGTGGCTGCCGGCGCAGCGCGCCTATCGCGAGATTTCGTCGTGCTCGAATACCGAGGCGTTCCAGGCGCGCCGCATGCAGGCGCGGTTTCGCAACGCACAAGGCAAGCCCGAATTGGTCCACACGTTGAACGGTTCCGGGCTGGCAGTCGGTCGCACGCTGGTGGCGATTCTGGAGAACGGCCAGAACGCCGACGGGTCGGTCACGATTCCAACGGCATTGCGCCCCTACATGGGCGGCATCGCGCGGCTGGAGCCCGGCGCATGAGCAGATAGAGATAGGTGTAAAAGCCTGGCGCGTAAAAAATCTGCTTGGAATTGCTCGACGGATTGTCTATAATCTTTGACTTCGCTGAGTAGCGACCCGATCGGCGAAGATCCAAATCTAGGAAAGGTGGCAGAGTGGTCGAATGCGCCGGACTCGAAATCCGGTATACGGTTCTCCCGTATCGAGGGTTCGAATCCCTCCCTTTCCGCCACAGACAAGGCCTTCAGCCGAATAAAGCCGCCCCCGTAGGCGGCTTTTCTATGCGTTGTGTCAAGCGCGCATCACAATGACCGAACACGGCGCCACTGTGTATGGATCAATTCCAACATTGATCATTTTGCTGGCAGCACTGTGTCGTACATTGAGTCAATGCTTTTCAAGGAAACCACACGTCGTATGCTTTTCAGCGCTACGTAACGGCCCGGCATGCGTTGCCGGACCGCCTCGATTCTGAATATTAAATGAATACGCCGCGCCTTGAACACGCGCCCCTTAGTAAGCAGCGGACAATGCCCACCGGCGCGGCTGTGCAGGGGCAACTCACGAACCTTTCTTTACCTGTTCCTTCGCATCGCCCCACGTTTTCTGGGTCTTGCCGGCGGCCTGCTGAACATCGCCTTTAATCTCGTGGGCCTTGTTTCCGGTCACTTTCCCGACAACTTCGTTGGCTTTCCCCTTGACTTGCTCGGTGACGCCTTTGATTTGGTCCTTGTTCATAGATTTCTCCTGTTTGATTGCCCGGCCTAATCGCAGGCCGGTATGTTGGTGGTGTTGCAAGCACCGTTCCTGCCCGGTTTGAACTACCGTCAGTGCCTTGCGCCGCTGCGCAGGCGGATTTCAATCAGGCGCTCGGGCCGAAGCCGATGGGCGGCGTACGATTCGCCGCGCGCTGCGGCCGCGGTGGCAAGCGACTCCCGGTCGGTCATCGTCGACTCGAGCGCTGGGTGTGGCGATTCGACTGGTGTGACAACGCCATGGTCCACCAGCTCGTAGTTATCGCGCAGCGCAATAAGCGGCAATTCGCCCCCGATGCGGCTGTCGAAGCCGCCAAGTCCACGGGCCGACGTGGGGACAGCGTTGTCCAGCGTGGCCTGCGACACAATGGCCTGGATGTTTTGGCCTGTCTTCTTCGCCTCCGCGTTCTTGCCGTCGGTGTCCACCGTGTTATCGGTGGCATCGTTGTTGCGCAGGTCGGTGCCGCGTGGATGAGCCAACTGCACGGGGTCTGCGCGACCGTCGATGCCTGCACGAGGCTCGTATGACGTCACACCGGGCGACGATGTGGATTGGCCCAAGCCGACTTCTTTTCCGCTCGACGCGCGCTCGATGTCGTTCACTTGCGCGTGCGCCGTTTCAGTCTCGGGCTTTTTCAACGGGCTTTCGGCTGCCTGGCGTCGTTGCTCGGGCTGGGGCGGGTTTTTGTCTGTTGAGTCCATTGGATCGCTCCCATCGAATAATCACCCTCCTCGTGTAGCAAGCCTCGTTCCACTACAGTAAGCGAAGCCACGAGCTGTCACGCCATCTTTTGGGGCAAATGCGGCCAATCTTTCACGGCGTAGCCTCGTAGGCCTGTAAAATAGGGCAAATTTTTTGCAATCTTCTATGTCGGCCAAGAAATCGCCCTTTTTCGAACTGCGCAGCGGTACGCTGGACACGCTTCTGTTCGTCGTGAAGACGACCGATCTGGCCGAGATGCGTGCTGAACTGAGTCGACGCTTTGACGCGACACCGGAGTTTTTCGCCAACGACGTGGTGGCGATCGACCTGCGGCGCCTGCCGGTGGACCAACGCGTACCGGTCGCAGAAGTGGCCGAGATGCTGAAGGCATTCCGAATGCATCCGGCCGGCATCGTCGCGAACGACGCACAACGGTCGTGGGCACAACTCGATGCACTGCCGTTCGTCGAGTCATCTGAACGGCGTGCGGTCCGCAGCGACGAGCCCGCGGCCGGGGCGTCGCCACAGGCCGCCTCGACGGTGCCGCAGGCCGCCTCCTGCGACATGATGGCCCAGGGCGACGCCGCAGCCGACACCGAGCGGGGCGGCGGCAATGTGACACGGGTGATCGACAAGCCGCTGCGTTCGGGGCAGCAGGTCTATGCAAAGGGCGACCTCGTCGTGCTGGGCCTGGTCAGCTACGGCGCGGAAGTGATTGCCGAGGGCAACATCCACATCTATGCGCCGCTGCGCGGACGCGCACTGGCGGGCGTGCATGGCAACCACGGCGCGCGGATATTTTGCACGTGCCTGGAGCCGGAACTGATCTCAATCGCCGGTATCTACCGAACCACCGAGACGCCACTCGGGCCCGATGTGCTTGGCAAGTCGGTACAGATCCGGTTGGCGGACGAGAAGTTGATCATCGAGCCGCTGCGGTTGACGTAGCGGCAATCCGTATTAGAAGACAGGAAGACATCCGCCCCGACATTGGCGGAGCACATTGACGAATACAAGGTAACGGTATGGCAAAAATCATTGTGGTGACTTCGGGCAAGGGCGGGGTCGGCAAGACGACGACGAGCGCAAGCTTTGCGTCCGGACTCGCGCTGCGCGGGCACAAGACGGCCGTCATCGATTTCGATGTGGGCTTGCGCAATCTCGATCTCATCATGGGCTGTGAGCGTCGTGTCGTGTACGACCTGATCAACGTGATCCAGGGTGAAGCGAACTTGCACCAGGGGCTGATCAAGGACAAGAAATGCGAGCAGTTGTACATCCTGCCCGCATCGCAGACGCGCGACAAGGATGCGTTGACGCTGGAGGGCGTCGAGAAGGTCATCAATGATTTGATCGAAATGGGCTTTGAGTACATCGTTTGCGACTCGCCGGCCGGCATCGAGTCCGGTGCGTTGATGGCGATGCACTTCGCGGATGAAGCGCTGATCGTCACGAACCCCGAAGTATCGTCGGTTCGGGACTCGGACCGCATCCTCGGGATCCTGGCATCCAAGACGCGCCGCGCGATCGAGGGTCAGGAACCGGTCAAGGAGCATTTGCTGATTACGCGCTATAACCCAAAGCGGGTCAGCGAAGGCGAGATGCTGTCGCTGGACGACATCCAAGAGATTCTGCGGATCCCGTTAATCGGCGTGATCCCGGAATCCGAATCGGTGCTGCATGCGTCGAACCAGGGCGTGCCGGCAGTGCATTTAGATGGGACCGACGTGGCCGAGTCGTACAAGGACGTGATCGCGCGTTTCCTTGGGGAGCAAAAGCCGCTGCGGTACATTGATTACCAAAAGCCGGGCTTGTTGCAACGCCTGTTCGGCAGCAAGTAAGGGGGGGAAATGTCGATTCTTTCTTTTCTGCTTGGCGAGAAACGCAAGTCTGCGTCGGTTGCGAAGGAGCGCTTGCAACTGATCATCGCACATGAGCGTGCGGCCGGACGGGCGCCGGCCGACTATTTGCCGGCGCTGCAACGCGAGCTTGTCGCGGTGATCTCAAAATACGTGAAGATCTCGAACGACGACATCAGGGTTCATCTCGAGCGGCAGGACGATCTCGAGGTGCTTGAGGTCAAGATCGAGATTCCGCAGCCTTGATCGTACAGGTCGTGCGTCGCGACGCACGCGGTCCGCGCATGGCGGGTGCGTATGCGCCGTCGCGCGGTGCAGGCTGAACATCAGCGCGGCACCAACCTGAACGGTCGGTCCTTCGCGTTTGATCGTGAAGCCTCCCAACATTGCAACGAACGACACGAGCACCTTGCCAGCCAGTAGCCGGACTGTGAGCAGGCGCGCCCCCAGCGCAGCGGTATCGCCGTGCAGTGTGGCGACCACTTGCGCAATGCCGCTGCCTTGCGCGCCGCGCAAGAAACGCCGCGTCAATGCCACGCACAGCGCGCCTACCGCGGGCGTGACGATCAGCGCGAGCCATGGATGACGATCGAAGCCGGCGCGAAACAGGCTGTAGCCAAAATCGATCAGCCACGCATACAGCACCGCGAGCAGACCGACCGCGATCGCGCCTGACCAGAACACACCATAGTGCAGCCACAATCTGCGCGCGTGGCGCGCGGTTTTCTGATCCATCGGTCCGGTAGCGCGCAATGTACGTGCAGCGGCCCAATGTAGGTGTAGCGGCCAAGCCGCTGAGTATACCGCGACGCGTCGGCCAGGTATTGAGAGTGCATGCGATAGGGGGCCGCGTTGCTCGCCGTGCCCGGCCGTTGGCCCATCAAACCGTGCTCCTTCGGTGCGGCCCGGCTGGAGCCGGCGAATAATGTTGCCGTATCGGCGTCCCACCCGCACGATTGCGTCATTAAGCGCAGCGTTCCTATGTGATCTAAAACTTTCCTGGAATCTTTTCGAGCCGATCCGACTCCACGACGTGAACCGGGCAATGGGGCACAGCGGTTGATGATGGCAATGCGGGAGCGGTGAATGACGACGCCTATACGACGCTCAATCGAGGTTGATTTTCTTCGGGGCGTGGTACTGATTGTGATCGCGATCGATCACATCTGCGGCAGCTCGCTTACCAAGTTCATGCTGCATAACTTCGCGTTTTGTGATGCCGCGGAAGTGTTCGTGTTTCTGGGTGGCTATGCGTCAGCGGCTGCCTATGTGACGATCGAAGCGAACCGCGGCGGGCGGGCCGCGTCCCTGCGCTTTCTATCGCGCAGCGTGCAAATCTATCGTGCCTATTGGCTGACCGCGGCATTGATGCTTGTTTCGGGAGCGATGATCGCCGCGCTGCGCTTGCGCACACCGATGCTCGCCGAGAGCGAATGGCCGTTGTTCGCGGCGCAGCCGTGGTCGATGATCCGTGACATCGCGTTGTTTCGGCACCAGCCATATTTGGCCGCCGTGCTGCCAATGTACGCGTTCTTTGCACTCGGCGCCAGCGTTGCGGTGCCCTACGCACGCCGTGCACCCGTTGCCACGTTATTTGCTAGCCTCGTGGTATGGCTGTCCGCGCCGGTGCTAGGGCCGCTACTGCCCAGCGCCAGGGCGGGCGGCTGGGGATTCAATCCGTTCGCGTGGCAATTCATGTTCGTTTGCGGGATGCTGGCACGGCTGCATCCCGTGCCCCCAGCGTTCCATGCGTCGTACACGGCTCGCGGATTGACGCGGCTCGCCCTCGGCATCGCGCTCGGCTTTGCGTTCTCTAAGCTGGTGCTGCAAACCCAGCCGATGCCGGGCATCATGAAACAAAACCTTGCGCCGCTGCGGATCGTCAGCTTTGCCGCGTTGGCGTGGCCCGTGGCCGTCGCGGTCCAGCGCGGCTGGCTCCGTGCGCTGGCCAGCCGGATGCGGGACGTCGTCAACGTGGGACAGCAAGGGATGCCGTGCTTCGTGGCTGGCGCGTTCATATCGATCGTCATCGATACGGCGCTGCGGGTCAGCGGCCCGCACCGGATGCCGTTCGTCGCGGGACTATGCGGCGACGCGCTGGCGATCAGCGCGGTAATCGCCACGGCGCGGCTGGCCCGGGCGCTGAAGCGGCGCGCGGTGGCCACGCGCGGCGGGCCCGCCGTGTCGCGGTCTGGACAGACGGCGACGATGCCGCCCGGTATCCGACCCACTCAAGCCCGGCAGGGGAGCGAAGCCGGCGCGGGCGGACCATGGCCACGCCGGCAGCCGGACGCATCGCGCTGAACCGGCGTATGCCAGCGTCTGCTTCAAGGGCTGCCTTGCTGGGACGATAGCGTGCCGAGTTGAAAATGAGCGTTGGCAATGACCGTTGTCGTTGAACAGCCACGGCTCCATCAGCGTGCGCTGCCCGTTGACATCCGGCAGCGACGGCGGCGAAGCGGGAAGTGGCACGGCGCGGCGCACAGTGGCCAAGGCGGTGCGCTTTGCGTCGTCCTCACCGTTGGTGCAATACACCGCCGAATTCAACTCATGCTTGTTGCGATACACCGCCAGTGCAAACCATGCTTGCGTACGTCCACCGCGAAGGACACCACTACTGAGCGCAGCGTCCGCTGCAGATCGATTGTCTCGACTAGGCTTGCATTGGCTGGGTCGATGTGTCGGACGAGCCTCATCTTGCATGCCGACACCGTCGAGGCGGTGGGCCGGGAATGCGCGCGCATGCATAGTGGCGCGCATTCGTGTCGGCGGGAGCGGCGCTTGCTAAAGATTCGCTACACGATGGACGGTGCGCGCCGTTCCGCAATCGGGAGAAGCCATGATGGAAAACGATGCGCCGACGAAACATCCCACACCCGCGCGTCATAGCGACAACGAAAAGAGCAGGATGCCAGAGCGTCACGACAGCGGCCGCAAGCAGGCGCCGCATGACCAGCCCGGCAAGGCGCCGGGCGAAGGGGAATTGCCGGTCGGCTGACGATCGGCGCCGGTGGCTGTGCATCAAGCCGGCTTGTATCGAGCCGCAGCCCCGGTGCAGGCCGGCCTTGTGCAGTCTATCGCACGGCCGAATCATGGAGTCGAACGTCGCTAGGCTGATTTGGGTTGGAGAGGCCGTTTTGCTTGCACAAACTAAGTTACAAGCATTCGACTTTTTCTTTGAAATCCTTTTAAATCAAGGACTTGAGAATGAGGTTGGCGGAAGCGGTGAGATTCGAACTCACGGACGGTTGCCCGTCGCTGGTTTTCAAGACCAGTGCCTTAAACCACTCGGCCACGCTTCCCGGAACGCGCTATTGTAGCCGATTTGCTGCGCGTGCAGAAAATCGGCCGGCAGGCTGCTGCACATCGCTCATCCTGGCCAGCTGCCACGAGGTCATGAGCCTGAGGCCATGAGGCCGCGCGCACGTCGTTTCATGCCGCCAAGATGGGCGATGCGTGCCAGTTCACGTCATCCTTCAGAATCACGCGTCATCCTTCAAAAATAATGCCTGCAAGTCGTTCAGGAAACGTTGTCCGAGCGGCGTCGGCGCGATACTCGCATGATCGCGGCGGATCAAGCCACGGCGTTCAGCTTGCGCAAGGGCGGGCTCGATCGATGTCATCGTCAGCCCGGTCCGCTCAATGAAACGGTGCACTGGGAAGCCCTGCGTCAGCCGCAGCGCATTGAGCATGAATTCGAACGGCAGATCTCGCACCCCAACTTCGTGCTGTTCCTGGATCGGTGCGCCCGCGGCGGTCTGCGCCAGATAGGTGGCGGGGTGTTTGTAGCGCATCTGTCGCACAATCCGTTCCGGGAAGGACAGTTTCGAATGCGCGCCTGCGCCGATACCCAGATAGTCGCCGAATTGCCAGTAATTCAGGTTGTGCCGGCTTTGCCGGTGCGCTCTGGCGTACGCTGACACTTCGTAGCGGTTGTAGCCGGCTTCATGCGTGCGTGCATGGATCCACTCCTGCATGTCGGCCGACGTGTCGTCGTCGGGCAGCGCAGGGGGGTACTTGTGGAAATAGGTGTTCGGCTCTAGCGTGAGGTGGTACAGCGACAAATGAGGCGGCGCGAATGACAGCGCGGTCTCCACGTCTGCCTGGCATTGCGCCAGCCTCTGACCCGGCAGTGCAAACATCAAGTCCAAATTGAAGTTGTCAAAGCTAGAGTGCGCGATTTCTACCGCGCGGCGGGCTTGCGCCGCGTCGTGAATGCGGCCCAGTGCCTGCAAGTGAGCGTCGTTAAAACTTTGGATGCCGATCGAGAGCCGGTTGATGCCGCTGCTGCGAAAGCTCGCGAACTTGGCAGCTTCGAACGTGCCGGGATTGGCCTCGAGCGTGATTTCTGCATCTGCGTCCAGTGGCAGCAACGCGCGTAGGTCTGACAACAGCCGGTCAATCGCCTGTGCCGACAGCAGGCTTGGCGTTCCACCGCCGATGAACACGGTATGGACCGGCCGTCCCCAGATCAACGGCAACGCCGCTTCTAGGTCGGCACGTAGCGCGTCCAGATACTCGGTTTCAGGAAACTGTGCGTCGTTTGGGCCGCGTGTGAATGCGTGCGAATTGAAGTCGCAATACGGACACTTGTGCACGCACCATGGAAAATGCACATACAGGGATAGCGGCGGCAGTGCGGTGAGCCGGATGCGTCCCGGCGCAATGAACGCGGTCACCGTGCCGCCCGATCCCGGCGCGTCGGCGTGCGCGAGCGGTAAGAAACGTGCGGATGCACGTCCCGCTATGGGATGATTCACCATGTGTCCTTCAATCGACGGATCAACTCTGCCAACGCCAGCGCGCGATGGCTATGGGCGTTCTTCACTTCCGGCTGCAACTGGGCGGCGCTTGCTTGCAGCGCGGGGACATAGAACAGCGGGTCGTAGCCGAAACCGTGCCCGCCGCGGGCCTCGGTGAGGATTTCGCCGTGCCAGCGACCGTCGGCGATCAGCGGCTCGGGATCGTCGACATGGCGCACCAGCACCAACACGCAATAGTAGTAGGCGCGCCGGTCGGCATGCGCGCGCAACACGTCGAGCAGGCGCGCGTTGTTGGCCGCATCGGATTTTTCGCCACCGGCCAATTGCGCATAGCGGGCTGAATAGACGCCCGGGGCGCCGCCCAGCGCATGCACGCATAGTCCCGAATCGTCGGCGAGCGCGGGCAAGCCGGTGACGCGTGACGCGTGACGCGCTTTTTCCAGTGCGTTCTCGATGAACGTCGGATGGGGCTCGGGCGCCTCGCCCACGCGCAATGCGTGCTGCGGCACGAGATCGATGCCAAACGCGTTCAGCGCAGAAAATTCGCGCAGCTTGCCAGCGTTGTTCGACGCCAGCACGATGCGCGACAGCGCAGGTCCGAGGTGGCCGCTCATGGCTGCAGCGCCTTTTTCTGCAACTCGATCAGTCGCGTGATGCCGGATTCGGCCAGATCGAGCAGTGCGTTCAGCTCGTCGCGGCTGAACGGTTCGCCTTCGGCTGTGCCCTGCACCTCGACGAAGCGGCCGGCCCCGGTCATCACCACATTCATGTCGGTGTCGCAGTGCGAGTCTTCCGCGTAGTCTAAATCGAGCACCGGTGTTGCGCCGTAGATGCCAACCGACACCGCCGCGACGTGGTCGAGGATTGGCGTCGCGGTGAGCTTGCCGTGCGCCAGTAGCGTGTCCACCGCATCGTGTGCGGCGATGAATGCGCCAGTGATGCTCGCACAACGTGTGCCGCCGTCGGCCTGGATCACGTCGCAGTCGATATGCAGCGTGCGCGGGCCTAATTTTTCCAAGTCGAACACCGCGCGCAGTGCACGACCGATGAGTCGCTGGATTTCTTGCGTGCGGCCGCTCTGTTTGCCACGCGCCGCCTCGCGATCGCTGCGCGTGTGCGTCGCGCGCGGCAGCATGCCGTACTCGGCGGTGAGCCAGCCGCGCCCGCGATCGCGCAGGAATTCGGGCACTTTTTCCAGCACGCTAGCGGTGCAAATCACTTTCGTGTCGCCGCATTCGATCAACACGGAACCTTCGGCATGCTTCGTATAGTGGCGTGTGATGCACACGTCGCGCAGTGCGTCGGCGGCGCGGCCGCTGGGCCGCGAAGTCGAAACTTTCATAGTGGAACAGTCGGAAAGTGGATGCGGTTGAAGGTCAGCTGTGCCGACCCGAAACCCGCATCTTAGCGCTAAACGCGGATTGTCCTCGGTGAGCTGGATGCGCGCGCTCCATGCCGACCGCCGTTGCCGGGGGCAGGTAGGCGTTCAGTGCGATAATTGTCGTTTTACCGGAACTTTTCGCGAGACGCACAATGATCTACAGCATGACGGGCTATGCGAGCGTGACGCGGGAACTGGTCGCCGACGGCGCATCCGAGGTCGGCAGCAGTACCCATACTGCCAGCGTATCGGTCGAGTTGCGCACCGTGAATTCACGGTTTCTCGACCTCAATTTCCGCATGCCTGAAGAGGTGCGCGCGTGCGAGCCGACGTTGCGTGAAATGCTGATGAACCGCCTCTCGCGCGGCAAGGTCGATATCCGTATCAACGTGCAACGCAGCGAGCAGGTGGCGCTGGCCGGGTCGCTCAATCGCGACGCGCTGCTGCAACTGGCGGCACTGGAGCGCTCCGTGCTCGATGTGTTTCCTGGCGCGGGTGGCCTGCGCACGGGTGAAATCCTGCGTTGGCCCGGCGTGATCGCCGATAGCGGCCTGTCGGCCGCATTGCTGCGCGACGCAGTGCTGGCATGCGGTAAGCAGGCCGTGGACGAGCTGGTCAACGTGCGCGGCCGCGAAGGGGCGCAATTGGCCACGATGCTGTTGGCCAACGTGACCGAGATGGAGGCGATTGTCACCCGTATTACGCCGTTGGTGCCCGAACTGGTCGCGCGTCACCAGCAAAAAATTGTCGAGCGGCTGCAAGCAGCACTCGGCGTGGCGGCGCCGGACGGCTCGCCACAACTCGTCTCACGTGAGGAAATCGCTGAACGGATCCGCCAAGAAGTGACGATGTACGGCATCCGAATCGACATCGCCGAGGAGCTGTCGCGGCTGGGTGCGCATTTGGCTGAGACTCGCCACGTGATTGAAAAGGGTGGCCGGGTAGGTAAGCGGCTCGATTTCATGATGCAGGAACTGAACCGGGAAGCGAACACGCTGGGGTCCAAGGCCGCGGCGAAAGAACTGGCCGACGCGTCGATGACGCTGAAGCTGCTGATTGAGCAGATGCGCGAGCAGGTTCAGAATTTGGAATAGTCCAACACGATGACGAACAATCGCAATCCCTATGCCGGAGAATATCCCGGTAACCTGTTCATGGTGGTCGCGCCGTCCGGCGCAGGCAAGTCCACGTTGGTCAACGCGCTATTGGCGCGCGACCCGTCGATCCGGCTATCGGTGTCGTACACCACCCGGCCGCCGCGGCCGAACGAGACGAACGGCGTTCAGTATCATTTCATCCCGGCGTCCGACTTCCTCGAGCGTCATGCCCAGGGTGAATTTCTCGAGAGTGCCGAAGTCCATGGCAATTACTATGGTACGTCGCGCGTGTGGATCGAAGAGCAGATGAGGTGTGGCGTAGACGTGCTGCTCGAAATCGATTGGCAGGGCGCGCAGCAGGTGCGTAAGCAGTTCCGAAACGCGGTCGGCATCTTTATTTTGCCGCCGTCGCTTGACGCGCTCGAGGAGCGTCTGCGCAAGCGTGGGCAGGACGAGCCGAACGTGATTGTGCGCCGGCTGCTGGCCGCCGGCAGCGAGATCGCGCATGCGCCCGAATTTGAATATGTATTAATCAACGAGCATTTCGATCGTGCGTTGACCGAAATACAGACCGTGGTCGCCGCGACGCGGCTGCGTTTCGCATCGCAGCGCGCACGCCACGAGAAGCTGTTCGTCGAGCTGGGCATCCACTCATCGCAGGCGGATGGATCGCGCGGTGAGTTAAAATAGATTTATAGCAACAAGGAATTCCAATATGGCTCGCATTACCGTCGAAGACTGCCTGGAACATATCCCGAACCGCTTCGAGCTTGCGCTTGCGGCGACGTATCGTGCGCGCCAACTCGCGCAGGGCCACACACCGAAGATCGAAAGCAAGGATAAGCCGACGGTACTCGCGCTGCGCGAGATTGCCGAAGGAAAGGTCGGCATCGAGATGTTGAAGAAAGTGCCGGTCTGACCGGCACATCCACCATGTGACGACACAACGCAACAGACCTGGAGGCGCAAATGAGTTCCAATCCATCGCACGCCTCCACGTTGTCGTGTGCCGCGCGCGCGGCTGACGAGGCCGCGGCACGGCGCCCGCAGGCCGGGGCGAAACGCCCGTGCGCGTCGCCGGCCGGCGCGGACGCTGCGGGCGGCGCTGGCGTGGCGACCAAAACGTCGTCTGCACGCGCGTACATCGATGCGGTGCTCGAACAATCGTTTCGGCACCTGTTCGGTCCGACTGCGACGCCCGAGCAGCCACGCAAGCACGAAGTCGTATCGATCGCCAAGCTGACCGAAGAGTTAGGCTCGTACATGACACCGGCCGAGATCAAGGAGATCAAGGCCGCGTTTCACTTCAGCGACGAGGCCCACCTGGGCCAATACCGGCAAAGCGGCGAGCCGTATATCACGCACCCGGTGGCGGTGGCCGAGATCTGCGCCGGCTGGAAGCTGGACGCGCAGTCGATCATGGCCGCGCTGCTGCACGACGTGATGGAGGACCAGGGCGTCACGAAGGCGGAACTGGCTGAGCGTTTCGGGCCGAAGGTAGCCGAACTGGTCGACGGGCTGTCCAAGTTGGACAAGATGGAGTTCCGCAACCGCGAGGACGCGCAGGCGGAGAATTTCCGTAAGATGTTGCTTGCGATGGCGCGGGACGTGCGCGTCATCCTGATCAAGCTTGCCGACCGGCGGCACAATATGCGCACGCTTGGCGCAGTGCCAACTGAGAAGCGTCGGCGGGTGGCACGCGAGACGATCGATATTTACGCACCGATTGCGCATCGGCTCGGCCTCAACAATACGTATCGTGAGTTACAGGAACTCAGTTTCGCGAATTTTAATCCGCGCCGGTATGCGACCCTCGAGAAGGCTGTTAAGGCGGCGCGCGGCAACCGGCGGGAGGTGGTTGGCAAAATTCTCGAGGCGGTGCAGCGTTCGCTGGCCGACGCGAAGATCGATGCTGACGTGACCGGGCGTGAAAAAACGATTTACAGCATCTATCGAAAGATGCGCGACAAGCAGTTGTCGTTCTCGCAGGTGCTCGACGTGTACGGTTTTCGTGTGGTCGTCGACACGCCGATGGAATGCTATATGACGGTCGGTGTACTGCATTCGTTGTACAAGCCGGTGCCGGGCAAGTTTAAGGACTACATTGCGATACCGAAGGTCAACGGATACCAGTCACTGCATACCACACTGGTCGGCCCATTCGGCACGCCCATCGAGTTTCAAATCCGCACGCTGAAGATGCATGAGATCGCCGAGGCGGGCGTTGCGGCACATTGGATGTACAAGAACGGCAGCGCGGATCTGAACGACGTACAAAAGCGGGCGCATCAATGGCTCAAATCGTTGCTCGACATCCAGAGCGAGGCAGGCGACTCCAGCGAGTTCCTCGAGCACGTGAAGATCGACCTGTTTCCAGACGCGGTCTACGTGTTCACGCCTAAATCGAAGATCATGGCGCTGCCGCGTGGCGCGACGGCGTTGGATTTCGCGTATTCAGTGCATAGCGATCTGGGTAACCAGTGCGTTGCCGTCAAGATCAACAACGAGTTGTTGCCGTTGCGCACCGAGCTTAAGAGTGGCGATATCGTCGAGGTCATCACGGCGCCGTACTCGAAGCCGAATCCCGCTTGGCTGGCGTTTGTGCGGACCGGCAAGGCGCGTTCGGCAATTCGCCATTACCTGAAGACGATGCGCTTGAACGAGTCGGTGCAGCTCGGTGAGCGGCTCGTCGAACAGGTACTCAAGGCGTATGGGTTGTCACTTGCCGAAGTCACGCCGGAGATCTGGGACAAGATCGCGCACGCGACCGGCAATAAGTCGCAGCAAGAAGTATTCGCCGATATCGGGTTGGGACGTCGCGTTGCAGCGGTGCTCGCCAAGCGGATCGAGTTGTTGCTCAGCGGCCGCGATGGGGACTCCGACGAAAACTCTCGCCCCGATGCGCCGGCGCATGCCAGCGGCGGGCCGCCGGTACTGATCACCGGGACGGAGGGGATGGCGGTGCAACTGTCGCCTTGCTGCCGGCCGATTCCCGGCGACGACATCATGGGCTACATTGGGATGGGCCTCGGCATGTCGATCCATACGACCGATTGCCGTGTCGCGCAGCGTATTCATCGGCGCGATCCCAGTCGCTGGATCGATGTCGCGTGGGCGCCGCAGCCGGGACGATTGTTCGATGTGGCGGTTAAGGTGCTGGTCAAGAACACGCGCGGCGTTTTTGCACGCGTGGCCGCTGATATCACGGCCGCCGATGCGAATATTGTGCACGTGGCGATGGATGAGGATCTGGCCCAGGAATCGATGGTGCTGCGCTTTTTGATCCAGGTCAGTGACCGGGTCCATTTGGCGAATGTGATCCGACGGACCCGGACCAATTCCGATGTGATCCGGATTGGTCGAGAGCGGGCGTCCGACGACGGCCACCCTCGGCACGACGGTGGAATGCGCATCGAGCGTGACCGTGGTGACTATTGACGCGTAACGGGACGGCGCGCGCCCCGGCTGTTCTTGGCATATTGCCCCAGTGCTACGGGCTGCCGCAGGACCGCCAGACGATGACTTGTGCGGTGCGATGTCCGTCCATGTCATGCAAAGCAAAAAGGCCTTCCGATTGGAAGGCCTTTTTCTGAAGAAGTGGCGCGGCTGGCAGGATTCGAACCCACGACCCCTTGGTTCGTAGCCAAGTACTCTATCCAACTGAGCTACAGCCGCGCGAAGAAGTGGAATTATAGCAACTTCTTCGAAGATGTGAAGCCCCTGTCGCGATTTTTTTTGCATACCGGTGACGAGCGGACGCCGGATGTCGGCCATGAGGCGTTTGCCCGTTCGTATAATAGTCAAAAGGTATTCCATGATTTCAATCGAGCTTGCACAATGAACAAAGCATTTGTGAAGGAAAGCGATGATTCGGCGCAAGACGACGAGCTGCCGCAACCGGAAATGCCGGCTGGCGCAAAAAATTATATGACGCCCGAGGGCTACCGCCGCTTGAAGGACGAGTTGCTGCAGTTGATCGACGTTGAGCGGCCCGAGGTCGTGCGCATGGTATCGTGGGCCGCGTCCAACGGCGATCGGTCCGAAAACGGCGACTACATCTATGGCAAGCGGCGTCTGCGCGAGATCGACCGGCGCATCCGTTTCCTGACCAAGTGGCTCGACTTAGCCGAGGTCGTTGACAGCAGCCGACAGGAAAACACCGACCAGGTGTTCTTTGGTGCAACGGTCCACTATGCAACATCCGACGGCGCTGAGAACCAGATCACCATTGTCGGCGTCGATGAGGTGGACCTGGACCGGGGGCGAGTTAGCTGGATCTCGCCGATTGCGCGGGCGCTGTTGAAAGCGCGGATCGGGGACACCGTGCCACTCCACACCCCAGGCGGGATTGAGCAAATCGATATCCTCGACGTGCACTATCCGGCCGCTACGCACTGAGTGCGTGCGGGTGTCGCTGCACGTGGGCTATTGTCACGAGCGCTCGTGGGCTGCTGTCACGACAGCGCTCGCGGCAGAGTAATAGATCGTAAAAAAGGCGCCCGAAGGCGCCTTTTGGGCTGGTGCACAGGACGACTAGCGTCCTGTCCGCTTAAGCTTAGAAGCGGTGACGCAGGCCAGCGGTCACAGCCACTTGCTTGTCGAACGACGACGGAGCCAGGCCGTTGATGGTTGCGGTGAAGCCGGTCTTGCTTTCGACAACTTTTTGGTACTCACCTTGCAGGTACACGTCGGTACGCTTGGACAGCGCGTACGCGGTTTGCAGGCTGAATTGATGCCACTTCGGCGATTCGCCGTTGAGCTTGCCGTCGGTGTACGTGTACGCACCCGCGACGCTCAATGCCGGTGTCAGGTTGTAGCGGCCGTTGACTTCATAGTTGTTGAAGCGCAGGTCGCTGTTGGCGGGCAGACCAATATCCGAAGCGCCGGTGTTCGCGATGCCGAACGCATTGTTCAGCTTCGTTTGCGTGAACACGAAGCCTGCCGTTGCCGGGCCGAACGCGTAGCTCAGGCCTGCGCCCCAGGTACGCTGACGGCCAGCGCCGAACGTGGCGTCGTCATCCGAGACGGCGCCGTTCAGGTTCGACAAAGCGCTGCCCGTGATCGGCGTATTGTTGTTCAGCTGCAAGTACGCGGCAGCCACGTTCAACGGACCGTAGTTATACGACGCGCCGACGCTGTACGCCCGGTTGTTCGCGAAGTTGCCCGCCTGGTTCGAGAAACCGTACAATGCGCCGAATTTGAAGCCGTCAAAGTTCGGGCTTTGATACTTCACCGAATTGTTGACGCGCAGCGAGTTGTCCAGGTTGTCGTTGTCGAACGGGTGCGCGAACTGCGTGCCGCCGTATTGCGTGCCGGTCAATGCCAGCGGGCCGAGGTAGTCAACGACGGAGTCATATTGCCGACCCAGCGTGACGGCGCCGTACTGATCCGACGCGAGACCGACAAAGGCTTGGCGACCGAAGAGACGGTTTTGGGCTACGTCGCCATTACCAATGTTGAACCCATTCTCCAGCGTGAAGATCGCCTTCAAACCACCACCCAGGTCTTCAGCGCCACGCAGGCCCCAACGGCTGCCGTTCACCGAGCCGCTGGTTTCCTGCCAGTTCGAGCGACCGTCTTGGCTGTTCGTGTACGTGATGCCAGCGTCGATCAAGCCATACAGCGTCACGCTGCTCTGCGCGTGGGCCGCCGTCGCGAACATGCCCGACAGGGCCGCAACCATGAGAGTCTTTTTCATCTTTGTGAACTCCAAATACGTATGGGAAACCTTACCCAAGCTTTGAGGAAACGAGGCCACCGGTGAGTCGGCAGCATGTATTTCAAGTGGTGCGGCATTCAAACGATTAGCCAGATGACGCACCTGTTTCCTGGAAAGGCAAAGTGTAAAGACCCGGTCGTGATGCGACCATTCCTAATCTTGCAACAATATATTGACGATTATGAAATGATTGGTGGCGTCCCGCAGAGCCTTATGTAGCAAGGCTGAGCAGCGATTCAACTCAATTTCGACAAGAGTGGACGAGCGCTTGACGTTGTGTTTGTACGACAGCTGAATGAAGGGAACCAATGGGCAATTAATGAGTCGCGACTATTGTTTCGGCGGCTACAATAAATGATTGCCGAATAAATTAACATGGGATGCGCCGGTTTCGCTATACTGCAATCACTGCTTTCCCTAGCAGCTTTTTCTTCTGAAAAAGATCTCCAAACCTTCAGCGCGGTCGTCTTGATCGCGCTTTTTTTGCGCCGTCGCTCACCGCATCGGCGCGCCAGTGCACCGGTGGCCGGGTCGTTGTGGCTGGCATGCCGGGCATCAAGCCGGTGTCGATGCCGTTGGTTCATTCCGGTGAGGCGCGACGGCGCTAGGCACCCGCCGAGCGGTGCAATGTCCAGTCGCTGGCTATCCAATCCTCGGTCACGTAATGACGTGCATCCATGAGCGGCGCCGACAACAGGTTGTGCCAGTGATCGCCGTGCCAAATCATATCGAAGCGGGGCAAGGCCGAGGGGTCGGGGGCGGTGATCGGCACAGGGCTGGGCCGATCTGCAGCGTGGTGGGAATCATGCCGTGGCCAGCCGAAAAGGTGCTTAAGGGGCGTCAGCGACATATTGCCTCTCTGCTACATCGAATGGTTCCTATAAATAGTCGCGTGAACCGCTTCGGAATAGAATCAGCGTAAACACTTACAATTTGTTGCATGTGTTGTTGCACGGATGCGGTAAAAATTTCTGTCAATTCGTAATTTAATATCGCGATTCAAGTAAAAACGACTGGTGCAATTCGGCTAAAGGAAGCTGCAATGACATCGTTGCACATTTCGCCCAGTGGGCTGCTGCGGCCCACTGGGCGGGCTTGCCCGGGGGATTGATAAAAGTGGGTCAATCGCGCGGCTACCTATTTTCTGCTTGACGTACAGTCCTGTTTCTATTTATAACAACACCGCTGGATTTTCAGGATGCGAGGTTGCCGCATAACGCGGGAACCCTTGTTTCATGATTTTCTGCATATGAACGGAAGCTTGTTACGTCAACACTTGAGGGGAAGCACGATTTATGGAAACTGGTATCGTCAAATGGTTTAACGATGCTAAAGGCTATGGCTTTATCACTGCGGATTCGGGTGGCGAGGACCTGTTCGCACACTTCTCCGAAATCCGCGCGGAAGGGTTCAAATCGCTGAAGGAAAGCCAGCGCGTATCGTTTGAAGTGAAGAATGGCCCGAAGGGTAAGCAAGCGGCGAACATCCGGCCGTTGTGACGCGGTGCCCGATCCGGGACCGAGGCCGCTGATGCATGTCGGCGGCAGCTCAAAGCTCCGCGCGTCGGGGCTTTTCTTTTCTCGGCCGTGCGCCGTGCAACGACGACGCGCGGATTCGGTCATTTCAGGCGACAATGGGCGCGTTTGCGTTCCTTATGCCACTGTTGCATTGCCATGACCGACCTTGCTAGCCTGATCCACGATGCCGATGCACGACCACTCGCGTTTGTGGATTTGGAGACGACGGGCGGGCGCCCTGGACTCGACCGCATCACCGAGGTGGGCGTGATCGAAGTTGACCGTGATGGCGTTCGCCGCTGGAGCACGCTGGTCGATCCGCTGCAGCCTATCCCGCCATTTGTGCAGCAGTTGACCGGTATCACGGATGCGATGGTCCGCGGTGCACCGACATTTGATGCGCTCGCCGCTGAACTCGCGCGCCGACTCGATGGCAAGTTGTTTATCGCGCACAACGCGCGCTTTGATCACGGGTTCCTGAAGAAAGCGTTCGATCAGATCGGCATCCGCTTCGATCCCGATGTACTGTGCACGGTGCGGCTGTCCCGCGCCCTGTTTCCGCGCGAAAGCCGGCACGGGCTCGACGCACTCGCGCAGCGGCTGGACCTGAGCGCGTGTGGTCGGCATCGGGCGCTGGCTGACGCTGATTTGGTGTGGCAGTTTTGGCAGCGTGTCCATGCCCTGCATCCACGCCCCGCCATCGAGGCAGCGCTGCGCCGCCTGATTCGCGGGGGCGGGGCCGACGCGATGACCGATGCGTTGCCGGCCGGTTCGGGCGTCTACGCGTTGTTCGACAGCGACGGCGTGCCGTTGTATGTAGGCAAGAGCGCCAAGCTGCGGCAACGCGTGCGTATGCAGTTGTTTGGCGAGCGCCGCTCGAGCCGCGATGCGCAACTGGCCGCGCGTGTGCATGAGGTGCGCGTCTATCCGGTGGTGGGCGAGGTTGGGCTGTTGCTGGCGGATGCGCATTGGAGTGCTGTGCTGCGCCCGAGGTTCGGCCGTCGCGTGGCGGCAACGGTGCAGCTACCGCGTGGCGCGATGCCGTGGCCCTACGACGGACCTATCGCATTGATTGAGCGCTCAGGCCACGATCATGCGCAGGGAGTACATCTGCTAGACGCGTGGCAATATCTCGGATCCGCCGCCGACTTGGATCGCGCACGCGCGTTGCTCCATGCACATCGGCAGCCCCGCATAGCGTGCAGCGACGCACGCGATATTGTCCAGCCTGCGCAGGCCGCGATGGCTCAGCCCGGCCTGCTGGGCGTTGTGGAGCCGACTTTCAATGCAGCGATTGCCCGGATTCTTGCGCAGCGGTTGGCGCGGGGCGGGCTGGTCGTGGAACGGCTCGCGGACGTGGCACCGGTCGAGGGCCGCCACGGCCAGCTGGCGCTGCCAGACGCTGCTTCACCCTACTGCGCCGACGCCGCCGCTCGCGCATAGACGGGACATCGCGTTGCGCAGCGCGATGCGTCATAGACCGTCATCATTTTCCAGTCGACCAGTGCCCGGGCCACGCGGATCGGGCAATCCGGCGTGCCGCGTCGTGCCTGCACGCGCGCCAGCACCGGCAGCAAGGTGGCGTCGAGCGCATCGAGCTGGGGTTGGGTCACCGTGGCGAGGTCGGGGCCCGGGCCGTCGGGCGGCGCATCGCGCCACTGTGCGCAAAGCGCTGCTTGCAACTGCTCGCCCGCAGCCATCTGGTCCTCGAAGAACTGTCGGGCAAATTCCTCATCGATGCCGTGACGCACGGCGCGCTGCGGTGATGTCGAACAGTAGCGCCTGCTTCCGCGGTGCGCCCTGGATCGGTCGGTGGTGAGCCCACTTCCATTTCGCGACGGGCTTCGCAAGGGCCAGGCGCCGCGCGGCCAGCGCAACCACATTGGTCATCGCTGGGTCAGCATTGGTGTTGGTATTCGACGCAACGGGCATCAGTGCGAACAAGCTGCCGACGATTGTGGCCAATGCCGCGGCGGGTAGGGCGCGTGACGAGGCTGGGGGGGATGCGACGACGGACGCAGGATCTTCATGCTGGACGATTGAAACGCATGGGCTGGGTCACGGCTGGAGTGAATCCGGGGGACGGCAGCAGTGGATCGGGATGCAACGGCGTGCACCGGCAGGGCGAGGCCAGAATGATTGAGGAGACGGCAGGCACAACAATGGCTCGGCGGGGCATGCGAACACACGGCAAACGAGCGTCGCCGATTAACCGCGTTGGACGCAGGTGGTGCTCACACGCGGGCAGCTAAATGGCACCGACGTGACAAGAACCGAGGCGCGTAGCGCGCCCTTACTGCGTGTTGCCGGACTTGCGTTGTTCGTCAAAGAATGCGCGGACGTGCTCGGGCAGGTCTGCGAGAAACTCGACGCCCACCGGTTCCGGGTCTGGGCTAGCGACCTTGTCTGGCGACGGAATCTTGGTGGGTTTGGCTTCCATGGTGACTCTCCTTATCGTGAATCGATTATCCGCTTCGGGTCCGATCGTGTGTTAGTGTCACGTGGCCACGACGCGTTTTTCTCTCCCTTCTGTTGCTATAACAGCACAGCAGCCCAATAGAAAGCAGTGCGACTGGAAAATATCCGCGTACATTGCATCAAGCAGGGAAACAGTGTGGCAACGCGCCGCGTTTCGTGCGGCAAATGCTCAATTGTTGGTGATTGGCGGGCGGTTGACTGGGCGCTACCGTACCGAGGCCTTCACCGAACATCGGCACCCGACATTGACACCGTCTGTGCCGCGAGACGATTGAACGTATCGCAACGGTGGCCGACCAACGGACGGCCGTGCCGGCGGTGTGCGGCATGTGCAGACGAGGCGTTGCATGCGCGCGAGTTAGGAGGAGCGCGCGGCGACGCATGCTGTCCGCGGAGGGCGGCGGCGCGCCACGCGAGAAGCGGAGGACACAAAAAAAGCCCGCAAAACAAAGTTTTACGGGCTAAATCCATGGTGCCGGAGAGAAGACTCGAACTTCCGACCTTCGCATTACGAATGCGCTGCTCTACCAACTGAGCTACACCGGCAACAGAAGCGAGATTATAAGAGTGGATGATGGGGGTTGGCAACCCCCGCTGACATCCTGTGCCCGCCTCCCTGCCCACCACTGCGGTGTCAGGAGCGCTCGCATCCGAATAACGTACTCAGCCCTCGACGTGGTACCGTGTCACGCGATCAACTTCATTCTTGGAGCCGAGGAACACGGCGACACGCTCATGCAAACTCTTGGGCTGAATGTCCAGGATCCGCTTTTCGCCGTTGGTCGCGGCGCCGCCCGCCTGTTCGACGATGAACGCCATTGGATTTGCCTCGTACATGAGGCGCAGCTTGCCGGGCTTGTCCGGCGTGCGCTTGTCGGCCGGATACATGAAGATGCCGCCGCGATGCAGAATGCGGTTCACGTCCGACACCATCGATGCTATCCAGCGCATATTGAAGTCCGTTTTGCGGGGGCCGTCCACGCCCTGCGTCAGCTCGCTGACATAACGTTGCACGGGTGCATACCAATGGCGCTGGTTCGACGCATTGATCGCATATTCGCGCGTGTCCACTGGGATGCGCAGGTCGCGATGCGTCAATACCCATGAGCCGAGTTCTCGATCGAGCGTGAAGCAGTTGACGCCGTGGCCCGTGGTTAGCACGAGCACCGTTTGCGGGCCGTACACCGCAAAGCCGGCCGCCACCTGACACGAGCCCTTTTGCAGGAATGATTGTTCGGTCGGGTTGGTGCCATCGGGGCAGCGCAGAACCGAGAAGATCGTGCCGATTGACACGTTCACGTCGATGTTGGACGAGCCATCGAGCGGATCGAACAGCAGCAGGTACTCGCCTTTGGGGAAGAACGTGGGGATCGGATGAATGTTTTCCATTTCCTCCGATGCCATCGCGGCGAGGTTGCCACCCCACTCGTTGGCCTCGAGCAAGATTTCGTTGGACAGGATATCGAGTTTTTTCTGTACTTCGCCTTGGACGTTCTCGCTGCCGGCGCTGCCGAGCGCCTCACCCAGCGCGCCCTTGCTGACGTGATAGCTAATGAGCTTGCAGGCGCGCGCCACGACCTCGATCAGCAGCCGCAGATCGGCCGGGATGCTGTTATGTTCGCGCTGTTGTTCGATCAGGTATTGGGTGAGAGTCGTGCGGCGTAAGGTGTGCCGGGTCGCTTCCATAATAAGCTCCGAAAAACGCTATTCGAGAGGCGCGATCGCTGTCTTGGGACACTGTCGTTAGCACCGCGCCGCGATCTGCATGGCCGCCATTCTACATGGGCGGTGTGGCGCGTCAGTGCGTTGGCGAGCCTGCGCTATAACAATTCGCCGACGCTTTAAGCAACGGCTACGCCAGGGCCTTGCCAACGATTTCACGCACGTCTTTCGAACTTGCGTCGGCGGCGACCTTTTCCAGCGCCGCGCGCATCGGCTCGCGCAGCGCCGGCACGAACTTGCGCCAACGCTCCAACGAGCGGGTCAAGCGGGCGGCCACCTGCGGATTGATTGCGTCGAGCGCGATGACCTGCTCGGCCCAGAACGCGTAGCCGGAGCCGTCCGATAGATGGAATTGATCCGGGTTGGTCGCGCAGAAGCTGAAGATCAACGCGCGGACCCGGTTCGGATTTTTCAGGTTGAAGGCCGGGTGCCGCATCAGCTCACGCACCGTGTCGAGCGTGCGTCGGCCTGCGCCGCCGCGTTGCTGAGCCTGCAGCGCGAACCACTTGTCGATCACCAGCGCGTCGTCCTTGTGGCGGCGGTAGAATGCGTCGAGCGCGGCTTGTGCTGCAGCTTGCGCTTGGGCGGGCGCGTTCGCGCGCAACGTGATCAGCGTGGCGAGCGCGGCAGCGCGGTCGGTCATGTTGTTGGCCTCGTCGAACTGCGCACGGGTGAGCCGCAACGCGTCCGTCGGATCGTCCAGTTCTGCAAGGTAGTGTAGCGCCAAGTTCTTTAGCGCACGCTTGCCGGCATCGGCCGGGTTCGGGTCGTACTCGCCTGGTGTGCGGTGCATGTCGTACGCGGCGAGCCAATCCTCGCGCAGCGCGGCCGCCAGCCTGCGGCGCACGAATTGCCGCGCCTGGTGAACGGCGGCCGGATCGGCTTCGTCCATTTGCTCGGCCAAATAGGTCTCGGATGGCAGGGTCAGCGCTTGTTCGCGCAGCGCCGGCGACAACGATGCGTCGCGCAGCACGGCGCCGAATGCGGCAATGAACGCCGCCGGTAGCTCGAGCGGCTCGTGCTGTTGCACCTGTGTGGCCAGCGACAGCAGCGCGCGCGTGGCCAGGCGCTGCCCGGCCTCCCAGCGGTTGAACGGATCGCTGTCATGCGCGAGCAAAAACGCGAGTTCGTCGGATGTATAGTCGTATTCGACGATCACCGGCGCGGAGAAATTGCGCAACAGCGACGGCAGTGGCTTCTCTGCGATGTCGACAAACGTGAAGGACTGCTCCGTGTCGGTAAGTTCGAGCACACGCGTGGTTGCCGCACCGGCGTCGGCCGGTTCACCTTGCAGGCGTAGCGGCATGTCGCGCCCTTGCGCGTCGAGCAGGCCGAGTGCGAAAGGGATCAGCAGCGGCCCCTTTTGCGTTTGCGCCGCCTGCGGCGACGATTCCCCATAGTGCTGTGCCAGCGTCAATGTCAAGGTGCGGGCCATCGGATCATATGCGGTGCGCACCGCCACGCGGGGCGTGCCGGCCTGGCTGTACCAGCGCTCGAACTGGGCCAGATCCCGGTGGTTCGCGTCAGCCATTGCAGCGCGAAAATCATCACAGGTCACCGCCTGGCCATCATGCCGTTTGAAATACAGGTCCATGCCTCGGCGCAAGCCGTCGCGTCCGAACAGCGTCTGGTACATCCGCACGACTTCCGCTCCTTTCTCGTAGACGGTGACCGTGTAGAAGTTATTGATCTCGACATAGCTTTCCGGTCGCACTGGATGCGCCATCGGGCCGGCATCCTCGGCAAACTGCATCTGCCGCAGCACGCGTACATCGTCAATGCGCTTAACTGCGGCAGCGGCCGGATCGGTGGCGCCGCCCGCCATGTCGGCGGAGAACTCCTGGTCACGGAATACGGTGAGTCCTTCCTTGAGGCTGAGCTGGAACCAGTCACGGCAGGTCACGCGATTGCCAGTCCAGTTATGGAAGTACTCATGCCCGACGACCGATTCGATGTTCGCGAAGTCGATGTCGGTCGCGCTCTGCGCATTCGCGAGCACGTACTTCGTATTGAAGATGTTAAGTCCCTTGTTCTCCATGGCGCCCATGTTGAAATCGCTGACGGCGACAATCATGAAGCGGTCCAGGTCCAACTCGAGCCCGAAGCGCTGCTCATCCCAGCGAATCGCGCGCACCAGCGAATCGAGCGCGTGACCGGTCTTGTCTAGGTCATGCGGCTCGACCCATACTTGCAGCAGCTTTTCCTTGCCCGAGCGCGTCGTCATCGTTTGCTCGCGGGCAACGAGCTTGCCGGCGACCAGCGCGAACAAGTAGCTCGGCTTGCGGAAAGGATCCTCCCACTTCGCATAATGCCGGCCGTGCGGCAGCGTGCCGCTGTCCACCAGATTGCCGTTGGACAACAGCACCGGATAAGCGGCTTGGTCGGCGCGTAGTGTGACGCGGTAGGTCGCCATCACGTCGGGCCGGTCCAGGAAGTACGTGATGCGACGAAAGCCCTCGGCTTCGCACTGGGTGAAAAAATTGCCGTTGGAGACGTAAAGGCCCGACAATGTCGTGTTGGTGGCGGGGCGGCACGCGTTCTCGATTACCAGTTCAAACGCCTCCGGCACGTTCGACACGACGAGCCCGCCGTCGTGCACCGTTACCGCATCGTGCGCGCGGGCATCGACGGTCAACGACAGCAACTCCAATGCCTCGCCGGCCAATTCGAGGTCGGCAGCCGCGTCGCCGGCCTGCGGATTGCGCCGCACGCGCAATGTGCTGCGCACCAGCGTGCGTTCCGGCACGAGATCGAATTCGAGTTCCACGTTATCGATTAGGAACGCGGGCGGTGTGTAATCCGCACGGCGGATAACGGTGGTTTCAGCAGGTTTGGACATGGCGTATCCGTCGAAAGGCGGTTCAATGGCAATGGACCCGGGCCGCGCCGTCGCATGGCGTCAAGAGCCGCGTCGGGAAAGAATGGCGTGAACCGGTGTCTTATGTTTCAGGTGACCGCGGCGAGGCCGTGGACATGTTGATCCGATGATTGTACAAAATAGATAATGAACTTGCGTCGCGGGCGTTTCGCCGGGCGGCCGGCACGAAAGCCAAATCTAAGGAAAACCATGATGTTCAGACGATTTTTGCAGTGCATGACACGTGGGCGCCCATGGGCGGCCGGCTGGCTTGCGATGCTGGTGCTGTCGGGGTGCGCCAGCTATGTGACTTCGGATGTGATCGCGTTCAATGCATGGAGTACCAGCGCCTCGGACCGTGACCGCACTTTTGCATTCAAGCGTGATGCGCAGCAGCAGAACAGTATCGAGCAGCGCACCTATGAGGCGCAACTCGCTGACGAGTTGTCACACTACAATTTCCGACAGGTGGCGCCGGCCAGCGCCCACTATAACGTCGAACTGGCCTATGGCACGCACGCCGGCAGCATTGTCGTGCAGCAACCCATCTATACTGATCCATGGTGGCCAGGATGGGGACGATTCGGCCCGTGGGGGCCGTTCGGCATGATGCCGACCTACGTCGATACGGCACTGCCCGTGTTCATGCAGCGCTTGACGATCCGCATAACAGAGCGCGCGAGCGGCAAGGAGCGGTACAAGGTCACGGCGACGACGCCGACCGCGCGCCAGGCGCTGCCGCTCGCCATGCCATACCTGATACGCAGCGCGCTGGCCGACTTCCCGTTGCAAAACGGCACGACCCGGCAGGTGCGCTTGCCTGCCCAGTTGCACGGACAGGCGGCGGGCGACGCGCCGTCGTCCAATGAGAAGGCTGCAGCGGCGGCGTCTCCGATGCGCTCCGATGTTCCGGCGGCCTCGCCGATGCGCGACGAGCAGCCGGCCTCGGCTGCGTCACCGAGTGTGGGGCGCTGAGCGCAAGTGCGGGGCACCGAGTGCTTGCGGCTTAACGGGGTCATGGACCACCCAACGGGGTTATTGGCTGCTAAGGTCGATGCCGCACAGTGCCAGCACGCCGAGCACGATGAACATGACCGCGGCCACCGCGTGCACTGCGGTGGTGGGCAACCGGTGGGCAAAACGCTCGCCTAGGAAAATCGCTGGCACGTTGGCAAGCATCATGCCGAGCGTGGTGCCGATGACCACGCTCGGCAGGTCGTGAAATCGCGCGGCCAGTGCGATCGTCGCAATCTGCGTCTTGTCGCCCATTTCCGCGATAAAGAACGTGAGCACCGTCGTGCCGAAAATGCCCAGCCGGGTCTGCGCGGGCCGCGCGTCTTCGGCGCGCAATCTATCTGGCACCAGCACCCACGCGCCCATTGCGATGAACGACAGCGCGAGCGCCCAGCGCATCGCGTCGGGCGTGAGCAGCGACGACAACCACTGGCCGAGCGCGCCTGCGCCGGCATGGTTCGCCAGCGTGGCGGCCAGCACGCCGAACACGATTGGCCAGGGCTTGCGATAGCGGGCGGCGAGCACGAGGGATAGCAGCTGTGTCTTGTCGCCGATCTCGGCGAGTGCGACGCTGCCGGCGCAAACGAGGAAAGCTTCGGTCATCAATGAGGTTATCCGCAGGCCGTGGATGCGCAAACGACGATTCACGCGCTGCCCGGCCTGTTCCGGCAGTTCGTGGATTATCGGTCTTATCGCAGCTGGACCGCGAGTTCGGGCGGCGTGGCCCTTGAATGGACCAGGCGGCCTGCGGCATACGTGTGCGCGACCGCACGATCATCGCCGAGCAGCGCGAACGCGAATAGCAGCGCCTCGAGCGAGTCCGCCTGCGCGGTGCGGCGCGCGAGCAGCGTGGTGGCGGCCGGGTCCAGCACGATAAAATCCGCCTCGCTGCCCGCCGCCAGCGTGCCAATGTGCCCGGCCAGCTCAAGTGCGTGAGCGGCCGCAGCGGTGGCCAGCCAGAACATGCGCAACGCGCTTAGATGGTACCCGCGCAGGCGCGCGATCTTGTGGGCTTCGTTCATCGTCTGCAGCATCGAGAACGAGGTTCCTGCGCCGACGTCGCTACCCAAAGCGACCGGCATGTTGGTGGCGTCGGCCGCCTCAAAGTCGAACAGGCCGCTACCCAGGAACAGGTTTGAGGTCGGGCAGTGCGACGCGAGCGCGCCGCAGGCGGCCATGCGTGCGCGGTCGACGTCATCCAGGTGGATGCAATGGCCGTAGATCGCGCGGCGCCTTAGCAACCCGTAGTGCTCGTAGACGTCTAGGTAGCTGCGGTGCCCGGGAAACAGCTGCGCGACCCAGGCGATCTCGTCGGTGTTCTCGGCCACATGGCTTTGGATGAATACGTCCGGATGGGCGGCGGCCAGCGTGCGGCATGCGTCCAGTTGTGCCTGTGTCGAGGTCGGCGCAAAGCGCGGCGTCAATGCGTACAACTGGCGTCCGGTACCGTGCCAGCGTGTCATTAGCGCTAAGCTGTCGTCATAGCCGCTTTGCGCGGTATCGCGCAGAAACGGCGGGCAGTTGCGGTCCATCAGTACCTTGCCGGCAATCAGCCGCAGGTTCCGCGCGTGGCTGGCCTCGAACAACGCGTGCACCGATTGAGGATGCACGCTGCAATACACTGCCGCGCTGGTCGTGCCGGCCGCCAGTAGCTGGTCCAGGAAAAAGTCGGCGACCTCGCGCGCGTAGGCCGCGTCCTCGAAGCGGCGCTCGGCCGGGAAGGTCCACGTCTGCAACCATGGCAGCAGGCTAGGCGCGGGCGAGGCGATGATCTCAGTTTGCGCAAAGTGCAGATGCGTGTCGATGAAACCGGGCACGATCAGCTTGTCGCGCAACGAGATGACGCTCGCCTGCGCGGTGATGCGCGGTGCGACGGCATCGTAGGCGCCGCTGGCGACGACGCGGCCATGCTCGACGAGCAGCGCGCCGTCCTCGTTGAAGCTCGCCCGTTGCTCAGCGCCCGGATAGATACCATCGAACGGCGCATCGAAGACGAGGAGCCTGGCGCGATAAACAGTCTGGGCCATGGTTGTCCTGCGGTCAAAGCAAATCAGAGTTGGGCCAGCATCAACCCCGACAGCGCCGCGCTCGCCCACATGGCTGGCTTGACCTCGCGGGCCCGGCCGACGAACAGCTTCAGCACGACAAAGGCCAGAAAGCCATACGCGATGCCAGCGGTAATCGAGTACGTGAGCGGAATTAGGATCATCGCGATGAACGCGGGTATCGCCTCATCGAAACGGTGCCATTCGATCCGCGTAATCGGCTCCATCATGAACACGCCGACCAGCACGAGCGCCGGGGCGGTGGCAATCGCCGGCACCAGCGACAGCAGCGGAGAAAGGAACAGAAAGGGCAGGAAGCACACCGCGGCGACCACCGCAACCAGCCCGGTGCGCCCGCCCGCGGAAATGCCCGCAGCCGACTCGATGTAGGCGTTGGCCGGCGACGTGCCCAGCGGCGCGGACACCAGTGCCGAGAACGCGTCGACGATCATCGATTGCCGGATGTTGCGCGGGTTGCCATCGGCATCCAGCAGGTTGCCGGCGTTGGACACGGCCATGAATGTGGACAGCGCATCGAAAAACGAAGTGAACAGCATCACGAAGATAAACGGCCAGTATGCGACCTTCAGCGCCCCGACCAGGTCCAGTTGAAACAGCGCGGAGAAGTCCGGCGCTGCGACCAGGCCGTGCCAGTTCACCAGCGTGGGCATGGCCATCGCCGCCGGCCAGTACGCGCTGCCGTCGCCCCACAGGCGCCCGATTGGGATCGCCAGGATCGTCGTGACGACAATGCCGATCATCAGCGCACCGGTGACGCGACGTGCCACCAGCACCGTGGTGACCGCCAGGCCGGCGAGGAACGTAACGATCACCGGGTTCAGCGACGCGGCACGCACGATGGTCACCGGATCGGAAATCACAAATTTCGCATTGACCAGCCCGATCAGCGAGATGAACAGACCGATGCCGCACGACAGCGCGTGCCGCAGATTGGCCGGGATCGCGTCGACCACGAGCCGACGCACGTTGAAGGCGGCCAGCACCGCGAAGATCACGCCCGCCCAGAACACGCAGCCCAGCGCCGTTTGCCACGGCATCTTGCCGGCGTGCACCATGACGAACGCAAACAGCGCATTCATCCCCATGCCGGGCGCGACTAGCACCGGGTTGCGCGCGTACAAGCCCATCGCACAACTGCCGGCGAAGCTAACCAGCACCGTGGCGCTGAGCGCGGCCGGAAATGGGATGCCCGCCTGTGACAGGATGGCAGGATTGACCACGATGATGTACATCGACGTCAGAAACGTCGTGATGCCGGCCACCACCTCGGTGCGCACGCTCGAACCGTTCTCGCGCACGCCGAAGAAGCGCTTCAGCAGCGAAGCGTTGGCTGCCGCGCCGCGTTGACTTTCCATAGTTTGTTTCTCCTAAGTTCCGCTTCAGTGCGTTATGGCTGGGCTTGCGGCGTATGCCAGTATGCGTCCAGCAATGACAGGTAGGCCGCGCGTTGCGCGTCGGTGATGAACGATGCCTCGAATCCGTTGCGGATGATCTTGTACAACTCGTCGTCGGTCAGCTTCAGCGCGTCGGCGATCGCCAGGTAATTCTGGTTGATGTAGCCGCCGAAATAAGCCGGATCGTCGGAATTGATCGTCACCATCACGTCGGCATCCAGCAGCCGCTTCAGCGTATGCTCGGTCATGTCGTTGACGACGCACAACTTCAGGTTTGACAGGGGGCACACGGTCAGCGCAACACGCGCGTCCGCCAGCCGCGCGACCAATGCCGCGTCCTCGATGCTGCGCACGCCGTGGTCGACGCGATGTACGTCCAGTACGTCGAGCGCCTCGACGACGTATGCCGGCGGCCCCTCTTCACCCGCGTGGGCGACCAGCTTCAAGCCCCGCTCCTTCGCGAGGGCAAACACGCGTGCGAACTTGGACGGAGGATGACCGTACTCGGATGAATCTAGTCCAACGCCGATCAGCCTGTGCCCATACTGCTCGAACATCGGCAGCGCGGCATCGAACGTCTGCAACGCATGTTCTTCCGGCAGATGGCGCAGAAAGCACGGGATCAGCTTGCTGGAAAGCCCCCGCGCGTCGGCCTGCGCCAGCGCCCGCTCCATACCGGTCACCATGGTCTCGATCGACACGCCGCGTTCGATATGTGTCTGCGGGTCGAAGAAGATTTCCGCATGGACGACGTGATCGGCCATGGCGCGTTCGACGTACGCCGCAGTCATGTCGTAGAAGTCCTGTTCGTGCAGCAGCACGCTTGCGCCGGCGTAATAAATATCCAGAAACGACTGCAGGTCGGTGAACGCGTACGCGTCGCGCAGCGCCTGGATTGTCGGGTACGGCAGCGCAACGCCGTTGCGGCGGGCCAGCTCGAAAATCAATTCTGGCTCCAGCGAGCCCTCGATATGGATATGCAGCTCCGCTTTCGGCGCGTGCGTGATCTTGTCTGCGAGGATCGGGTTCATGGCGACTGTGACATCGTGTAGGGATGGCGTTGTTCTACCACACGCAACAGTTGTGCCGCTACGGCGATCGCCATCGACGTGGGCGCCTTGCTTGCCACGCCCTCGATACCGATTGGGCACGTCATCCGAGCCAATTGGGTAGGCCCGATGCCTCGCGGATCGCTCCGCGTGGGGGCCTGTTGGCCGCTGCGCAGGCACGGGCAAAGCAGCGCCGATGAAAGGACTTCTGCAATGGCGTATGGAGCGATGACGGGGGATGGCCAGGTGGCATCGCGCAACAGTGTTCGGTGCTGCGCGGATCAGCGCTCACCCGGATATTAGGCGCTCAGCATCACACCTCACACCTCACGCATCGCGCCTCATGCTTGGCGCGATGCGCGCAGCTTGCGGGTGCGCCATAGACTGCGCGAGACGAGCACGAACATGAGGCCGAACGCGATCAGTCCCCATTGTGGCAGGCTCAAGCCAAGGATCGGCGGGTACGGTATCTCGCACAGTCCCGCGACCTTGAACGCGCCGGGCCACAGCTTGGCGAGCGGCAGCGCATCGACGATCGGCTCGAGTGCGTCGAAGCCGCAATTAAACGACGGATTGGCCTGGACCTCGATATGCTGGATCGCGGCGGCCATCCCGCCGGCCGCCGCAACGACGATCAGTGTCTCCAATACCGCGATGCCGCGCCACCCCCGTAGCGTCGCGCCGGTGAATGCGAACACGGCGATCAGCAAGAAGAAGTAGCGCTGGATGATGCACAACGGGCAGGGATCTTCGTGTTTGAAGTACTGCAGATACAACGCGCCGCTGATGAGGGCGACGCAGGCCAGTCCCAGCAGGACCAGTAGGCGTCGCTCACGGCGCACTCTCAAAGAATCATTCATAGTGTTTTACCCAGTGAGGACACGTCGGGGCACGTCGCACAAGGCCGGCATGCGGTCATCGCAGCGGTGCGAGCACGGCTTCGACCGCGCGGCCCAGCATGAGCAGGGCAGTGTCGCGACCAGTGCCTGAGGCCAGCATCAGGCCGACCGGCGCTTCGCCATGACGCGAGCACGGCAACGACAGCGCGCAGCCGTCGAGGTAATTGATCAGGCTCGGGTTGCGCAGTATCGTTGCGTTGACGCGCGCATAGACAGCGTCATCCGCTTGCAGTTCCGCGATGCGCGGCGGCTCGATGGGCACGGTCGGACAGACGATGGCATCGAAGCTGTGCCATAGCGGCTCGGCCTGCGCGATGATGTCGGCTCGCTCGCGCAGCAACTCGATATAGTCGGCCGCGCTAGCGTGCTCGCCCTTGCGGATGCGGGCCAGTACGCGCGGGTCATAGTCGCTGGCACGGTTTTCGATCAGCTTGCGGTGCCATGCGAACGACTCGATCGATGGCAGGTTCAGCCGGTTGATGTGCGCGAGGCGCTCGAGCGGCGCGAAACGCAGTTCGCTGACCCGCGCGCCGGCCGCCGAAAGGTGCTGGAGGGCGTCGTCATAGGCGCGCGCCACGCTCAGGTCCATGTCGTCGAGCATCAGGTGGGTCAGCGCGCCGAGCCGCACGCCTTCGATGGGCCGCGCCGGCGGCACGACAGGCGGCAGGCCGGCCAAGATCCGGTCGATGAGGGCGCAGCAGGCGACCGACGAGCCGATGGGGCCGACCGAGTCGAGCGACGAGGACAGGGGCACCACGCCATCGGTCGGAATGCGCCGCGCGGTTGGCTTAAAGCCGGTCAACCCACACAACGCGGCTGGGATGCGGACCGAGCCGCCGGTGTCGGTGCCGAGCCCAACCGCAGCCATCCCGTCGGCAACGCACGCGGCCGCCCCCGACGACGAGCCGCCGGCAATGCGGCGTTCGGCGTCGCCGGCGGTGCGCTGCCATGGCGAGGCCGGCGTGCCGTAGTGGGGGTTCAGTCCCAGGCCGGAGAAGGCGAACTCGGTCATGTTGGTGCGTCCGATGATGACCGCGCCGGCTTGTTGCAGCCGTGCGACCGTGCTCGCATCGGTGCGGGCGGGCGGCGCGTCAGACAACACGACCGAGCCCGCGCGCGTGACCTGGCCGGCGATGTCGAACAGGTCCTTGATCGCGACCGGCACGCCCATCAGCGGCGACAGCACCGTGCCGGCGGCGCGCAGCTTGTCCAGCGCATCCGCGCATTGGCGAGCCGCCTGCGCGTGCACCTGAATGAACACCGAGCGGCCTTGCCCGTGCGGCGCGGCGATCCGCTCAAGTGCGGTCTCGACCAACGCGCGGCTGGTGCTCGTGCCGGCCTGCAGCGCGGCGGCAAGTGCCGACAACGGCGGCAGCGGCGTGAAATCAGCGGTGCGGGAAACTGTCATGATCGAAGTCCATCCGGCAAGCAATGCGGGGTCGTGGCGGCGTCGTGGAAAACATCGTGCCGTGCACGCATTGTATGCGAATGAAGGCCGTTGTTTGCCCGTGCGCGGTGAACGGCGGATAATGCGCGAACCCTGGCTGAAAATGTGCGGTTCTGCACGTCTGACGATTCACCATGAGCGAACACTCGACTCCCCGCTTCGTTGAATCCGCGGCCGCCGTCCCTGTGGCGCAAGGCGCGGCGCCAGCGCCGCCGGCCGCCGATGCCTTCTGCGTCAAGCCGCAACCCGAGGCCGAAACGGCGGGCGGCGTGCCCTCGGGCGCGCCGCCCAAGGATCTCTATCAAACGGTGCCCGACTTCGGCACGCCCTCTCATCCGCCGCCGCAGGCGTATGCGCGTGAGCCGGCGTCGCGGCCCAATTACCTGAAACAGTCCGATTCGGCGTGGAGCGTGTTCGGGCGCATCATCGCCGCGCGTGCACGGCAACTATTCGACCGTGCCGGCCAGCGCATCACGCAGCGTACGCTGCGCATCGGGGTGTCGGCGCGCATCTTCCATCCCGAGCCGGGCGGCAAGGGCCTGCGCGGTAAGACGCTGCAATACCTGGAAGAGTCCGTCGCGCATTGGGTGATGTCGCGCGACGTGCTCGTGATGATGATCCCCACGGTCGGGCATGCCGGCATGCTGCATCCTAGCAACATCAGGCTGCGCGATTATGCCCGTCACCTGGATGGTCTGGTGTTGCAAGGCGGCGCCGACGTGTCGCCGCAAACCTATGCAGACAGTGGCGCGCGGCTCGAGTGGCCGGGCGACCGCGTGCGGGACATGTACGAACTGGAACTGCTGCACGAATTCATCGAGTCGGGCAAGCCGGTGCTGGGCATTTGCCGAGGATGCCAATTGATCAACGTCGCGTTCGGCGGCACGCTGTACCAGGACATCGCCACGGACCTGCCCAACGCCGTGCCTCATGTGAACGAGCAATACGACCGGCATCGTCATGCGATCCTATTTCCGGAAGGCTCGACGCTGGCCAGCCTGTTCCCCGGCAAGCGCGACGCGCTGGTCAACTCGATTCACCACCAGGCGGTGAAGACTGTCGGGCGTGACCTGAGCGTCGAGGCGATCTCGGCCGACGACGGCCTAGTGGAGGCCGTGCGCTATCGCCGCTCGCCGTTCGTCGTCGGCGTCCAGTGGCATCCCGAATTCCACCGCGCGGGCGGCGCCGAACTGCTTGACTGTACGCCGCTGCTCGATACGTTTCTGCGCGCGGCGCGCGAGACCCGCTTCTAACCGTCGATGTTTTTCCTCAGGAGGCCAGATGACTGCGACAACCGTGTCAGAATCGAAAGTGCGTGCCGTATTCCGCGTGACCAGTGGCAATTTCTTGGAGATGTACGACTTCATGGTCTACGGCTACTATGCGTCGGCGATCGCGAAGACGTACTTCCCGGTTGGCAGTGCGTTCGCGTCGCTGATGCTGTCGTTGTCGGTGTTTGGCGCCGGCTTCCTGATGCGCCCGCTCGGGGCGATCGTGTTAGGGGCGTACATCGATCATCATGGGCGCCGCAAGGGCCTCATCTTGACCTTGTTGCTGATGGCGGTTGGGACCGCGGCGGTGGCGCTCGTGCCCGGCTATGCGACGATCGGGCTGGCGGCACCGGCACTGGTGCTGGCCGGTAGGCTGCTGCAAGGCTTCTCCGCCGGGGTCGAGCTTGGTGGCGTATCGGTCTATCTGGCGGAGATCGCAACCAAGGGGCGCAAGGGCTTCTACTGCGCGTGGCAGTCGGGTAGCCAGCAGGTGGCGGTGGTTTTTGCCGCGTTGCTCGGCGTGATCCTGAACCGCGTGTTGCCGGCCGACCAAATGGGTGAGTGGGGCTGGCGGATACCTTTCCTAATCGGTTGCCTGATCGTTCCGTTTCTGTTCCTGATCCGGCGATCGCTGACGGAGACTGACGAATTTTTGGCGCGCAAGCATCGCCCGACGATGGGCGAGATCTTCGCATCGATGGTCGCGAACTGGCGCACGGTGATCGCCGGCATGGGCCTGGTCATCATGACCACGGTGTCTTTTTATCTGATCACCGCGTACACACCCACCTTCGGCAAGGAGGTGCTCAAGCTGTCTGCTGTGGATACGCTCGTGGTGACGATCTGCATCGGCCTGTCGAATTTGTTCTGGCTGCCGGTCAGTGGCGCACTGTCGGACCGAATCGGGCGCCGTGCAATCCTGATTGCGTTCACGCTGATCGCCCTGGTGAGCGTGTATCCGGCGATGCAATGGCTGGTTGCGCGGCCCTCGTTCGAGCGGTTGCTGGCGGTGCAGCTGTGGCTCTCGTTCATCTACGCATGCTATAACGGCGCCATGGTGGTCGGCTTGACCGAGGTGATGCCCGTTGAGGTGCGCACCGTCGGGTTTTCGCTCGCGTACAGTCTGGCCACGACCATCGGCGGCTTCACGCCGGCGATCTCGACCTACCTGATCCATGTGACCGGCAACCAGGCGGCGCCGGGTTTGTGGATGTCGGCTGCCGCGCTGTGCGGCCTGATCGCGACGCTGGCCCTGTACCGCAGCGAGGCGGCACGCAATCGGTACAAGCTGGCTTAGGCGTGTGTGCGCGCCGTCGTGGCGGCGATCTCGTCCCGGATCCGGGAGACCACATCCTCCCACTGGCCGGCTACGCGTTGCCGTACCAGGCGCGCGCGCGGATACCACGGCGTGCGGTGCGGGTCCTCGAACCAGCGCCAGTCGGCCGCGAACGGCAGCATTAACCAAAGTGGTGCGCCCAGCGCGCCGGCCAGGTGCGCGATCGACGTGTCGACCGATACCACGGCATCCAATTGCTCGATGATGGCGGCGGTGTCGGCAAAATCGCCGATCGCTGCGTCCAGCCGATGCACGTGCGTAGCCTGCATCGCGTTGAACGCGTCGAGATCGGCGCGAGTCCAGTCACGTTGCAGCACGAACCAGTCAATCTGCGGCAGTGCCAGCAACGGCTTGAGCACATCGAACGGCACTGCTCGGGTTTCGTTCGGCTGTATGCGGCCGGACCAGGCGAGGCCAATCCGGCTCGGTGCGTGGCGTGTGAGGCGGCCTTGCCACTTGTGCTGATACGCGAGCGGCACTTGCAGATACGGCACGCTGGTCTCGTGCAGCGTCTGGTCATCCAGGTTTAACACTCGTGGCAGGCTCAGCAATGGAACATGGCAGTCGCAGGGGGGCAGCCGCGTGCCATCATGCACGAGCGTGATGCGATGGCGCGCGCAGAACGGCTCGAGCAGGCGTGCCAGTTCGACTTGTACTTGCAACACGACGTGCGCGGCAAGTGGCACCAGCCGCGGCACATAACGCACAAAGTGCAACGTGTCACCGAGCCCTTGTTCCGCGTGGACCAGCAGCGTTTGGTCCGCCAGCGGCACATCGCCGTGCCAGCGCGGCAAGTCGATCGTGTGGGGCCTCGCCAACGTTGCATGGCGCCACTCATAGGCGCGCCAGCCGCGTACGAAATCGCGGCGGGTTAGATACATCATCGCCAAATTCAGGTGCACGCTGGGCTAGGCGCGTTGCTTGCTGTCGCGCTGCCGCATGGGAAGCGCCGCCGAATGGTCTAAACTGAACCGAACAGCAGTGATGGAGTGCAGCATGGCCCATTCTTCGCTACAGCCACCGCAGGTGCTGATCGTGGGCGCCGGCCCGACGGGACTGGCCGCCGCAATGAGCCTAGCGCGCGCGGGTATTGCGGTGCGCGTCATCGACCGCGCGCCGTGTCCCGCCACCACCTCCCGCGCGATCGGAATTCAGGCGCGTACGCTTGAATTGTTCGAGTTGCATCGCGTGGTGGAGCCGTTCATCGAGATCGGGCATCGGGGCCGCGCTGCCCATCTGTACTCGAATGGGCAAACGCTGCTGCGGCTCGATTTTGACCCGCTGCAGACCCGCTATCCTTACCTGCTGTTCGTCGATCAGTCGCAGACGGAGCGGATTCTCGCTGAACATCTGCACACATTGGGCGTGGACATCGAGCGCGGCGTCGAGCTGATCGGGCTGCAGCAGGACGTAGCCGGGGTTGACGCGACACTGCGGCTGCCCGATGGGCGCGTGCAAACGCAGCGGGTACGGTATCTGGTTGGTGCCGACGGCGCACACAGCACGGTGCGCCACTTACTGGGCGTCGCGTTTGCCGGCGAAACGCTTGACCAGTCATTCCTGCTGGCGGATTTGCGCGTGGATTGGACATTGCCGGTCGATGAATTCCAATTGTTTGCCACGGCTGACGGATTGGCAGGGGTCTTTCCGCTGGGCGGTGATCGCTACCGGCTGATCGCGGACCGGCCGCCGCTTGGCGCGGCGCACCAGGCTGCAGTGCGCACCGGGCTGCTACCTGCCACATCGGCGCCGGCTGCCGGGGCGAGCATGCAGCGCGAACGCCGCCGCGCTGGAGACTACCCGGCACAGCTCGACGATGTCGAGGATCGGCAACGCGGGACGGACGATGGCAACGGTCCCTCGCTCGACGAATGCCAGCAGTGGGTCGAGCGCCGCATTCATGTGCCGGTGCGGCTGTCGCAACTAGCGTGGTCCTCCTATTTCCACATTCACAGCCGGATGGTGGCGCGGCTGCGCACCGGCAACGTGTTCCTGGCCGGAGACGCCGCGCACGTGCATAGCCCAGCGGGTGCGCAGGGGATGAACACCGGGATCCATGAGGCACTGAACCTAGGTTGGAAACTGGCGCAGGTGCTCAACGGCGGTGCTCCGGATCACTTGCTCGAGACGTACCATCTCGAGCGCAATCCGATTGAGCGCGGCGTGCTGCGGCAGACCAGCTTCGCTACGCATCTGGTCGAGGCCGATCACGGCGTACTGCGGCTCGTGCGCGACCGGCTGATGCCGCTGATCGCTTCGCTCGGGCCGGTTCGTGATGCTGCGCGCCGCGCCGTGAGCGAGCTTGCGATTCAGTACCGGCGCAGCCCGCTGACGTTGGAGTGCCCACTCGACGGGGGCGTGCGCGCTGGCGAGCGGGCACCGGACGCATTGGTGCATGTGATGGATGGCCCGCTCGGCCAAGTGCCGTATGTGGCTCGCCTGTTCGACTTGTACGATCCGGCGAGTTTTACTTTGCTGATGCTTGTGTCGGCTGACGATGACGAGTCGCGCGCGCGTGAAGAGGCCGGCGCCTTGGGCGGTTTTGCTGCCAAGGTCGAGGCATTGCTTCGTGCGCGCGTGCGGACATGGCGGGTGAGCGATACGCAACAGCCGTGCGATGTAGCGGGCGAGACCGCCTCATCGCTGGCCTTTAGCTACGGACGCACGCGCCCGTGCTTCTACCTGGTTCGTCCGGACGGCTACGTTGCGACCCGCGGACGGCTGCTGAGCGATGCGCCCGCGCTGCTGCGCTATTGCGAGGATTGGTTTGGCGCGCTGCCGCAAACGCAGCGTGCGGGCGAACCGACGGAAGCATCGCCCCGCTAGCCGCTAGCGGCGAAGCCATATGACGCTGGCCAGCCCGGCCAGCGTCATCAGCACCGAGCCGGCGAGATGGATCGCGGCCTCGCCGGCGGCCCAGCCGATGCGCCCGGCTTGCAGATGCGCGGTGATTTCGGCGGAGAACGTCGAAAACGTCGACAAGCCACCCATCAAGCCGGTGATGACGAATAGCCGCCATTGCGGCGCGAGATCCGCATGCTTGCCGAAGTACGCAATGGACACGCCTATCACATAACCGGCGATCAGATTCGAGGCGAGCGTGCCGAGCGGCAACGCGGGAAGCAGGGGGTTGTAGCGCGTGCTGAGCACCCAGCGCAGCAGCGAGCCGAGCGCGCCGCCTAGCGCGACTGCGGCTATCGATGAAAGCATCGCGGGTTCCATTCGGGCGCTGCCCGGTAGACTAAATCCTGGATTCTAGCGGATACGTCGTCCGTCGCCATGGTGTGGTGTACAGGAGTGCGGCGCACAGTCACAGGACGCACACGTGAAGGCCTGCGCGCGCGCTGCTCGGCGCGCACATGGCCCGCGTCATGACACGTGCAGCTGCAGCCGCAGCTGCATGCCTGTCAAGCGCATTGTGCGCGCAAGCGCCTCCCCCGGCTGCGGGCTGATCTTTACCCACATCTCGGCGTGGCGCGGCTTGTAAGCTGGCGCGCCCGATGTTAACT